>JAJTFQ010000036.1 GCA_021299955.1 Chitinophagaceae bacterium
CATTGGGATACAGTTTCATGCGTCGGGCTGAATTGTCGATCCCCGGGGCGGCCAATGGGATGGCAGGGTTTTCTGTGGGTGCCGGGGTCAGTCTCCGCAGGTTGAAATTCCGGTATGCAAGATCGGTTCATCGCCCCGGCGCGGCCTTCAGCCAGTTCTCCGTAACGGCAGACCTGTCAAGGCCTTGATTCAGGAATGTATCTGTTCATTTTCAGGCCCTTTGTTGCTGGACCTTGCACCAAGAAAAGCGTAACTTCGACCCGTCCCGGTTGCTTCCGGGAAGCGAATGTCAGAGGGCATGTTGGCATACAAGAGAATACGGCATCCGGCGGCACTGACCGGGGCGCAACTGGACGCTTTTCTGGCGCTGGGATGGTATCGGATGAATCAGACGATCTTCACAGTGACCCATAGTTTTATTCATGAGCTTCGTGATTTTCGGCCGGTCTGGTGGCTGAGATTCCCGGTGCAGGATCTGCTAGTCAGGGATGCGCACCGACGCATGCGCAAGCGCAATGCATCCTTTCGGGTGGAACTGCTGTCAAACTATCAACCACATCCTACCCATGAGTTGTTGTATAACAGGTATCTGGAATCCGTGCCTTTTGATGGGTACAGTTCCATTCATGATGCATTGTATTATGATGGCGATGAAAGCATATACAATACATATGCGCTTCAGATTTGGGATAGGGAGAGGTTAGTGGGCATGGGTATTTTCGATACCGGTAAAAAGTCCGGATCTTCCATCCTTCATTTCTACGATCCGGAATACGCACGCTTCAGTTTAGGCAAATATCTGATCTTGCTGACGATGGATGAATTGCGCGCGCGCGGTTGCAGCTGGTATTATCCTGGGTATGTGGTAACGGATGTTCCCCGATTTGATTATAAGCTCTTTTTGGGGCGGGATGTGGCGGAATACTTCGATCCAGGATCGCAGACCTGGAAGCCATGGAACGACGATGTACTTCGATCGGTATCCTATACAGAGGAAGAATGGTCCGCATATTTCTCGGATTTTTTCATTTGACATCATTACCGTTTTGTGTATGATGAATAACATGATGATCATTCCGGCCATATAGATGCGTTTCAAAATGTAACAGATCATCATGCGGAGCGATCCGACATATCAACGTACACGCATTGCGCCCACACCCAGCGGATACCTTCATGCCGGGAATGTTTTATCCTTTGTGCTGACGGCCGGGCTAGCCCGAACATTCGGATCCTCCATCTTGCTGCGCATTGATGACCTTGACATCGGACGGGTTCGTCAGGCATACGTGGTGGATATCTTTGATACCCTGAGTTTTCTGGGCATCCCTTGGGATGAAGGACCCGTTGACGCGGATGATCTCCGGCGGCAATGGTCGCAACGACAACGGGTGGATGAATATGCGGAGATGCTTCGCACACTGCAGGAAAGGGGCTGCGTCTTCGCCTGCGATTGCACCCGGTCTCGGCTGAGCGGTGGAGATTTTTGTGCATGCGCAGGCCGTTCGCTCGACATGATGGAACCGGGACATACATGGCGATTACTAACGAATACGCATAACCGAATTGATCATCTGGATCTTTATCGGGGACCGGTTGCCTCGGATTTCCCTTCATCGGTACAACAGGCTGTCGTCCGTAAACGTGACGGCGACCCTGCCTATCATGTAGCCAGTCTGTCGGACGATCTTCAGTTTGGTGTGGACCTGATCGTGCGTGGCGTGGATCTTTTTGATTCCACCCTGCTGCAGTGCAGGATGGCGGAATGGATGTCTGCTGATGCTTTCAGCAGGGTAACTTTTTTTCATCATCCCCTTTTGTCTGATCCTTCCGGACGAAAACTATCCAAGTCTGCCGGAGACGGATCGGTGTCCGATCTCCGCAAAAACGGTGCAAGTCGGCGGGATATTTTTCAAGGTATTGCTGCCACACTCGGAGTCAAAGAATCGCCGGACCATTGGAAGGATCTGTTCGATATTGTTTCCGAAACCATGGGGATCACGCGTGATGCGTGATTTTTTTCGTTTATGCATACACGTTAGTATGCTATGCAAAAGAAAAGGGACGCCGATCTGACGTCCCTTTTTTATTGCAGAATATTTGTGACTTACTTCATCGTCGGCTTCCAGCCCTCGCGGTATTCGCGGGTGACGAACTGGTTGGCGTCATCGAAGTTGGTGATCCGCATCTTGGCACCGTCCCACAG
This sequence comes from Chitinophagaceae bacterium, assembly GCA_021299955.1. Taxonomy (GTDB): domain Bacteria; phylum Bacteroidota; class Bacteroidia; order Chitinophagales; family Chitinophagaceae; genus Pollutibacter. Next base: position 2,207 of record JAJTFQ010000036.1, read on the forward strand.
GAGTTTCTTGCGTCCGTAGTAGTCCATGCGCGCGTTACCGGCGGCGTTCTTCACCTCCTTACGCAACATATAACTGCGGATGGCAAGGTTGCCCATGATGACCGTTTCAGTGAGCGGTCCGGAATAGTCGAAGGAAGAGGAGAGTCCTTTATGTTTATCGCTGCCGAATCCTGCTTTGCAGGCTTCCGTCCAGAGCACCTGGTGATTCCATTCGGCCATGCCCTTGGTGGCTTCCTTTACGGAGGCGGGCAGAGAGATGGTTTCGCCGCTGTTGAGGTAGAGCTTGGGGTCATTGCCATACATGCCGATGACCATGAGGCCTTTGCTGCCATGTAGGTAAACGCCATTGGCTCCGGCTCCGTCGGGACTCAGCGGCTCGCTGGCGGGCAGTTGTTCCGGATGGAAGGGACGCAGACCACCATCCATCCACACCATCTTCATCGGGATCTTGTTTTTTTTCGTAGCCGGGAACTTGATCTCCACCAGCGAAGAGGGCGGGCAACCTTCAGGGATATGTTCTGGATTCCAGTCCTTGATAAAGACCTGGCCTACGCTGGCTTCCACTTCGGTGGGATATCCCAGGCCGAGAATGCGGAAGGGGGAGTCCATGGTATGGCAGCCGATGTCTCCGAGAGCACCGGTACCGAAGTTCCACCAGCCGCGCCATTTGAACGGATGATAGAGCGGGTGATATTCGACGTGCTGTGCCGGTCCGAGCCAAATATCCCAGTCAGCGACCGACATGGTATCCGGCATGGGCGGGTTGCCGGAGGGTACAGGGATCCCCTGCGGCCATACGGGCCTGTTGGTCCAGATCTCCACTTTGTGTACATCTCCGATCAGTCCTTTATCGAACCACTCCATGGCCACTTTCTGTGCGGGGTTGGAGGCACCCTGGTTACCCATCTGGGTCACGACCCCGTATTTTCGTGCCGCTTCTGTCAGCATCCTGGCTTCCGCGATATTATGCGTGAGGGGCTTCTGAACATAAACATGTTTTCCAAGCTGCATGCACGCCATGGCTGCCACGGCATGGAAGTGGTCGGGTGTAGAGATCGTTACAGCATCTATGTCCTTTGCATTTTCCTCAAGCATGCGTCGGAAGTCGCGATACGCTTTTGCCTTGGGGAAACGCTGTGCGGTGGTCTTGCATTGCCCCCAGTCCACATCTGCGTAGGCCACCACGTTATTGGCCCCATTGTTTGAGGCATTAAAGATGTCCGAGGTGCCCTTGCCCCCGGCACCGATGGCGGCCAGGTTGAGCCTGTCGCTCGGGGCAATGTGCCCCTTGCCCAGCACGTGACGTGGCACAATGAAAAAGCCTGCAGTGGCCAGCGCACCTTGTTTGACGAAATGTCTGCGGTTCGATTTTACTGACATGATGGATCGAGTTAAGGATTTTAGATGAACAAAATAAGCAGAAAATCGATGCGGTGTATGACGGATAGCATGACCCTGAGCTATTTATGATGAAATAATCTTTAATCAATGTATTGAAAATCAATTTATTCTACAGCTATTTCGTTTTCGTGAACAATCCATCACAATGTTTTATCGTCGGTTACTAGAAATAAAAGTCTAATATTATGTCATTCTTGAATATATAAATAACCTATGTCGAGCACCTTCGATTTCATTTGAAATCGGCATTCACCCTTAGACAGCTCGACGATGAATTCCAAAATCTCCAGACTGCTCGGCTACGCGGGCATCTTCTCAATTTTATACATTGGATGGGTCGGCTGCTCCGACGCTGGTAAGTCTAACAGACTGCCAAGGCCGACAGTCATTGACAAGGTCAGTCAGCAAGTGGATAGAGATATGGGTAAACGTCAGGCTTTGGCGACTTTATCTTCAAAGCCCGGGGCATCCGTTACGCGTGACCATTTTGTCGACAGCATATCTTCTGCAAAGGACAGATGGGCTCAATGGGTGCGCAGGCATCCTTTTGCCAACCGGGGCGACTCTTTTATCAGAAGGGTGGACAGCATCCCTAAACGTGACCGGCCCGATCTGGCGGCGGAACATTACTTTTTGCGGACGGTGGATCCGGCTTTGGGCATTGTGCCCAAGGAGCGATTGTTCGTTGCGGATGAACAGGCCAAGCAGATCTCAATGAATGCTGCTATTGCCGGGATCAACTGGACGGAGCGAGGGCCGGCCAATGTCGGCGGGCGTACCCGGGCTATGGCTTTCGATCCAAATGACGGGACGAACAAGAAATTTTGGGCAGGTGGTGTAGGAGGCGGGTTATGGTACACCAATGACATCACCGCCATTTCCCCTGCATGGAACCATGTAGATGATCTGTGGGATAATATTGCCATTTCAAGTATTGCTTTTGATCCTTCGAATACGCAGAATATTTATGTAGGTACGGGCGAGGGTTGGTCTAACTCTGATGCGCAGCGCGGAGGTGGCATATGGAAATCTGCAAACGGAGGTACATCATGGAGCAGACTGGCATCCACCGACCCGTCCACCAGCAGTTATTTCAGGTTTGTTAATAAACTGGCCGTAACATCCGCCGGTGTGATTCTGGCGGCAACAAATGGAGGTTTTGTTGATAGGGGCGGCATCATGCGATCTGCTGATGGAGGGGCCACCTGGACCAATGTTTTACGTACTTATTCGACCACAGGTGTTTGGGATGTCGGTTCCGATATTGAAATCGATGCTAATGGAGACATCTTCGCATCCTTTGGATATGTGCATAGTGATGGCAAGGTATTCAAATCTACCAACGGCGGCGTGAATTGGACAGATATTTCCTCCAATGTCGGGATGGGGTCTGCCCGCAGGGTTGAAATTGCCTGTGCACCGTCGGATGCCTCTGTTGTTTATGCAGTGGCCAGTATGAGCACATCCACCAATAATGACGTAGCGTGGATGAAAAAGTCAACCGATGGAGGGGCAACCTGGACCTCCATTACCATCCCTAAGCGTGTAGATGATGGGACTACCCACTTTACCCGTTCCCAAGCCTGGTATGATCTGATCCTGCAGGTACATCCTACCAATTCAGATGTAGTTCTTGCCGGGGGGATCGATCTGCATCGGAGCACTGACGGTGGAACGAACTGGACGGGGATATCCCATTGGTATGGCGGTTTTTCCAAGCCATATGTGCATGCTGATCATCATGCGATTGTTTTCAGGCCGGGAAATCCCAGTGAAGTTGTGGTCGGAAGCGATGGTGGGGTGGATTATTCGACAAATGCGGGCAATACATCTATTGTTCCGACATTCAGATCCCGCAATTATCATTACAATGTCACTCAATTCTACTCCGTATCCGGGGTGAATGAAGTCGCTTCGCATCAATTCCTGGCCGGTGCCCAGGATAACGGAACGCAATCTTTCAGTCTGCCTACTTCTCATCCGACCCGGGAAGTCACAGGCGGTGACGGTGCTTTTGCCCATATTGATCAAGTGAATCCTGACATTCGCATTTCATCTTACACTTTCAATTCTTATTATCGATCATTGGATGGCGGTACCCATTTCACATCCTTCGGCGGGGTAGCGGATGGACATTTCATAAATCCTACCGCTTACGACAGCCAGCGAAAAATTTTATATTCAGCTGCAGCAAATGATGTGTTGCGCAGGTTCAGCAACATGTCAGCGGTCATCTCTTCTGCTGATATCTCCTTAAGTCTGGGGGCAAGTCGCATCTCTGCCATCAAAGTGAGTCCTTATAACAATGTTATTTTTCTAGGGACGGAAGGGGGGCGTGTATACAAAGTCACCAGCCCTGATGGCGCCACGCCTGTAGCTACGCGCATTGATCTGGGAACGACACCCATTTCGACAAGCGGCTATATATCTTGTATTGATGTGGGCGTTAATGATGATCAATTATTGGTCACTTTTTCTAATTATGGCGTGAATTCTATCTGGGAGACATCCAACGGGGGTACTCACTGGTATAGCAAAGAAGGCAATCTCCCGGATATTCCGGTGAACTGGGCCTTGTACAATCCGTCCAACCGCGATAAGGTCCTGCTCGCCACGGAACTGGGTGTGTGGACGACAGATAATTTCGGACCCACCACCACTTCTGCACCGGTCTGGGGTGAAAGCAACACCTCGCTGGCCCGCACCCGCTGCGACATGTTATATTATCGCACGGCCGATAAGCTGGTGGCCGTGGCCACGCACGGTCGGGGTCTGTTCACGACAGATGCTTTCGCCACCACATCTGTGGCAGATTTCACGGTCGACAACAGGGCGGTCTGTTCCGGAAGCGTGACGGTGCAATTCACGGACGGCAGCATCAATCACGGCAACAGCTGGGCCTGGGACATCGACAACGATGGAGATACGGATTACACCACCCAAAACCCTACGCATACCTACACGTCTCCGGGATTGTATAATGTCAAGCTGACCATTAATCACGGGGCTGCTTCCACGATCAAGCGCGGGGCGTTTGTGGTGATGTCGTCGGAACCCACTGCATCTGCGGTTTGTTCGATCACCGATAATAATACTGGAAACACTGTTGGAGTGGGGATCTATCGGGTTACCCTTTCTAATTTAGACCATACGACGGAGCACAATGATGGACCATATCAGAATTATGCTTGCGGACAATATGCGTTGTTGAATTTAGGAACTACCTATTCTACATCTATTTACACAGGCACTTCAAATGATGAAACGGCTCGGATGTACATTGATTATAACGACAATGGAGCATTCGAAGCAGGAGAGATCGCAGCCACTTTTAATACGGGGATGGGTAAGCAAACGGTCAATTTCACTACACCATCCTCCGGCGTAGTTTTGAGAAAGGGACTTCGTCTGAGATTCGTTTCCAGGGCAGGAACGACGCCGCCGTCCACGCCATGTAATCAAGGAACTTATTCGCAAATAGAAGATTACACGGTATTTTTTGAGCCGGAATACACATGGACCGGCGCCACCTCCACAGCCTGGAATGTGGCCGGTAACTGGAGCCCGGCGGCCGTGCCCTCGGGAGGTGACCATGTCGTCATACCGAATGTGGCCAACGATCCCGTACTTGCAGTGAATACCACTGTTGGAAACCTGACGTTGGGAACAGGAGCATTGCTGACATTGAACGGATATGCACTAACGGTCACGGGTAACCTAAGTGGAACAGGCGTGTTGAAAGGATCTGCTGCATCATCACTTAATATTAACGGTCCTTCCGGTATCTTATATTTTGATCAGACAACAACCGGTACGACCAATCTGCTCAAGACACTGACATTGGCCGGAAGCGCTGTTACAACCCTCGGCAATGATCTGCAGATTGCAGCCGGCGCCAGTCCGGGGGCAGTGACCGTGACGGGATCTACCCAGCTGGTCACCGGAGGATTTCTGACCCTGCGTAGCGATGCGAACGGAACAGCCAGGATCGATGAAATTACGTCCACCGCAACTACGCCGATCAGTGGGAATGTCACAGTGGAAAGATATGTTCCTGCCGGTCGTAAATGGCGGCTGTTGACGGCTCCCCTCAAGGGATCTGCAAATACCAATATATTCTATAACTGGCAGAACAATGACGTGGTGACCGGCTCCACGGGTGCAGAGATCTGGGGCAGCATCGGCACATCGAATCCAGGCACCGGCAACAATGGTCTTGCCAATGGTCTGGGTTACTCGGTGCGAAAATTCGCATCAAATACCTGGACGAACGTTACAAATACAAACACCGAGCCTTTGTTTGGAAGCCAGACGAATAACGGGCTTGCCTTATTTGTAACCGGACCATATCAGAATGGCAATGGCAATATCGCATCCGGCCAGGCGGCAACGACACTGCGGGCGACCGGCAACCTCATCACCGGAGATCATACCAAGTCGTTGACAGCTTCTGTCGCCAATGAATATTTCCTCGTCGGCAATCCCTATGCATCACCGGTTCGACCCGCTTCGATTGAATTATCTGCAGGCATGGCCGGAAACTTCTGGATGTGGGATGCATCGGACATCAATTTCGGGAGATATGTGGCCTTTGACCGGACATCAAATCAATACAGCCTGGCGGGTGGAAGCGGATTTTCAAACACTGGTCCTACTGCTATTCAGAGCGGGCAGGCATTCTTCGTGAAAGCCACGACTGCCGGGCCTTCCAGCCTCATATTCCGGGAATCGTTCAAAAATTCGTCCGTGAGCGGCGGGATGTTTGGGGCGCAGTCGAGCATTGCGTTGGAGAAGATCCGCATACACCTGCAGCGCCGGATCGGAGATGAATATCCGGATGCCGATGCGGCATGGGCCGTCTATCATCCGGAGGCGTCGAAAGAGATGGATCGATTTGATGGTTCAAAACTGGCGAACAGCTCGGAGAATCTTTCGCTCGTCAGGAATGATCGACAGATGACTTTTGAATACCTGCCTCCATTGAAGCGTCGTGATACACTGTTCCTGAGATTGAGCGAGTTGAAACTGCAGGAATATCGCATTGAGATGGAAGGCGTTCAGATAGAAGATACCAGCATCACTGCTGAATTGGTGGATCGGATCAGCGGACAGCGCCGCAGGCTTGATCTGAAAGGTATTGCGGATCATGTATTCATCGCCGACAGCATGGCCACGAATCGCTTCATGATCGTCATGTCCAAGCCTGCACCTCCAGCAGAGTCGATACAGTTACAGGCTACGGTAGTAGGCCGAACGGTCCGCCTGGACTGGACGGTGAGGGATGGGTATGAGATGTCATCCCATGTACTGGAGCGCATGACATCGGATGGCAGTTATCGCGTCATTTCAGCCTTTGGACCTGCGTCGGAAGGGATAAGTAACCACTCCGTCGTTGATGCAGATGCAAGCACCGGTATCAATAAGTACCGGGTGACAGCCATCGGGCAGCGTGGACTCAAGACCCTGAGCAATCCCGCCACTGCGGATCTTTCAGACGATCTGCGTGGCATCAGTGTGTTTCCAAATCCGGTGAAGTCAAATCTTCGGGTATCCGTTTCCGCTAGTCATGCGACAGATGCCCGTCTGACAGTTGTAGATGCAAAGGGATCGGTGGTTCACCGTCAACGCAGGCTTACCAATGAGGGAACGGCGTTGATCGATGCGAGCAGATGGTCTGCTGGTGTGTATCGAGTGATATTGACAGATGCAAGCGGTGTTATTGCCACAGAAACCTTTATAAAAGAATGATCATGTTCAAAATAAATATAAATCGGTTGCTCAGTGCAAGTACACATCATCATCTAATTGTGTTGATGTCTTTGACTTTCATTGTGCTTGCGACGTTAGATGTTAAGGCACAGCCCAGCGGACTTGATGATGACCCCGGCAGTTCCGTGCCCGTCGATGGCGGATTATCCCTGCTGATAGGGGCGGGCGTTATCTATGGTGCAAAACGGCTGAAGGGAAGAAATGTAAGCGGGCGTGGTTCCTTCAAAAGCCGGCGAGTGCTCTGACCTTTTCCCAGGTATTTTCATCAACAGGCACCCCCGCTAGAAGATTTTCTGCCCGGGTCCGCAAGGTCCCTTCCCCAGGATATCTGATCTCTCCGTTTGGCGTTACAGGCTTTGCCCCGTGGAGGTGCCTGATCGTGCCTTCCAGCGCTTCCCGGATGCTCTCAGCATTGCCGAAGCGCGTGGGATCGAAGGCGACAAAGATCTGACAACAGCTGCCGCAACTGCCTTTTCCGTAGGCATCTACCTCTGAGGTTGTCCGGCCGCCGGAGAGAATGGCACCGATCAGGTCTAGCATCATGGCGAAGCCGGAACCCTTCCAGTAGCCCATGGGGAGGATGCGCCGGGTTTCTTCAATGGCTCCGGGATCATCCGTGAGTTGTCCATCATGATCGAATCCACCCGGATAGGGAAGTTTCTTACCCTGCTGACGCGTCACCTGTAGTTTGCCGTAGGAGTATTGCGACATGGCCATATCGAGGACGATATGCCCGCCTTCCCTGGGCACGGCCATGATGAAAGGATTGTTTCCAATGCATTCGGAAGTCGCCCCCCAGGCGGGCATGCACGACTCCGTGTTCGTCCAGCATATCGCCATGCAGCCTTGTTCAGCTGCCTGCCACCCATAGGTGCCGCCACGCATCCAGTGGGTCGTATTGCGCAGGCAGACCAACCCCATACCATTTTGCCTGGCCAGCGCTGTGCAGCGGTCCATGGCTGTCAGCGCATTGGTGATGCCGGGCCCCATCCTGCCATCCCAAATTTCCATCAGGCCCATGCTTTCTACGCATTCTGCCGTGGCATGGACATCCACCCAGCCCCTGTGGATGTAGTCGACAAATCGCTCCACACGGTTGAGACCATGCGAATACACACCATCGCAACTCGATCCGGCATGGATGCGCGCGCAGATGTCTGCCGCGGCTTCGGGCATCCCCGCCCTGAGGAAGGCGGTCCTGATGGTGTCCGCCAGTATATCAAATGGTATGCGCGTCATATCTTTCACTTCAGGTGTAAGGGTCATGATCATTTGTTTCCGGCCTGCTCCACGACCTTGCGGAAAGCGGATTTCGGCTGTAGGTTTCTGTCGAAAAGCAACGGGTGGTCCAAACGGCCCCGCACCGGCCATTCGTTCAGCCAGCTGTGCCTGTCGGATATATTCCAGAAGGTGACCGACTGGATGACATCACTGTACTTTACGAATGATCGGAATATCATCCCATAGATGGCATCCTGCTTTTCTGCATGCTCTTTCGTGTATGCGTTGACGTTATCTGATGGCCGGAGGGCACGGCGTTCGGGCTCTCCGGGCCATACAGACAGGTCGAGTTCCGTAATGTGAAGCATGAGCCCCGTGGCGGCAAAATCTCTGAGGCAGGCCTCCAGCTCTGCCTCGCGCAGGCTGTAGATCGACCAGTGACATTGCAATCCGATGCCATGGATGGGCACCCCTTTTTCACGCAGCCTGGTCACCATCTGAATGATCTTCCGGCGCTTGACAGGATCGGTCTCCCGATAGTCGTTGTAAAACAACAGGGCCTCCGGATCGGCTTCATGCGCCCATCTGAATACCTGCTCAATGAATTCCTCTCCGCAGATGTCGAGGAAGGGTGTACGTGTGTAGAAAGTTCCAGGATCATCACTGATGGCCTCATTCAGAACATCCCAGGCATACACCCGTCCGCGATAACGACCTGCGACGGCGAAGATGTGCTCCCTGAGCCTCTTAAGCAGTTCTTCCCTGGAAACGGTGCCGCCGTCTGATCCGCGAAACAACCAATCAGGCGTTTGCTTGTGCCAGACAAGCGTATGCCCCCTGAATTTCATCCCATGGGCACGGGCATAGGCGGCGATGGAGTCCGGGCCAGACCAGTCGTAGCGGCCAGGTTCAGGATGGATGAGTCCCATCTTCATCACATTCTCCGCCGTAAGACTGTTGAAATGTTTGATCAACAGGCGCGTCGCTTCTGAACGCAGATTTGAAGGCGACACAGAGGCGCCGATGAAGAATTTATGCCTGTAAAGATGCCCCAGGGAAGGGATGGTATCAGCCTTTGCAACCAGATTTGCAGCGGCCATCATCCACAAGATGCTCAATGATATGGTCAACTGCCTGGAAAGGAGGAACATGTCCTGATCGCATTTATGGATATGAATGTACCCATTTTGCCTGAATCCTCCATGTATGTCTGTGGCAAACGAAGGCCACTCAGCGGCTACTGTCTTCGTTCCTGCGCCATAATCTGCTGATCATGATGACCTGCATGAAGGAGAAGGCCAGTGCAGCCAGGATCGCATATTGCAGCGTCTGTGACATGTTAGCTGTAAAGGATGGGATCCGGATGTCCGGCAGCGCAATGCTGAGGTCTCCGAATACGGGACCTGATAAAGAAGGGAAAGCAAGGGAGCATATGTATGCGGCACCTGTCAGCAAAGGCAGTGCCAGCAGGATGGCTTTTCTGACCCTGGCCGGCAACAGGGGGCGGACCGGAAGAGGAATGGTCTTCTGCTCGCCTCCGATCTTCTGTAAGACCCTGGCGCGCAAGTCAGTGGGCGGCTGCAGCGGCGGCGTCGCCCGGAGCGCGTCAGATATTTCCTGGTCCCAATGTTCGTTGCTCATAACCTGTCACTGGATTGAAGTTCATCATTTTCTTCGATACCAAACCGACTTTTCAGTTTCTTTCGGATCCGGTGAAGCCGGATCTTTACGTTGCTTTCCCCGAGTCCCATGATCCAGGATATCTCCTTCACTGTTTTTTCCTCCTGATAATAAAGCTCGATCAGCAGCCGGTCGGGTGGTGCTAGTCTTTCGATCTCCCGGGTCAGCGCCCGTCTGCGTTCCGCTGTATCCATCGTATCAAAAGGCTCGGTCGCAGGCAAACTTCGGTTATGCGTCTCCGTGAGTTCATTGATGTCGACCCATGTTTGCTTTCTTGCTTTGTCAAGATGGTCCATGGAGAGGTTCCAGGCGATGCGGTACAGCCAGCTGGAGAAGGCGGCATCCCCTTTGAATTGCGAAAGCTGGCGAAAGGCGCGGATGAATGCCTCCTGGCAAAGATCTTCTGATGCTTCGCGGTTGTCTGTGATCCGATACACGACCTGGAAAACCATGGAGCCATAATGGTCGACCAGCATGCCGAAGGCGTCAGTATCGCCTTCAAGTACCCTGCGGATGATCGATATGTCCTGCTGCTCTTTCAATAAAGTTTAGACGGAAAAGCACCATGTCCGGTTACAGAAAAATTGAAGGCTCGGATGTAACCGGGCCGACATGTTCGCCGTCATATCTCCAACAAGGGTTCAACATTTAAAACACATCACATGGTTGGAGAAGTTTTCATGACGATTTTCTTTTTTGCTACGGTTTTCGGTATCTTCTATTTGTTTGTGACGTCCCGGCACAAGGAGCGCATGGCGATGATCGAGCGGGGTCTCACGCGGCTCCCGCAGCCTGCAGCACCGCGGAACTACAGCCTGCTGGTCATCCTGCTGCTGAACCTGGCGGTGCTGTCAGCATCCATCGGGGCCAGCATCTTTATCGGGGCGATCCTTGAGCATCACCTGAAAGTTGATTCAGGCATCGCTTATCCGGGCAGCATCTTCCTGATGGCAGGGCTCGGACTTTTTCTCGGGCATCGGTTCACGGTGGGCATCATCGAACGCGCCCGAAAGAATGCGCCGGTCGACGCAGATCAGCAGTCATGATCCAACGGTCGGTATTGTATCCTGCTCAGTATGGGATATGATACCGGCCCACTTTTCTGCGGAAGCTGTAGGAGAACATGTTATAGGACATCGTCAGTTCCAATGCCCGGTTGACCACCGAGCCACTGGTGGCGGACGATAGGTTCACATCCGAGCTGAGGCCGATGTCGATGTTGCCCATGGTATATCCCACCGTCGGCGCCAGTGCTCCCGAACTTTTATAGTGGGCCCCGAGGTGCAGCATCTGAAGCGGACCGGTGCTCTGTTCTGCCAGAATGATGCCGAGCATTCCACCCGCCATGGTCAATCCCCTGCGGTTGATCAGCAAATGCATGGCGGATGCCTGCAGGCTCAGTCTGTCGCTCAGCGTCATACTAACATAGGCATGTGCAGAATAGCGGGGTGCGATCGTCTGCTTCGGGTCGTTGTAGAAACTTTTCTGGAAGTTGATGAACCGGTATCCGGAAATGCCCGCATCAAAATAAACGTAGTCCGTTTCGTAGGTGTACACCAGTCCAGCGCTGGAGGAGACGTGTGAAGTGCCATTCCGCATGGCCGTCTCTCCCGAGGCGATGGACATGTCAAAGCCCGAACTCCCCAGTTGTTGATCGAATGAGAGCTGAGAGAAATCCACACGGGTGTTGTTTCCCACCACGCCGATGCCCAGTGCCAGCCCGTTTCCATTTGCGTCGAGTGCGAAATGGTAGGATCCGTTCAGGCTGAAATAATTGCTTTTGTAAAGCCCGTCCATGGCATTGTCGGAAATGAACATGCCGCCCACGCCGAAATAGTTGGTTTCATCGACTTCCTTGACCTTGGCATCGATGGTCACCTGCCGGGTATTATAGGTGGAAGTCTTTCCCAGCCACTGGCTTCGGGCATTGACCATCACCCGCCAGTCGGTTCCATACCTGCCGGCCAGGGCCGGACTGATATTCAACGGATCCGAATTGAACTGCATAAAGCCGGGCTCTTGTGCCATCAGGGCGTTTCCTGTCAACGTGAGTGCGGCGGAGAGCAGGAGTATGTTGATCGATTTTCTTTTCATGTTCACGGTTTTATCTCACCAGCAATATGTTTCCTTCCCTCATGACGGTGTTCCCCTTGAAATCAACGCCACGGGCCACCCAGTGATAGACCTCCATGGGCAGGTCGCGATCGCGGTATTTTCCGTTCCATCCTTCGGAAGGATTCCGGGTTTCGAAGACCAGGCGACCATACCGGTCAAAGACGCGGAAGAAATCAACCGTCTTCAGTCCGGCGGGATAGGCCCTGGCAAGGTCGTTCACACCATCACCATTCGGGCTGAACGCCTTGGGCACCAGCACATCAACCATCGACGAATCGAAGACATGCACCTTCAGCGTATCCGTGGTGACACATCCCTCCCGGGAGATCATGTTGACATAGTACACCTGGGACTTATTGTAAGTGAACACCGGTGAGCGGAGCGTGTAAGCGTCCAGTCCCCAGCCCGGCTGCCAGTCATAACGATAGGTCTGTCCTTCAAAGGCACGGGCCGTGAGCTGCACGGGGCGGTTGGCATTGGTCGTCACCGAAGGGAGATGAACCGCACGAATCGGCGCTGCAATATCTATCAGGCTGTCGCGCGTGATGGCGAACATGCAGGTGCCGATGTGCGCTGACAGCGAGATCTTCTTCAGGCCGGGCTTTTTGAAAGTCGTCATCGCATTGAAGGTCTTCGCGGAATCTTCGTTGTTGAAATTCCAGGTCCATCGGGTCTGACCGGCAAAAGACGTGTCGGAAAGATTGATGAACTGCTTCGGTGCGTTGATGCAGTTGATCGGGTCGTTGGTGAAACGCAGGCTCCAGTTCCGCAGGTCAAACATCCTGACCTTGTTGACGGTCATATTGGTGCATCCATTCCGATCTGTCACCCGCGCATTGTAGGATCCTGAGAAGAAGGCTTCGAAATTCACCGCATTGGCACCACTGATGATCGTGTCGTTCCGGAACCACTGGTAAGTTCTGCCGTTCGCGTTAACATATAGCGGCCTTGACTGTCCGAGACAGATCAGTGTACCCTGTGGTGCGATGACGGAGTCCAGCGGCAGCGGATGGATGGTCTGTGCAAATTCTGCTACGGGTGCCCCGGTCGGGTTCACGTTGCTGCAGAAGGCATCGCTGACACTCAATACCTTGATGCGGTATTCCGCAGCCAGGGGGTAGTTGCTCTGGATCAGGTTCAATACGGGGGCATTGATGGCAGAAATCTGGTTCAGGATATTATCCTTGTTGTCTATGTATTGTATCGACCAGGGACCGGTACCTGTGAAGCGGAACTGTACAGAATCCGTGGCCTGTTCGCAGACGCCCGCCGCACCCGTCAACCTCACCGTGGGTGTCGGGTTTACACTTACCCGCAGGCGGAAAGGCAATCCCGCACAGCCGTTCGTGATCGGTGACACCAGGTAGCTGGCCATGACCACGCTGTTGCCGCTGTTGCGCAGGGTCTGCGTGACACCCGGCAAGAACAACGTGTCGTTGTCGGTATACCCCGAAAGTGTGGCCGCCGGATTGGTCTCCGTGAACTTCCATCTGAAGGTGGTTCCGGCGGGTACTCCGGTTGGTGTGAAGTTCATCAACTTGTTGTTACAAGTGTTGGTGGTCTGGTCTCCGACCAGCGATGCCGGTTTGACCGTCACCATCACGTTGAAGGGCTGCAGCGAACAGAGCGGGTTCGCAGGTTTGATGGTGTACACCGCAAGGGCATCGATGTTGGTCAGGTTCACCAGGCTGTCATAGACCATCGTGGCCGGTGTCACGGCCGGTCGGAACGCTGTCAGGGTATTCAGCGGAACCACTGCCGGAACGTCCCAGGTATAGGTCGTCCTCAACGGCATGAGGTCGGTCGGCAGGCTAAAGGCGGTGCCGCTGCAGATCGTGACCTTGCGGTCGCTCAGTACCGGGGCGGAATTCAGCGTAAAACTGATATACTGTAAACTATCGGTACAGCCGTTGAAGGATGTCCGGTATCGGTAGGTGACCGTCAAGGGCAGGGTGGTGGAGTCCACCAGGGTTTCACTGATGTTGAACGTACCCTTGGAGGCCGGATTTACCAGGCCGGGGATGGCTTCTCTTGACCAGGTGAAGATGGTACCGGGGGTCTTGCTGGTCGGGACGTAGTTGAAAACACTGCCGCTGCAGATCGCAGGGAGCGTCGTGGGACTGCTCAGTACCGGTACCGGGTTGACCACTACGTTCAGTTTGAAAG
>JAJTFQ010000203.1 GCA_021299955.1 Chitinophagaceae bacterium
GTCCCAAAATGGCATATCTGATGCCTGTCCGATCAAGGATCGAGGCGAATGCTTTTGTGACCCGCTGCGCACGCTGATCGAAACTTCCGGCGCATCCTACCCAAAATAGAATGTCCGGCGTCTCTCCGCGCGCCGCCAGCTCAGACATGACCGGTACCTGCATGGCATTCATTTTCTCAAAATTACACAAGATCCTCCGCAATTCGAGGTCTCCGGTTCATCGAACGCTTGGAGCGTCGCCAACGCTTGGAGGGTTACCCCACCCTTGGAGAGTTCCTAACTCTTGGAGAGTTCCTAACTCTTGGAGAGTTCCTAACTCTTGGAGGGTTAACCCACGCTTGGAGGGCTCTGTGTCGAACATGCGTCGGTAAATTTCTATATGAGACAGACAATGTTTATTTTACAAGGTTGTACAGAATCAAGTAAGGATCGGGATGGAAAGGACCATGACGAAAGTGGAGGCGTTGCTCGCAAATACACTGGATCAGCTCGTAGTTGTCATTGACGGGCTCACGGATGCAGATTACGTCCGCCCGTGCAGGCACCTTGCCGATGAAAGCATCGGCAGGCATGTCCGTCACATCATCGATATGTTCCTGTGTTTGGAAAACGGATATCCCTCCGGGGTCGTGTGTTACGAACAGCGGAAGAGAGACCCACGGCCTGAGCAGTCGGCTCCGTTTGCCATCGACCTTATCCGCGAGATCATATCGAAGATCCATCGCCCCGATGTGGAGCTGTTGATCATCGGAGCATATGCCGGAGAGAGCAGCAACCAGATACGCATCCCCACCAATTATCAACGGGAACTCCTGTTTTTGCTGGAACATACCATACATCATATGGCGCTGATCCGGATCGGTTGTATGGATATCGGAGCACATATGCTCCCGGAAGGTTTCGGAGTGGCGCCTGCCACGCTTCAATACCGAAGCAAATGTGCACCGTAACCCATATTCCATTTGGCGATGATATCCTGTTCACCACGAGCAGAGATGTTCATATATCACGAACCCTCCGTATCGCATGAGTCGTGGCCGAATTCCACTCATACTGGCTCCGGCACCATGTCCGACGACGGCCTTTTTGGCGCTTGACCTGGCAGGCGTCGAGCCCTTCACTTGTATCATTCGGGAGGAGCGATCATTGACTGAAGTTCGGTGGGACGGTAACGAAAAACATATCCATCTGCTGGAGCCGGACAAACCATACATCTGGTCATCCTGTACCCTGTACGACCCGGTTGTTTCGGCGCTGCGTCAATGCTGGTTTGAAGACTGGATACATGGTGGAGAACCTGCAGACCCTTTTTCGATCCGGGCATTTCACCTGAACGCCGGCTCAGGCGACCCTGCCACATCCATCCGCATGTCAAGGCCGGACGGAAACGCCACCGTGAGCATTACCGCCCTTTGCATGGGGCGGCAAGGCTGCGGGATGTCATACCTGGACCTGCAAAATCCCGATGCTGGTTGGACCGACCATCGCATTGATGTTTCCTTCCCCAGCCACGTATGAAAACAATCAGACAGCTACTCAGTCACCCGCGTATTACGACCCTTATCCACTGGGAATTCTGGCCTTTTTGGGCCGTCTATCTCCCCGTGCTGCCCTGGTGGTTGTTGGAATGTATACGATGTCGATCGTTGGGTTTCTTTGCAGCGGCCAATCCGGGCATTCCCTTTGGTGGATTGATGGGTGAATCCAAGAAGGACATACACGCGATACTGCCTTCCCATCTTTATCCATCTACCCTACATTTCGAACCGGGGACCCAACCTTCGATCGTGATCCCCGAGATCCAGGCCGCCGGCATGTCATTTCCCATGATCGGCAAGCCGGATATCGGCGGAAAGGGCAGGGGTGTTAAGCGTCTGGATGATGTGGAGGCCCTGGAGGCCTATGCATCCGTAGCAGTCATGGCCTATCATATCCAGCCCTTCGTGCCTCTTGAGCGCGAAGTTGGGATTTTTTATCATAGAATACCGGGAGGCCCAATGGGCGTCGTATCGGGGATCGTTGGGAAGGAGTTTATGACCGTCACAGGCGATGGATACAGAAGCATCCGCGAATTGCTGGCGGACGACCTGCGAGGAGCCGTCTACCTGAATGACCTGGCGCGGTCAATGGGGGATGCCATCCTGGAAGTACCGGCACCCGGTGAGATCAGACAGGTGGCGCATATCGGCAACCATGCCAGGGGTGCCCGCTTCATTGACCTGTCGGATCAGATCTCCCCGGAACTGAACAGCAGAATGGACCGGATCGCGGATCAGATACCAGGGTTCTGCTTCGGGAGATTCGACATCCGATACCGGACATGGGAGGCCTTCCTCCGTGGAGAGGATTTTATGGTCATAGAAGTCAACGGAGCGGGATCCGAACCCACACACATGTACGATCCCTCGCACGGACCTCGTTTCGCATGGCGGGAGATCAAACGGCACTGGGAGATCATGGGACGGATCGCCCGGGCGAACAAAACTAACGGTCACGTATATCTTACATTTCGGGAATGTCTGCGGATGCTGTTTCTGGAGAGGAGAACCTCTGCCTTACTCAAACAAATGCCGATCTGATCACATATGCAACATCTAACCGTCATGCATAACTACTTTTCCGTTTTGCGTGTTTTTTTCCCGGTACTGGCAATCAGCGCAGCAGGAAACCTGCCGCCGGGCGTGCTCAATATTACGGTGCTACGAACTGCTGCCGGCACGGGGGCAGCCAATGCGTTCGCATTCGCCCTTGGAGCCATGCTGGTGGAGATGGCCTATGGCATTGGAACACTCAGCCTGCTCGACCGGCTGGAGGCCGGCAACAGGCTGTTCCGCAGGATGGAAATACTTTCCCTGTTGGTATTATCCGGTTATGGCATTCACCTCTTATGGACTGCGAGCCACGACGCACAGGTATTGGCACCACCTGTAGCTTCATCGGACCATTTCCTTTTCAGGGGCATGTTGTTAAGCGCCGTGAACCCCGTTCAAATACCTTTCTGGTTCGGGTGGTCGATGCTCTTTCGCGGGAGAGGGTGGCTCAGAAAAGAGATGGCAGACCGGATGGCATTTGCGGCGGGCATCGGAGTCGGATCTTTGATCGGATTCATGCCTTTCATGTTTGCGGGGCTGGTCATGTGGGCAGATATCGCTCGTTATGGTCGGAACCTGAACCTGATGTCCGGCATGGTGCTGATCATCACCGCCGCCTGGCAGTGGCTCTCAGTACTCAGGCGGGGATCCAAACAGGCCTGATCAAAACGCGGCATGACAGGTAGATGGATCAAATACCTTTTATCAGGCCTCTCCGGCCCATTGTTCACGGTCTTCCGGCGAAAATTTCCAGGGAGCGAGGTTGTTCTCCACATTCCCGAACATCATCGTCCATTCTGTGGGCGCGTTGCTCTCTTCCATGACCAGGTAACGGCGCATATCGAGGATGATGTCCACCGGCCTGATGCCGACCGGACATTCCTCGACACATGCGTTGCAGGTGGTACAGGCCCTGAGTTCCTCTTCAGAAATATGGTCGCGCAACAGGCTCTTGCCATCGTCCTTGAATGCACCATCCCGATCGATCGCCCGACCCACTTCCTCCATGCGGTCGCGCGTGGCCATCATGATCCGGCGGGGTGACAGTTTTTTGCCGGTCAGACTGGCCGGACAGGCACTGGTGCATCGTCCGCACTCAGTGCAGCTGTAAGCGTCGAGCAAGCTTTTTCTGCTCAGGTCGAAGACGTCCTTTGCACCAAACCTGCCGGGCGTTGCCGCTTCAGAAGCGGTGGGCGCCAATTCGGGTTGCATCGCATATAGCACCTCACGTTGTATCTCCGGCATGTTATCCATCCGGCCATTGTCGTTCGGCCGGGCATAATATGCATTGGGGAAGGCGAGCACGATATGCAGCTGTTTCGACCAGGGGAGATAGTTCAGAAAGGCATAGATGCCGATAATATGCAGCCACCAGGCAGTTCTTTCGATGACAAGCAGTACACTATCAGACCAGCCGGCCAGCAAGGGATGCAACAGGGAAGAAACCATGAAGTTACCGGTGGAATGCAAAGCATATCCTGCATGGCCCCTCACCTGCAGCAGGGTGTCGGCCGCATTCATCAGTAGGAAAAGTGACATCAGCACGATCTCAGCAATCAGGATATTGCGGGCGTCACTGCGGGGCCATCCATCAAGGTCAGGGCCCTGGAACCTGGGCAGACCGGTCAGGTGCCGACGGGCAAGAAAAACGACACAAACCAGGATCACCCCGACGGCCAGCCATTCAAAGGTATTGATCAGCCAGGCGTAGGCCGATCCCAGGACCGGAGCAAAGAGGCGATGACTACCCAGGAGGCCATCCAACAAGATCTCCAGCACTTCGATATTGATGATGATGAAGCCCAGGTAAATGATGAGATGCAGCACGGCCACCAACGGGTTACGGAACATCTTCCGCTGGCCCAGGGCGAGCAGCAGTACCTGCCTCCATCCTTCTGTCCCGCGTGACTCCAGCCCGCGGTCGCGGCCAAGCAGGATATTCCTTCTGATCCCGCGGATCCTCCGGCTGAACAACCATACCGAAAGGCCCGTGATCACCACAAAAACGATTTGTTGCAGGAGCTCCATGGGTTGTCGTAATTTTGAATGTCGGCGGGCCGGAAAAACCGGTAACGCCGCTACATGAAGGTAAGACAAATGGAAAGAAAACAGATCCTGACGGGCGCCCATGCGGA
>JAJTFQ010000204.1 GCA_021299955.1 Chitinophagaceae bacterium
CTCACTTCCCCCCCAACCCTCCAAGGGTTGGGTAACCCTCCAAGGGTTGGGTAACCCTCCAAGGGTTGGGTAACCCTCCAAGGGTTGGGTAACCCTCCAAGGGTTGAAGCATATTCAATTCCGTAAAACCGAATACGCAGGTCAGTGAACCACCACCCCCGGAACTCCCAACACAAGATCTGGTCCATAAATACCCGCCGGAGTCTGGTATCCAGCCGCGAACTGACCCATTTTCACCCGACCTGCAACGATCAGTGCAGCATGCGCCGTGATGTCATAAACGTCGGGGCCCGAAAGCCACGCGCTGACGCGATCCCCACGCTCATTGCGAACTTCCGCCCAGGCCAGGCTCCGGGCACTGGCGCGCATATGATCATCAGGACCGGCCTGCTGACGATCGATGCGCTTTCGTAGCAGGCGTCTGAACCAGGATGTGCGCAGCAACGGATTGAAAAGCCATTGCCATTTCATGATCTGGTATAATGCTGGTTTTACATGCGTGAAAGCTTCGATGTCGGGAATGCCGGTTGTGTGCCAGGCGGTGGAGACATCCCCCCAGGGGATGCTCATGGTGAACAACTGCTCGCATCCGAAATCGACCATCAGGGCGTTTTCTCCAAAGGGCCTGCGGACAATCCTTCCGGCCTTTCTGACCATCCCACCTTCCCCCAGCTTGCTGATCATAGTGGCTGCCGTTCCATGAGAGAGTCTGCTTCCCAGCGATGCGAATGCGATCCGAAGGGCAACGGCATCCGGAAGCCGCTCGGCAACGAGCCGGGCCAGACAATCCGTCGGTACCACATCAAATCCAGTACCCGGTAGCAGCATTACACCGGCTTCCTTCGCCTGATCATCATACCTGCGGATCTCCTCGAAACACCTGATATCCCCGTTGATGTCCAGATAATGCCTGCCCGTCCGGATGCAAGCCTCTACCATCGGCTTCAGCGTATCCTTGAACGGCCCCGCCCCATGGATGACCCCCTGACCGTTTTTCAGCAACTCATCAAGTTTGGCATGGTCATTCAATTCGAGGGCGATGCCCGGAAATCCGGTCTGCGCCGATAGCCTGCGGACCTCAGCCTCATTCCGTCCCGCCAGCAGCAGGTTGATGTCATAGGCCCTCGCTAACTGCGCAATTAGCCGACCTGTGAATCCATAAGCACCATATAGCAGGAAGTCATGCATGTGAATAGTATTGTAAATATGGAGGTTACCAGGAACACATTCAACGGACTTTTTATACAATCCCGCGATTACGAGGATCTGAAATCAAAGAATTACTGGCGGATCGTCTCCGAGACCCACTTGCAGGAATGGAGTCGGACGCATGATCAGAATCTCTCCAGGATCTTCCACGGCGGAGAATTCACCCGATTATCAGACCTGAAAAAGGCATGAAAAAAGGCTCCGATCCTCTGGGATGGAGCCTTTTGAATTTAATGTACAAGGGATCACCAGCTCAGCTACAAGCCTTCTGACCACCCTTAAGGTCGATCACGACATATAACTTTCCATCGGCTCGCATGTGCATACCAGGTTCCTGTCGCCATGCGTGTTGTTCACCCGGGATACAGAGGGCCAAAACTTCCGGTCGCGCACATATGGCAGCGGGAATGCAGCCTCTGCCCTGGAGTACGGCTTGTCCCAGTTGTCGTCGATGACGACTTCCTGTGTGTGTGGCGCGTGCTTCAGCAGATTGTTCTTGCGATCTGCCGTACCCTGCTCGATGGCTGCGATCTCCTCCCGGATGGACAGCATCGCATCACAGAAACGATCCAGTTCAGCCTTGTCTTCGCTCTCCGTGGGTTCGATCATGATCGTGCCAGCTACCGGGAAACTCATTGTCGGGGCGTGGAATCCATAATCCATCAGGCGTTTGGCGACATCCTCCGCCTCCATGTCTGCCGATTTTTTGAATGGACGGAGATCGACAATGAATTCATGTGCACAAGTCCCCTGATTACCCAGATAAAGTACATCAAAGGCACCCTGAAGCCTAGCACGCATATAGTTAGCGTTCAGGATGGCATATTCTGTAGCCGCTTTTACCCCGCTGGCACCCAGCATGCGAATATATCCGTAACTGATCAGCAGAATGCTTGCGCTTCCGTAGGGTGCGCCGCTGACCGCCGATTGGCGTGAACCGACTGGCGATTCATCGTTTTTCAGCGTTACGTGACCAGGGAGGAAAGGCGCAAGATGGGCCTTGACACAGATAGGACCCATGCCCGGACCACCACCACCGTGAGGAATGGCGAAGGTTTTATGCAGGTTCAGGTGGCAAACATCCGCACCGATGAGGCCCGGAGCGGTCAGTCCTACCTGCGCATTCATGTTCGCTCCATCCATGTACACCTGTCCTCCGTGCGCGTGGATTACATCGGTGATGTCCTTCACCGTCTCCTCATATACACCATAGGTACTGGGATAGGTGATCATGATGCCTGCGAGTTCGTTGCTGTGTTGTACAGCCTTGATTTTGAGGTCATCCACATCAATGTACCCATTGTCCAGGGCCTTGACCACCACTACTTTCATGCCGGCCATGACCGCCGAGGCAGGATTGGTGCCGTGCGCAGAGATGGGGATCAGCATCACGTTCCGGTGATGGTCACCGCGAGAAGCATGATAGTCGCGTATCGTCAGCAACCCGGCATACTCACCCTGGGCTCCACTGTTAGGCTGCAGGCTGCAGGCATCAAAGGCCGTAATGGCGCAGAGGTATTCCGAAAGCCGGTCGATGATGTACTTGTAACCCTTCGTTTGTTCTGCCGGGGCGAAGGGATGGATGCAATTCCAATGCGCTGAACTGAGCGGCATCATCTCACTCGCCGCATTCAGTTTCATGGTGCAGCTTCCGAGTGAGATCATCGATGTGTTGAGGGAAAGATCCTTGTTCTCTAGGTATTTGATGTACCTCATCATCTGACTCTCACTGCGGTGTGTATTGAACACCGGGTGGGTCAGGTAGGCCGACTGACGGGTCAGCGGGGCCGGGATATTGGGGAGGATCGCCACATCCCTCATGGTGAAACTGACCGGATCCGTATCGTTGGAGAAGCAGTTGATCAGGTCGAAAAGATCGCGCGGGGTCGTAGTTTCATCGATGGAAAATCCGACCATGCCGTCGTCTGTAAAGCGCAGGTTGATCTCTTGTTCCTGCGCCTTGAATCTGATGGTCTCGATATCATTTGTCTGCACCATGACCGTATCGAAATAATATGCTGAGACGAGCCGGAAGCCCATATCCTTCAGGGTTTCCGCCGCCGTGTGCGCCAGGGTGCTGATGCGGAGCGCAATATCCTTCAATCCCTGCGGACCATGGAAGACGGCATACATCGCAGCCATGTTGGCCAACAGCGCCTGGGCAGTGCAAATATTAGAGGTGGCCTTTTCGCGCTTGATATGCTGTTCGCGGGTCTGCAGGGCCATCCGAAGGGCACGTTTGCCGCGGGCATCGATGCTGACCCCGATGATGCGACCGGGCATCTGTCTTTTGAAATCCTCACGTGCAGCGAAGAAGGCGGCATGCGGGCCTCCGTACCCCATCGGGATACCGAGGCGCTGGGCCGATCCACAAGCCACATCTGCGCCGAGTTCTCCGGGAGACGTGAGCAGGGTCAATGCCAGCAAGTCGGTGGCCATCACCACATATGCACCTACTGCGTGAACCCTGTCAATGAACGCGCGATGGTCGATCACCGCTCCCTTATCGTTCGGGTACTGAACGAAGGCACCAAAATAGGTTTCATCCAGGGATGCATCCGCAAGGTCGCCTATCACGATCTCGATGCCCACCGGCACGGCCCGGGTCAGCAGTACATCGAGCGTCTGCGGAAAAACTTCCCGATCTACGAAGAATCTCGGCCTTTCTATATTTTCCTGTCTGTTGAGGATGTTGAAGAACATGGTCATGGCCTCTGCCGTGGCCGTGGCTTCGTCGAGCAGGGAGGCGTTTGCCACCGGCAATCCAGTCAGATCGGATACCATCGTCTGATAATTCAGCAGGCTCTCGAGCCGGCCCTGCGCAATCTCTGCCTGATAGGGCGTGTACTGGGTGTACCATCCCGGGTTTTCAAAGATGTTCCGAAGGATGACACTGGGGGTGATGGTATCGTAATACCCCTGTCCAATGTAATTTTTGTAAAGCCGGTTGTACTTGCCCACCTCGCTGATATGCGACAGATATTCTGCCTCACTCATGGGTGCGGGGATTTCCAGTGCCCCCTGCATGCGGATGTTTGCCGGGACCGTTTTGTCGACCAGGCTTTCCAGACTGGGTTCGCCTATCACGGAAAGCATGTCCGCGGTATCTTTTTCAGAGGGACCGATGTGCCGGGTCCTGAATTCATGCTGCTGCTGCTCGAATCGTTCCATGGCCGGTGTTATCTACGGTTTAAGGAAATAGTTAGAGTTTGCAAAGGTACATTTATGCCTTGGAAATCACTATACCTGTGTATTATGGATGGAGATAGTGCGGTCAATGGTGAAACAAAATGTCAATTGGGTGAGAACAGCGAATAAAAGGACCTCCGGAGGGCTCTGGATGACAGCCGTCGGAGGATGATGTAAGCATGGTTCGCCGGAATCCATGACAACCACATTACGATAGGCTATTGTTAGAGACGCGATCCATCGCGTCTAACCGCGACGGTGCCGGCAGGTGGTCCGGGGTTAATGCACCCGGGCCGTTGTTGGTGGGATGACATGCCGGATCTTCCGGAAAATTACAGGGGCCAGGCGCGATGAATCGCGTCTCTACCATTGGTGTGGGGACCCTGTTTTATCGGGGTGGATTGAGATCGTCCATGCCAGGTCGCGCATCATGAAATTTTGTATGGCTTGCGGATGTCCA
>JAJTFQ010000205.1 GCA_021299955.1 Chitinophagaceae bacterium
CGTTGCTGTGGTGCAGGGCGTTCTGCCTGAAATACCTCAGATGTGATTGCAGACGGGTGTTGAAATCGGGCCAGTCGCGGCGCTCTTTCGGCGACCAGAGGACTTCCGACAGTGCCGGCATCCGCGGCAGGATCATGTATTCCAGATGCTCCGGCGTGGTGATGAATTCCGTCCACACATTGGCCTGGGCACCCAGCACGTATTTAGCACGGTCGCCGGCAAGTTCGGCGGGTACAGGTTCGTAATCGTAGACCTTACGCAGGGTGTTCATCCCGCCGATGGCGCGGGGTTCGCCCTCCGGACCTGCCTGATAATGATCGAAGTAACAGGGTGAACCGGGCGTCATGACTACATCGTGGTCCATCTTCGCCGCTTCAATGCCACCCGCTTCACCGCGCCAGCTCATCACCGTCGCCGTGGGTGCCAGTCCGCCTTCCAGGATCTCATCCCAGCCGATCATCCGGCGTTTCTTCGATACAATGAATTTTTCGATGCGACGAATGAACCAGCTCTGAAGTTCTTCCTCTGTCTTCAATCCCTCCTTCTTCATGCGCGCCTGGCAGCGGTCGCAGCGCTTCCATGGGCCTTTGTCGACCTCATCTCCCCCGATGTGGATGTATTGCGAAGGGAAGACATCCATCACTTCCGTCAGCACGCCTTCCAGGAATGTGAATACAGAGTCGTTGCCGGCGCAGAAATTGGAACTGATGACCTTGTAATCGCCACCGGTCATCGGCAGTTGGGGAATGCGGGTGCAGGAAAGCGCAGGATAGGCCGCGATGGCAGCGGAGGAATGGCCGGGCATTTCGATCTCAGGAACGATGACCACGTTGCGGTCACGGGCATAGGCTACGAGTTCCCGGAGTTGCTCCTTCGTATAGAAGCCGCCATAGTCGGGCGTCTGGCCCGGTTGCGCCTGCGGACGAGATCCCCATACCAGATGGGTCTGATCCACGCGCCAGGCCCCGGTGCGGGTCAATCCAGGTGCAGTCCCCGCCATCCGAAACGGGGCTTGTCTTCGACCGACATGCACGGCACAGCCATGGGCGCGTTCGTTCGAATGCCGGGAAGGGTCTGCAGGACGGACTGCAGCGCGTAGAACACGCCGGCCGGACCGGAGGCTTCGATCGATACCTGTGCAGGCGTGACCTCCAGCCGATATCCTTCCGATCCGAGCCCATCGTTGAG
Source organism: Chitinophagaceae bacterium (assembly GCA_021299955.1). GTDB lineage: Bacteria > Bacteroidota > Bacteroidia > Chitinophagales > Chitinophagaceae > Pollutibacter. The sequence goes on from JAJTFQ010000205.1 coordinate 1,189, forward strand.
TTTGAGTTTCAGACTGATGGATCGGCCTCCCGATCTCTGTTGAGCCAGGCGGAGTCCCGAGATACGATGCACAGCATCCGAAAACCATCCCGCGATGCGGCGTAGCTCAGGTTGAGCTGCATCATAACGAAGCGTGGTGCCTGGATCGATGATGAATTGCCCGGAACGCAGCTCCAGTCGGGCCGGAGCAGGGATAAGAGGAACGAGGGACTGTGCCTGCACCAGCGAGGTCAGCAGGAGCATGACCGGGAGGATGTAGTTACGCATGAGGTTGTTATTTACAGGGTTTGATCAGAAACGATGGGTCTGCAGAAGTTTCTCCAGGGCGACGCGGCAATTCTCGCGCCACTGGCTGTGATCGCCGTCGTCGGACACCCATTTGAAGGCTTGAAGCCTTACACCGGCAAGGCGACAGGCCTTGGCGATGGGATAGAGTTCCATATCGAAGGCGTCTGAAGAGGAGATCATGCCGAGGTAGTCGGGCGGGTATTTCGACTGATGCGACTGTTCGTAGAAATAATCGGTTGAAAAGCATGCATGGTCGGATGATGGATCGATCTCCACGACGAGGGAGTCATGCTCGTCGGGCGTCAGGCCATAGTCGCAAAGCGGTCGACAGTCGATGTCCTGATAAACGCGACCGATGGACAAGATCGATCCCACGGGATGACGCAACGATCCGCAAGATCCGATGTTGATGATCTCATCAAAGCCCTGGTGGATCAGTTTCTGCACACCCAGCGCGGCATTCACCTTACCTACACCGGTGATATGTATGGGGATTCCCTGCAACTCGGTTCTGTAATCCACTTCTTCCGGGAGCGCTACAATAAAGGATCTGGGCATGGGTTGTTACCGGGGTTTCTTCGGCGGGCCGAAAGGTACTCAATTTCATGCAGGAGCAGATCGGTCCGGGATGGGAAATCCAACAGGCATTGCTTAGCTTAGCTTTAAATCTTTACAGATGAACAGATGTCTGCTGATGATATCATCCCTGCTCCTCTCCCTTCAACTGGCTGCACAGGTTCCTGTCTACCAGCAACGGCTGGTAGAACGAGAAGACCGGGCCGCTCGGATCAGTGAACTTGCGAAGGGTGAGGTATTGCATGATTTCGATAAGGCCTTCTTCGGGAAGCTGGGTGTGCTGAAAAGATCGCTCGCACCGGGCGACACCCTGGTGGTGCGACTGGGTGAGCGGATGAAGGAAGGCCGGATCGACCGGACCCCCGGTGGAAACGTACGCTATAGTTGCGATACGCTGGTGATATCCGCCGGAATGCCCGATACGCTTTGGTTTCCACGCAAGGGCAGTGTGAAGAACACGACCGGTCGTGCGATCCTGATGCCTAAGCATGTGGGTCTGATCCTGCCGTTCAGGGCTGCCGAGATCATCTCACGGTCACGGATAACCGAAGATGCCGTCGTTCGCCGCTATCAGCATTATAAATATAACGAGGGACTCGCCACGTTCAGATCCTCCGACAGTTTGCTGAATGCGCTATGGGAACTCTGCCGTCATTCGATCCAGTCGACGACCTTTGCGGGATTGTATGTGGATGGTGACCGGGAGCGGATCCCTTATGAAGCGGATGCGCTGATCAATCAGCTATCGCATTACGCAGTGGACACGGTCTACGACATCGCGCGGAATACCGCAGATTATCTGATGATGAGCCCGGCCTGGCCGACCGAATGGCAACTTCAGATGCATCAGGTTTTGTATTACGACTGGTTGTATACCGGAGACCTCTCGCTGATCCGAAAGCATTATAGTTTGCTGGACTGGAAAACGCTGCGCGAACTGGCGCGCGGCGACGGCCTCATCAGCACGACAGGCGGTCGACAGACCAAGACGCTCCTCAACGCGATCCATTATACGACATTCGATAACAAGGAGGTCTTACGCGACATCACCGACTGGCCACAAAATGGCAACAAAGTGGCAGGACCTTCTTATATCGGCGAGGCAGATGGCTTTGTTTTTTGTGATTACAATAGCGTGGTGAATGCCTATCACTACCGATCGCTGCAGTTGATGGAGGCCTTCGCCAAGGCACTCGGTAAAAACGAAGATGCCCGTGGATTTGGCTCACAGGCCGCCCGCGTGCGCAGTGCTTTCCGGACGGTGTTCGTCGACCCGGTGACGCACCTGGTGCGGGATGGCGATACGACAAAGCACATATCTGCGCATGCGAATTTCTTTGCGCTGGCCTTTGGTTTGCTGGAACCCTCGGAGACATCGGCCGTGATCGAATTCCTCCGCAGCAAGGGCATGGCCTGCAGCGTGTACGGGTCGCAGTTCATGCTGGATGCACTCTATGAAGCGGGTGCGGGAGACCTGGCGATGTCGCTCATAACGGACAGGGGTACCCGAAGCTGGTACAATATGCTCAAACTGGGATCAACGATGACGCTGGAAGCCTGGGATCCGATCTTCAAGCCCAACCTCGACTGGAACCATGCGTGGGGTGCGGCGCCGCTGAATATGATCACCCGACGGATCATGGTTGTAATGCCTGCCGAACCCGGGGCCAAACGCTTCATCGTTTCCCCGCAACCCGGTGGATTGACATCCATGGAAGGCAGGATCCCCTTCATCACGGGTATCTGTAATTTCTCGTATCGGAACACCGAAAAGGAGATCGTTTACACCGTCGGGCTGCCCGGCTGGACGGATGGCATGTTCCGGCAGAAGCTTCCGACGGGCACGCAAAAGATCATGGTGAACGGCAAGGCCATGAAACCGCCGAAGGACGGGCGGTTCGAGCTTCCCATTTCCGGCCAGACGGAGATCCGGTTTGTTAAATGACGAAGGGTCGCCGCAAGTTATTTGAACGGCAACGGCGCGTAAACAAAATATGCATATATTGAACTCATATCAAAACCCAACATGAAAAGAAGGACATTCATCCGGAGTATTGCCGCCACGACCGCGGCATTCCACATCGCCAGCGACATCATGGGTCGCGACAGAGGACCGGTTTACGGTCATAACGGCATGCGCTACACGATGGACACCAAGTGGAGCAAGGCCGATCCGCTGAAGACACCGGTCAACGACTGCCATGAAATGGTGCAGGATGCGAAGGGACGCATCTTCCTGTTGACCAATGAGACGAAGAACAACATTCTGATATTCAACAAGTCGGGTAAGTTGCTGGACAGCTGGGGGCATGAGTTCCCCGGGGGGCATGGCCTCACGCTGGCGGATGAGAACGGGGAGCAATTCCTGTTCATCACCGACACCTCAAAGCATCAGGTGTACAAGGCCACGCTGGACGGCAAGATCCTGCTGACGATGGATGCACCCATGGAAGCGGGGATCTACAAAGAGTCCAAGCAGTTCGTACCCACTGAAACGACGGTAGACCCCGTGACGGGAGACATCTTCATCGCCGATGGCTATGGTGCGCAATATGTACTGCATTATGATGCAAAGGGCAAACTGAAAGGATATTTCGGCGGCCGGGGTGCGGGCGACAAACACCTGGACAATGCCCACGGCATCTGCATCGACCGACGCGACGGTTCGCCCACCCTGCTGGTGACCGACCGTACCCGCAATTGCTTTAAGCGTTTCAGTTTCTCCGGAGAATTGCAGAGCGTGATCCCGGTACCCTTTATGCAGCCGTACTGCGCTCGCCCGTGATCAACAACGAAAAATCGGGTTTCGTGACCATCCTCGACGAGAACAGCCGCGTGGTATCGAATATCGGTGGTACCGAGCCGGTCTATGAGAACGGCAAGTTGAAGCCGCTGGCACAGGCTGAGAAGTTATTCGAACATCCGCATGATGTGATGGTGGACAGCGATGATAATCTCTATGTGGCGCAGTGGGCGTCGGGGAAGGTTTATCCTTATAAGTTCACCCGAAAGGGGTAAGTGAAGGATTTTTAGTGTTTGAAAGATCCGCTCCTGAGGGGCGGATCTTTTTTTGTCCGAAAGAAAGATCCATGCACTGCAAATAGGTTGCATTGTCGGGGTTGACTTTTGTGAGACGATGGAAAATAACACAGCTGACCAGAACACCCAGCCAGTAACGCCCAATCGGGCAGAGGAATCATTTCATACACCCGACGGTCAGCGGGTGACCTACAAAGAATATGGTTTCCAACAGTCGATCCTCCACAATGCCAGTCCGGTTTCACTTCAGGTTGAACTGAGGAAAATCAACGAGACCTATTTACAGGAACTCAGGAAGGACGAAGCAACTCAGGAAAAATTAAAGGATCCCATCCGCCGAAGGATGGAGGGGCTCAAGGTTGACCTCGAACTTCAACAGGAACATTGGAAAGCACAGAAGGAGGACCGCATCCCGGGATTGAAGGCACGCATCGAAGCCCTGAATGATGAGATCGCGACCCTGCGTCGCAACCGAGAAGTGCACAGGGACGAGCAACCCAATCGCATTTCCTTCATCATAGGGATCACGGTACTTACGATACTCACCATCTACCTGTGGATCTTTTATACTTCTGCGGGTTACTCGGCATTCTTTAGGGACTTCGAAGCAGGTGACATAAAGGTGGCCAATTCCATATTCGATGCCAAAGCCATTGTCAAAGCATGGAATGATGGTGTCCCCGCCTTCGTGCTGGTCTGCTCAATGCCCTTCATCTTTTTGGCGCTCGGCTATTTGATCCATAAATGTCTGCTGCAGCGTCATTGGACAAAATGGCTGTACCTGCTGGGCTTGATCACCGTAACCTTTTGCTTCGATTATATCATCGCCTACGAGATCGTCTCCAAGATACATGAGCTGAAGCGGGCAGCGTCCCTCGACAACCTGCCTGCATATAATATGTCCATGGCGTTTGTTGACATCAATTTCTGGCTGATCATATTTGCCGGATTTGTCACCTATCTGATATGGGGCTTCCTTTTCGACCGGCTTATGGAGGAGTACGAGCGATTCGACGTGGTAAAACAGCGCATCCTGGCCATTCGCAAAGAGATTGAAGAACAAGAAAAGATGCTGGCGGCGGAAGAAGGCAGGCTGAAAGCCATGCGCGACGACATCGCCAATATTCAAAAACAGATCAAATATTGTGAAGACGAACTAGGTGCAATTTTTCTCGACCCGAAGAATTTCGAGCATATCATCTATCAGTTCGCCAGCGGATGGATCAGATACATTGAAGGCGGACAACCCGGTACGCAAATTGAAAAGGAGAACCGCAGAAACGAATGCAGAGTCGTGGTGGAACAATTTATTGCAGCACATAAAGCCCGAAAAACACATGAAACAGAAGCATAACCTCCTGATCCCGGCACTGCTTGCCTGCATGATCTCCTGCGGAGTGAGCGAAGAGAAGGTATCCCAGCAAGACACGACCAGGCCCGAAACACCTGCTTCCTTGCCGAACATACCGACAGACAAGCGCCATCTGAACATCAACGTACTGGTGGATCTATCGAATAGGATAGACCCGAAAGCGGATCCCAAACAACCGGGACAATATGAACGCGACCTGGCCGTGGTGCGTCAGCTTGCCCTTATGTTCAGGGCCGATGTCATACAGAAGACCACCTTCGCCACCGAGGCCTCGCTGCGTGTATTCTTCCATCCGGAACCTAATGATCCCGCCATACAACAAGCTTCCGACAAGAATTCAGGAATCTGTTGGTCATTTTAACAGACGGATATTTATACCATCAGGCCAACAAACAACGCGCCGGCAATCGATACAACTATTTCGAACGAAACCTGCCCCATTTTACCCGATTCCGAGATCAGGGCGTGCTGGCCAGGGAATTCGATCGTGATGACTATGGTATCATGGCATTCGATACCGATCTGTCTGGACTTGAAGTGCTGGTAATGGAGGTATCCCCCGTGGCTGCACAGCCGGAGGACTATGATATCATCCGGGCCTTTTGGACAAAATGGCTGAAGGAACTAAAGGTGGCTCGCTACGAGGTGTTCAAGACACAGCAACCCGCCTATGTCGGGGAAGTGTTGAATGGATACTTCGCAGGCCGGTCGTCAAATTGACCGGCCGGAACCCATGCAGTTCCTGCATACACCGATCCAATAAAACTAACGTTTGTTAGTTTTAAATCGTGAAATTTGGATGATATGCAGCAACTACCCAACGAAACCTACGGAAACCCGCAGGTAGCCGCCCTCCCGAACCGCCTGCGCCGGTACATCGTACCCCAGCCCTATGATCGGTACACACCCGTTGACCACGCAGTGTGGCGGTACGTCATGCGGCAGAACTACAGCTACCTGAAAGATGCCGCCTACTATCCCTACATCCCGGGATTGAAGCACGCAGGACTGACGATCGAACGCATCCCCTCGATGCAGGAGATCAACGACGCACTCGCCGGCATCGGCTGGGGGGCGGTGACGGTGGACGGCTTCATCCCGCCCGCAGCCTTCATGGAATACCAGGCCTTCCGGGTACTGGTGATCGCGGCCGACATCCGTCAGCTGGATCATATTGAATACACCTCTGCACCGGACATCATCCATGAATCTGCCGGACATGCGCCCATCATCAGCGATGCGGCCTACAACAGATACCTGAGCCGCCTCGGCGAGATAGGCACCCGCGCCATTTTCTCCCGTCAGGACCAGGCATTGTATGAGGCCATTCGGGCCTTGTCGATCCTGAAGGAGCTCCCCCACCCCGACCCGCAGGCCCTCGCCGAGGCAGAAGAACGCGTGGCCTTCCTGCAGGCCAACATGGGCACCCCCTCGGAGATGGCCCTGTTGAGCCGGTTGCAATGGTGGACCGTCGAATACGGACTGATCGGGTCGGTAGAGCACCCGAAGATATTCGGTGCCGGACTCCTGTCGTCCATCGGCGAAAGCCAGTGGTGCATGGGGCCGGAGGTAAGGAAGATCCCTTACACCATCGACGCCGTGCATCAGTCGTATGATATCACCAAACCACAACCGCAACTGTTCGTCACCCCAACTTTCGAACACCTGCTCGATGTGCTGGAGACCTTCGAGGCCGCGATGGCCTGGAGAAAGGGTGGTGCGGATGGGCTGCAGCACGTACGTAAAGACCCAGGGACCGAGCGTTTTGTCTTATCAGGATGTAGCGCTGCCGGGGCATGGTGCCGATCATCATCATCATGGCTACGGATCCCCGGTCGGTCCACTGGCATTATTGGAAACGGATTTACTATCACTCGACATAACGCCAGGACGGCTGATGACGCTGCGTTTCGCATCCGGCATAATGGTCGAAGGAGTGCTCACAAATTCTGTGCATCGCGATGGACATCTGCTGCTGCTGACCTTCCAGTACTGCACAGTGCTGGATGGAAAAGGACAGCTGCTTTTCTCCCCCGACTGGGGCGTGTACGATATGGCGGTAGGTGATGAAATCGTATCTGTGTTCGGCGGCACGGCCGATCGAGAGGTTGATGTGGCATCACTGACTGTTTCGGTACAGCAAACAGACCGGCCGGAGTACACGCGAAGTGATCTGGACTATCAGTCATTGTTTCGGCGGGTAAGGGAGGTTCGAGAAAATAGCCTTCCATCCGAAGAACTACTCGCCCTTATAGACGAATTGCAGGTGAACCATCCGAATGAATGGCTCTGTCGGCTGGAGATACTGGAAATACTGGAGGATCGGGAAGCACATACTGATGCATGCCGTCAACTCCGGTCAGTGTTGAACAAACGAAAGACAGAGGATCCTTCGCTTTCAAAACGGATCGAGAACGGCCTCGGCATCATCGATGCACGATTAAAGTTCGAGTGAGCCTGCTCAGGAAGCCCGCTGTGAGGGTCTTTCAGCGGCCGCGATTGTGGCCAGGGCGCAGGCTTCTGCATCTTCGCGGGTATCGAAGCCGGCGGTGAATCGGGAGTTGTGCATGAATCGCTCTCGTCCGGTGGATTCGAGCGGGAGGATGCGGCTGTCGTAGGTCACCACATACCACATGTCCTTGTCAGGATAGATAAGTAAATGATGGGTGGCATAGCGTTTCCACAACACGGGGTAATCGCTGCATGTACGGGCACGTGGGGCGATGTCGACGCCGGCATCCCATATACTCTTGGAGGCGGCCTGGTCCGCGACGGTCTGCCGCGCAGCGCGGATCACACATCTGCAGAGGTCGATCGCCCGATCGAACCCATCTTCAAGATTGCCCAGCATGCGGATCACCCAGCTGAACTGGATCCCGTTGTAATCGCCATTGCCGTGGCGATCCATG
>JAJTFQ010000206.1:0-5079 GCA_021299955.1 Chitinophagaceae bacterium
GCCAGCAGCGGACTCCCCGGGTTGACCCTGGAGAGGTGATTGCGATAGAAGGCCGACTTCGACGCGTCTCCGCGCGACCGGAAGCAAACGGCCAACTGATAAAGCGCATTTTCCACATGCGGGGTATTCGGATAGCGGTCCAGCAGGCCGGTCAGATATTTGATGCTTTCATCACAGTCATCCAGTTCCTCGCGGAAAAGCCTGCCCAGGTTGAAGAGGGCCGACTGGATGGTGTCATCTGAAACCTTCCGCAGTTCCGGCGTCAGGGGCAGCCGCTCCGTCATGCCGGCTTCTGAGAAATCCTCCGGCGCTTTTTCGGTCGTCTGCACCGCCGGCGTGGCAACCAGCGCATCCGGATTCATGTCCGGCGGATTGAGGCCGCGCGCGGCGGCATTCAGCTGCGCGTTCACGGCGTTGAGCCGGCGCCAGTTGTCGATGTTCGGCCGCTTTCCCCATTTCGACTGGAACTGCCGGAAACCCTGGTTGCGCAGGCCGGCATTATAAAAATACCATTCACCCTTGCTTTCGTTGGAGGCGAACATATTCACCGGTTCGTTGTCCTTGCCCACCAGCGGGCTGGAAGCGGATGTTGCAGCGGGAAGGTCCTCCTCCTTGAGCCCCTGTGCTTTTCTCAGCTTCCGCGAGAGGTCGCGCACAAAGGCCTTTCGCTCGGCTTCCGGCAGATCGGCGATGCGCTGGAGACTGTCTTCCGTCTCCAGCTGGTCAAGCCAGTTCACGAGTGATGTCAGCACCGGCTTCCGGACCGCTACCGCCAGACTGTCTGCTCCGGTAAGTCCGTCGGCCTGGATACTATCGTAACTCATGCGGGCCGTCCGGTAATCGCGTTTTACAAAGGCCAGTTCGCCCAGTTCAAGCCAGGCCTTGTTCTTCAGGGCCGGGTCGGAACCATTGGCGGCAATGCTGCTGCGCAGGTGCTCCATCGCGGCAGGAAAACCCTGGCGCTTCATTTCGAGTTTGGCGGCCGCATAATAAATGATATGGCGGTATTCCTCGTAGCGCGATTTCTTCGCCATCTTCAGGAGCTCCGAGAGATTGCGGGCGATGAGTTCAGCATCATCAGAAGCCGCCAGCAGGTTCATGCCGTTGATGCGTGCGTACGCCTCCATGATCGGGTCGGTCGTGTGGGTGACCACCTTTTCATACATCCGGCCCGCCGATGTGGCATTGCCCGAAAGTGCATAGAGCTGGGCGGCGAGGAACTCGGCCCTTGCCCGCTCCCGGGGGGTGGGTGCCAGGTCGAGCGCCCGCTCAAGATAATAGGCGGCACTGTCGTATTGATTGGACCGGTAGAACCAATAGGCACGCATTTCCGACAACCCATCCTGCAGACGGGCAGGGAGTGAACGATCGGCCCGCAGGAGTTCGATCAATCCCCCCGCCTCGTTCATCCGCTCCTGCTCGATCAGCGTGCGCAAAAGCCAGAGGATGGCATCGTTGCGCACCGGCGTATGCAAGAGCAACCTCGGCAGCATTCCCTTCCGCTCGGGCGAGGCGATCGACACGGCATCGCCAGTGCCGTCGATCCGGCTGCCGATCGTCTTCTCATAGCCGTATTCCGCCTTCGTGCGCGGCTGGAAAGCGTAATTGATGTACTGGAAGGAGAAAAGGGCAGAATCCAGCTCGTTGCGGAGATAATAGGCCTTGCCCATGAGCAGGTACAGATCGTCGACCCAGTCGTTCCGGAGGTCGTGCAGCAGAATGCCGTTGTTGCATTTGAGGATCACTGAGTCGAGTTCTGCCTGTTGGCCAGATGCCTCAGCCGGAGAGTGGTCGTGGAAGGAGAGGAGCCGGGTGTAGTCGTCCTTATGGGACTGCCTTACCGCCAGGATCGCGTCGTTCAGTTCGTTCTCCGCATTGAAGTGGAAATTGTATTTCGTGACGATGTTCTGCTGGATCTTCTTGACGGGAGGGATGCGGCCCTCCCCGGTCTTTTCAGATTTTAGCACCCGATTCTGGAATTTTTCCGGCTTGGGCAGATCTACCCTGGCACCGGGCTGTGCCATCAGGCATATCCCGCTGAGCATCAGGGCCATGAAACACACCATCAACCTCATCCGTTTTTTTTCGCAGGGTATTGGCATCGTCAGTATTCGAAAGGTCTTCCCGATTTTTTTTAAAATTAGCGAAAACTTGCATGTAACTTTATGAACTGAATTCACAGTTTATTATTTTAACGCCGTGAAAGGAAACGGGCACTGAAAAGGCCCCCGACTCATCACCGCTGACCGCATGCAGGACGTAAATGAATCAGAAGTCAACCACACTCCAGAGACTGCGCAACCGCTACCGATTGGTGGTGATGAACGACGATACCTATGAGGAGGTGGTCACGTTCAAGCTCACACGCCTCAGCGTGTACATCGCCTTCTGCTCCACCTTCGTCGTATTGGTAGGTCTGACCGTGGCACTGATCGTTTTCACACCGCTAAAATATTACATCCCCGGTTTCGGGAATCGCAACGACCGGCAAAAGCTTATGGCATTGAAGATCAGGGCAGATTCCATCGAGGCCAGCATTCAGGATAAAGATGCCTACATCGAGAGCCTGAGGGTCGTTTTGACGGGCGGCACCCCCCAAAAACGCGATACCATGCTGCTGGATTTCCCCGATCCTGAAAAAATCGAGGATTGATCATGCAAAATCATCCAAACCCTATTATATTTATAGCATGTTCAGGAAAGGAACGCATACAGAAACAAATACTACAGGGGGCAGCACACTGATTGGTAACGGCACGACCATCACCGGCGACATCACATCTACGGGCGATGTGCGACATGAAGGGTTCTGCCAAACTCGTACTCGGAGGATCAGGGGTCGTAATGGGTGACATCAACTGCAACCAGGCCGACATCCAGGGCAAGGTCAACGGCAGATTGATGGTCAAGGAACACCTTACCCTGCGCGGCGAAGCCGTCGTGGAAGGAGATATCCACGCCGGAAAGCTGCAGATCGAACCCCAGGTCACCTTCAATGGTCATTGTCACATGGGCAAGGATGCCTATGTGGTCGAAATGACACCGGATGACAAAAGGCATGCCATCGCCCAGTAAGCGTCGCATTGACCCGGGGTCAGGCAACGCCAGGGGCGCCAGGCTTTTATTGGAATACACAGGATTGGCGGCCAAATACCTCGCCATCCTGGGTACCTCCGTATGGGCAGGCCTGAAACTCGATCGGATGATACCGGGAGACTGGCCCCTGCTCGTTTGGTTGTTGCCAATGATATGTATTGTCGGGTTGGTCCTAAAGGCCGTCCGCGACACTTCAAAATAATCTGAATGATCCTAAAGAAATCCCTGGCCCCGCTTTTTATGCTGCTGGTGGCCGTGAACGCTGTGGCCGTGATATTCAGGCAGACGCTGGAGAAGATCGGATATGATATCAATGTCCTCCTGCTCGGAAACCTCCTGATCTGCACCATTACCGCCTTCTCTTTTTCCATGCTCTCCCGGGGCATGCGCGCCACCGACTCCTTCGGTTTCCTGCGTTCCGTGTATGGTTCTTTCATCATCAAGCTCCTGCTGGTGGCGGGCATCGTGTTCGCCTACGCCTTCATGTATCGGAGCGCGATCAATAAAATGTCACTCTTTACGTGCATGTTCCTGTATCTCGTCTACACCTTTCTGGAGATGCAGGCCCTGATGCGCGTCTTCCGGAAGCGAAAGAATGGCTAAGCAGGAATCCCCCTTGCAGGCGTTGGCAGCATACCTTCCGGAAGGCTCCTTCCCGATGGTAGAAAGGTATCTGCTCGACCATCATGTCCACCTGACGATCACCCGGTCCCGGGCTACTGTGCTGGGCGACTATCGTCCCGCTCACCACGGCAGGAACCACCGGATCTCTGTGAATGGCGACCTCAACAGATATGCTTTCCTGATCACCCTGCTCCACGAACTCGCCCACCTGTTCACCTTCCAGCAGCATGGAAACAAAGTAGCGGCCCATGGGCGGGAATGGAAATCCATGTTCGGGGCCATCCTGGCCCGCTTTCTTTCGGCAGATATATTCCCGGCACCGATCAGGACGGCACTTGCCGCCAGCCTCGATAATCCTGCGGCCAGCTCCTGTGCAGACGTTGCCCTGATGCGCGTCCTCCGGAACTACGACCCCGTTCGCCCGGGCCGCTGCCTGGTCGAGGAACTGGCCCCCGGTACCCGGTTCCGCATTACGGGCGGGCGCATTTTCCGGCGGGGCGATGTGCAGCGAAAACGCATCCGATGCACGGAGGAACCCTCCGGTCGCATCTTTCTCTTCAGCCCGGTCCACGAAGTCGAAAAGATGGATGGGTGACCAGATCCCCCTGGACTTCTCTATCTGTCAGATCAAAGATCCAGCATCATCCATACACTGCAGCCAAAATGACCGGTATTGCCGAGTGGTCCCGGCAGATCGCGGAAACCGAACCGCCGATATACCTCCACCGCCCGCTGCAGTTCGGGCATGGTTTCAATGTACACATGCCGGTAGCCCATTGACCTCGCTTTGTCCAATCCGTCTGCGATCATACGCCTCCCCAGTCCAATGGAGCGTGCGCCCGGTACCAGATACATCTTCACCAGTTCGCAGGTGCCTGCCGGCAGGCCCGCACTGGGGAAGATACCCGCACCACCCAGCAGCTCACCCTCCTGAACTGCCACATGGTAGAAAGAACCCGGCGCCCGGAACAAGGTGTACAGATCGTCTGTCGTCGGGTCTGTGAAGACCGTGCCGGGATGATTGGCACCAAACTCTGTCAGGGTCGCCCGGATGATCCGGGCGATGGCGGCATTGTCTTCAGGCACAATGGGCCGGATCCGTATATTTTCGAGTATGATCAGAGATGACATGATTCAAAATACTATAGATCAGTCTTTAATGCAATAAAAAAAATCATCCAGTTTCCGAGGGTCGAGCTGCCCGTTGGTTCGTACGCCGCTGCAAAGATCGACGCCAAACGGGCGGACGCGGTCGATCGCCTGGCGAATATTTCCGGCATGTAAGCCTCCGGCAAGAAAAACCGGGAGCCTCGATTCTTCAACGATCCTTGCGCTGACATCCCAGTTATGCACCCTGCC
>JAJTFQ010000206.1:5086-13899 GCA_021299955.1 Chitinophagaceae bacterium
TCCAAAGAGTCCATATCCCTGACATGTATTACCTGCACCAGCCTGACCGTTGGCATGGCCGCCCTCAGCGCGGCATAAGCTTCGTCCGGGATATCATCCACCAGCTGTATGGTATGGGTTCGGGTTTTCTCGTGATGGCGGATGATCCCCTCAGGGTCGGTTTCGCTGGTCAGCAGGAAGGAGGTGACACCGGGTGGGATTTTAATGGCGATGTCTCTGATCAGATCATCTGAGATGATGCCCGGCCCGCTGGGCATATGTCCCACGAGTCCCAGTGCAGCAGCCCCTGCAGAGATGGCGATCTTCGCTTCTTCCAGCGAACCAATGCAGCAAATCTTTACCCGGGGCAACATATTAGCGTTTTATATAAAGATAGGATTCCGTCCTTTGCGTCCTCGCGGTAAAGCCTTTACCGCGAGGACGCAAAGGAATGCAGAGGGATCAACGGCAGTATGTAATGGGAGGCATCCATGACATTTAACTCACACTGCCTGCTGGTCGGCAGGGTAGGAGATCCCTGCAGATTGCCGGATCCTATCCATGGTTTCCATCAGCAGCAGGGTGTCTTCATGGCGCATGACGGGACTTTCTGTCAATCCCAGACGCAGGCACTCATGCACATGCCTGGCCTGGTGATGGTATCCCCAACCGGCCTGTCGTTCCACCGGGATCTCCGTGCGCGTATCAACCCGGCCCGGATACCATTCGATGCGGGCGGTTGGTTCATAGAAGCGGGTCGTGAGGCGAATCCGGCCCTGCGGACCGCTGATCTCTGCTTCGATCGGCAGATTGGCTTCAAAACTGGAAAACAACTGAGCAATGGCCCCATCCCGATAGCTGAAGGTCACGGCGCACTGCTGGTCGATACCGGTAGGTGCGGGGGTCATCTTTGCAAACACCTCATCCGGCCGGCCCAGCACCGAAACGGCCATGAACACATTATAGATGCCGATGTCCAGCAGGGTGCCTCCCCCCAGCGCAGGGTTGAAGAGCCTGTCCGGCACCGGCGCCTCCGGTATGAAGCCGAAGTTCGCCAGCACGCTGCCCACCTTGCCCAGCCTGCCTGACTCCACCATCCGCATCGTTTCCTGGTAATGCGGCAGAAAACGGGTCCACAACGCCTCCATCAGAAAGACGCCGGCCGAACGCGCACGATCGACCATCTCCCGCGCCTGGGCCAGATTGATCGCAAAGGCCTTCTCGCAAAGTACCGGTTTGCCATGTTCGAGGCAGAGCAGGGTATGCGCATGATGCTCCGCATGCGGACTGGCTATGTAGATCACGTCAACATCCGGATCTTTCACCAGTTCTTCGTAACTGCCGTAGGCGCGACTGAACCCGTTCTTTTCGGCAAAATTCCGCGCCTTCTCCAGACTGCGCGAGCCCGCAACTTTCTATGATGATTAATTAAATAATTGATTGATATGAATCCTATAAAAAACTGATTTACAATATTTTAGATTCATTACGGCTGAATAATGAATGTTCCATTCATCCCATCGGATATTACAAGTTAATGCTGATTTCCGAATTGCCCGCATGGCTTTTTTCTGGCATGTTGTTGACAAACCGGATGCAGGCCGTTCCTCCGGGTACGGGTGCGAACAGTGAGATCTCTCTCCCGACGCTCGGAAATGAATGTGAACGGCTTTAATTATGTCCCTTTAATTAATTAATAATCAATGATATATGAGTCTGTGTATAAGTCGTGAATAACGGGAGGGCATTCTTCGCCGCCGCGGCTTATTTTCGACGCCCCGACGAACTTCGGGATCATCCAAAAACCTGTTGAAACGTGCGATTAAAGAGTTTGGAAATCAAGGGCTTCAAGAGTTTCGCCGACAAGACCGTCATCAATTTCGATGAGGGCATCACCGGCATCATCGGCCCGAACGGCTGTGGTAAGAGCAATATCGTCGATTCGATCCGCTGGGTCATTGGCGAACATAAGATCAGCAACCTGCGGAGTGAGAACCTGGAGAGCCTGGTCTTCAATGGTTCGAGGTCGCGCAGCGCAAGCGGACTGGCGGAAGTGAGCCTCACCTTCGAGAATACCCGCAACCTCCTGCCGACGGAATTCAACACGGTCACCGTTACCCGCAAGTTCTACAAAAGCGGGGAGAGCGAGTACCGGCTCAATGACGTGCAATGCAGACTCAAGGACATCCACAACCTGTTCATGGACACGGGGGTGAGCACCGACAGCTATGCGATCATTGAACTCGGGATGGTGGATGACATCATCAAGGACAAGGACAATTCGCGGCGGAAGATGCTCGAACAGGCGGCTGGCATCTCCATCTACAAGACCCGAAAAAAGGAGGCCCGCCTGAAGCTGGATGCCACGGAGCAGGACCTGGCGAGGATCGAGGACCTGATCTACGAGATCAACAACCAGCTGAAGTCACTCGAGAGCCAGGCCCGGAAGGCAGAACGGTATTATGAGGTCAAAAAGGAATATCGCACCACCAGCGTCGAGTATGCTAAAGCGGCACTCGAGGGATTCAATGACACATACAAGGAGCTTACCGAGCAGCAGACCACTGAATCAGACCGGAAGCTGCGACTGGAAACAGTCATCACCACCGAGGAGGCGGCCCTTGAGCAGGAGAAGTTGACCTTGATCCAGCAGGAGCGTTTCCTGCAATCCCTGCAACAGGAATTCAACGGACTGGTAGGTGATATCCGCAACCGCGAGAGTGAAAAGAACCTGGCAGCTCAGCGCCTCCAGTACCTCGGAGAACGGGAGCGTTCTTTGCAGGATTTTCTGTCCAAGGCCGCCGTTCAGTTAAATGGCATCGAAGAGAGTATCGCGTTCACGGAACAGCAGTTGCAGGAAGAGGAGGAAAAATCCGCCGATTTCAGTACCAGGGTGGAGGATAGCAAGGCGGAGGTGGAAGAGAAGCGGCGTCTGTTCGATGCGCAGCGTGCCTCGATAGATATCATCCGCAGGGATAACCTGGCCCTGCAACGCCAGCAGTTCGAATCAGAAAAGCAGGTGGCCGTCGGAGACGCCTCCATTCAAAATATTCAGCGGGCGATCCAGCAGTTGATGAACGAACAGGATCAGCGTCGGCTTCAGCAATCTGACCTGGAACGTGAGCGGGAAGACAAGGAAGCTGAACTCGAAGAACGCCGGGATCACCTGCGTCAGTTGCAGGAGCAGCATGATACGGCCAAGCAACAGATATTCGATACGCAGGCCGTACTGGAGCAACTCCGTGCAAAACTCGCACAGGAAAACAGGGTGCTCGATGCCAAAATGAACGAACATAACCTGCTGAAGAGTCTGATCGATTCGATGGAAGGTTACCCCGAAAGCATCAAGTTCCTACACCGGAATCCGGGATGGAACCATACGGCGCCCATTCTTTCAGATATTATTTACGTAAAAGAGGAGTACAGAGCTGCGCTCGAAAACGTCCTGGAGCCTTACCTGAACTACTACGTCGTCAATAACCTCGCCGAAGGTATGCAGGCGGTTCACCTGCTCGACGCCCATAAAAAGGGCAAGGCCAACTTCTTCCTGCTGGATCATCTTACCAACGTATCCGCTTCCGGTGCCCAGTCGCAAAAACCCGCCGGATGCATAGCGGCCCTGGATGTCGTGGAGTTTGATCCGGTATATCAGCACCTTGTCCATCATCTGTTGGGTGGCGTGGTCATTGCCGAAACCGAAGCAGCCCTGGAAGGGGAGATCGCCGGATGGGTAGTGCTGGAGAAAACCGGTCGATTTGTTAAAGGTCGTTATGCGCTTTCCGGCGGCAGCGTCGGATTGTTTGAAGGAAAGAAGATCGGTCGGGCGAAGAACCTCGAGAAGCTCGTTGAGCAGATCCAGGCACAGGAAAAGACCGTCAGCGACCTCAAAGCGGAGATCCAGCAGCGACACGATGCAGTGATCGGATTCAATCAACAGCTGAAAGATCGCGAGATCCGACAGACACAGGAACAGATCAGCGATCATACCAACAAGCTGTTTGCCCTGCAAAACAAGATCGAAACCCTTCAGCAGTCGGCTTCCATGGCCGAGCAGCGGGTCTCGGACCTGGAAAATCAACTGGCCGACAGCCAGGACAGTATCTCCGGTGCGCGCGCTTCGCTGGAATCCTTCAACGAACAGCTTGACATGCTGCAGGATCGCCTGCGTTCTGTTGAGGAGGAATACGCCAATGCCGAACAGGAATATACTTTCGCGAATGCTACATATAATGAACTCAATCTGCAGTTTACCCGGCAACAGGCCCGCCTGAATGCACTCCGCCAGGAACTGGAGTTCAAGATGAAACAGGTGACCGATCTGCGGATGCAGATGGACAACAGTCAACGTCAGCTCGAAGACGCCGCTACCCAAATGCAGACCACGGCGGAAACCTTAAGTCAGGTCGAAGCTGCGCTTCTGGAATTGTTCACCCGCAAAGAGGAGGAGGAACGGCAACTGAACGATGTAGACCAGGCCTATTACAACCTTCGGAATGCACTATCCACCAAGGAAAGCGAACTTCGGACGAAGATCCGCGAAAAGGAACAAGTAGATGAAGTACTGAACCTGATCAAGGATCGCGTCAATGAACTCAGGCTCCAACTCGCCGGCATCAAGGAACGCCTCAGCGTCGAATTCAAAGTGCAGCTCGAACAGATCATGGATGAACCCCGCACCACCCAGGATGCTGTGGAAGACCTCCAGGCCGCCTGCGAACGCATGAAAAAGCGGCTGGAGAATATGGGAGAAGTCAACCCCACGGCCATTGAGGCATTCACCGAGATGAAAAAACGATACGATTTCATCGTCGAACAGAAGAATGACCTGATATCCGCCAAGGATACCCTCATGCAGACGATCCAGGAAGTCGAAGCCACCGCCAATCAGAAATTCCTGGACACCTTCAATCAGGTCCGCGAAAACTTCCAAAAGGTCTTCAAGGCCCTCTTTACCGAAGAGGATACCGCTGATATGGTCCTTGAGCATCCAGAAAACCTCGCGGAGACCGGCAGCGATATCGTCGCCAAACCCAAGGGTAAGCGGCCCACTTCCATCACGCAGCTCAGCGGCGGAGAGAAAACGCTCACTGCCACCGCCCTCGGTAAGTTCACCAAGATGATCCGCCAGTTCAGCAAGGAATCGCAGTTCATCATCGTCACCCACAACAAAACGACCATGTCAACCGTCGATATCATTTATGGTGTCACCATGCAGGAGGCCGGCGTCAGCAAACTCGTGGCCGTGGACTTCAGGAACCTGCAGGAACAGGAAACGGCCAGGGCAAGTTGAGCCCGGGATGGTGTGCACGCAGAAAAACGACTTGAGTATGGAGCTGTAATACATTGATAATGAATAATTAGGGTCTATTTTTTGGGCCGTTTTTGTGCAAATCCGTCCCCGTGGACTAATTGTGAAAAAAAAATTCTTTTTTACTTGGTTTTCATCTGAAATCGTATATTTGTCATCCGCCCATTTGAGGCGAGTGCTTCCTCCCCACACTTCCGTACCCTACCGTGCCATGTGCACAATCACCCCCCGGGGAATCCTGAACCTAATCCCGTACAGGTATGGAAGCAATATTTTATTTTATCACTGCCTCGATCATCATGCTGCTGGCGCCGATATACTGGTGGCCCGCCTACGTGTGGTTGTACGTCCGGGTCAAGCATCAAACTGCGCCGGGGACATCCATACGAAGCACGCCTGCCGCAGCGCCCGACATCTTCGAGTCATTCCTGTCAGGGGCCGGACCGCTCAAATTCGGGACAGGCCCACCGGACTGAGCCATCTACATCCCCGGGAGTCCGGGATCGCAGCGGGAACATATGTTCCCAACATTTCCCCTCTTGTTAGTACCTGTTCTTTGTAAGTTGAATGTCGTCTGATACCGAAGACACCACCTTCTGGTGGTTATCCCCGATGTGGCCCGTTGCCGTCAGGGATGCCACCAGTAAACCTTTGACGGGAAAGGACGACAGCGTTGTAAAACGGGCATGATTTCCGGACTTCGGAAGCCCCGTTGCAAAGGCCGCATTTCGTCATACGGTAGGCGAAACGCCCGAAGCGACAGGGTTCCCGATGAACCCCCGGCCAAATCGCATGCGGCCCCGTCCATCCTACGGAGATGGTCGGCCCGAATGAGATACGGCCGGTTCGGACGGACCCGGTGAACGAAGGCGCCATTCAGGGCGCATCCGTCACCGGATCTTTTCTCCGATTACCGGTACTGCGCGCGGTGGTGGGTCCGCTGATCAGGGCGCCACCCTTCCGATACCACGGGATGAAAAGGATCCTTCATCCCGCGTACGTCGGCGCAAGCAGAGATCTGGAGAAAGATACCGCTCATGACCGTAGAGGACAGGGAACCGACATAACATCAAAAGCCGAAGGATGCATTGGATCGCATCTTTCGGTTTTTTTTTGCCCATACCCGCCAGGGTAGTTTATATCTGGTCAGCGGCGACCGACGGGGTGATTTTTTGCATAAATTGACCCCATGAAAATCTACAAACAGGGCGCTACGGCATACATCGTGGATGAAGGCCGTGTGTTTAGGACCAACTCCGACTGGGATCTGCTGATCAATCGAGCGGAATTGCACCGTCGCCTCCGGGAGGATTGCAGCGGTTTTGAACGCGTATCCGAATTCGATGCATCAGGCCCCTTCGACCCTCCGGTGCAGCACCAGGAACTCTGGGCATCCGGCGTCACTTACCTGAGAAGCCGCGAAGCCCGGGTGGCAGAATCCAAATCCGCCGGAGGCGGCGACTTTTACGACCGGGTGTACGATGCCGACCGGCCAGAATTGTTCTTCAAGGCCGCGGCTCATCGGATCGCAGGCCACCTGGACACCGTCCTCATTCGCAGCGACTCTTCCTGGAACGTGCCCGAGCCTGAACTCACGCTATTCATCACCAGTGCAGGTACCATTGAGGGTTACACGATCGGAAACGATATGAGCTCCCGCAGCATCGAAGGAGAAAATCCGTTATATCTGCCCCAGGCGAAAACCTATGACCGGAGTGCGGCACTCGGTCCATGCCTCTGCGTTCCGGAACAGCCACTCTCCATGGGCAGCGCTGTGAGCCTGACCATCCTGCGCGATGGGGCCTGTGTTTTCGAAGATACCATCACGCTGGAGCGCATGAAGCGTCAACCCCGGGAACTGGCAGACTGGCTCCTGCGGGCCCTCACCTTTCCGCATGGATGTTTTCTGATGACCGGTACCGGCATCGTACCTCCGGATGACTTCACCCTGCAGGTCGGAGATGAGGTCAGCATCACCATCGAGGGCATCGGAACCCTGGTCAACATCGTCAATCAATCCAGACAGATATGAACATCAGACTATCCATCCTCGCCCTGCTCGCAGCATCGGTATCCGTGAAGGCGCAGGTAACCCCTCCTAAACCCTACGGTGTCCTGCCTTCCGAACGGCAACTGCAATGGCATGAAAAAGAGATGTACGTGCTCGTACATTTCACCCCCACGACGTTCGAAAACAAAGAATGGGGCTATGGGGATGCCGACCCTTCCATCTTCAACCCGACTCAGTTTGACGCCCGTCAGATCGTAAGTGCCGTCCGGGCCGGCGGTTTCAAGGGCCTGATCCTGGTGGCCAAGCACCACGACGGCTTTGCACTCTGGCCCACAAAAACCACCACGTACAATATCTCCAGGAGTCCTTTCAGAGATGGTAAGGGTGATATGGTAAAGGAATTTGCAGATGCCTGCCGTGCGGGTGGTCTCTCCTTCGGGGTGTACTGTTCGCCCTGGGATAGAAACAGCCCCGTTTATGGAACGCCCGAATACGTACGCATCTACCGCGAACAACTGCGGGAACTGTACACGAACTATGGTCCCCTGTTCATGTCATGGCACGATGGTGCCAACGGCGGCGACGGTTACTATGGCGGGGCACGCACGAGCAGGAAGATCGATCGCTCCGTCTATTACGGATGGGATACCACCTGGGCCATGACGCGGAGCCTCCAGCCGGGTGCCGCGATCTTCAGTGACATCGGATGGGACGTCCGCTGGGTCGGTAACGAAAGGGGAGAGGCAGCCCCTACATCCTGGTCGACCTACACACCGCAGCCGCTGCCGGGTAAGACCAAGGCCGGCCCCGGAGAAGTGCGCGACGAATTCAATCCCATGGGCACGCGGAACGGCGCACAATGGATCCCCGCAGAATGTGATGTGCCGCTCCGAAAAGGATGGTTCTATCACCCGGAAGAAGATAATACCGTCAAGTCCCCTGATCGGCTCTTTGATCTCTACCTGAAAAGTGTCGGCAGGGGCGGAGCGCTGGACCTGGGCATCGCACCCGATAAACGCGGACTGCTGCACGAGGCGGATGTTCGGTCACTCGCCGCCTTCGGAGACCGGCTGGCCAGGATTTTCTCCCATGACCAGGCCCCCGGAGCGAAACTAGCGGTTACGAATACCCGGGGAAATAATGGGCGCGCCTTCGGCGCATCCAAACTGACAGATGGCGACAGATACAGCTACTGGGCTACGGATGATGCCGTCACACAGGCGACGGTTGAACTCTCCTGGGATGGCCCGAGAACTTTTGATCTGATCCGGCTTCGTGAGGATATCCGCCTCGGACAGCGTATCGACTCCATCGCCATCGATGTGCACACCGGCAACGAATGGGTAACCGCAGGTACGGCCACCAGCATTGGCGCTTGTCGGCTGGTGAGGTTCGATCACCCGGCGACTACGGATAAATTACGCATCCGGATCGTATCTTCTCCTGCCTGTCCGGCACTCTCCGAGATAGGTATTTTTGACAGTCGGAAATAAATATAAATAAATATGAATAAAT
>JAJTFQ010000207.1 GCA_021299955.1 Chitinophagaceae bacterium
CTTCATATGCGTCAGACAGCCATCCTGATGAAAAGATGGGCGCAGGAGAGGGAGGGACTCGACGAAGGGGATGCATGGCGATGGGAGCTCGCAGGGCTTTTACATGATGCCGACTGGGACCAATGGCCCGACCAGCATTGCCGACGCATTATTGAGGAACTGGAACGCCGGCACATCGATCCCGAGATCATTCGGGCCATCGCCTCGCATGGTCCGGTACATTTCGGCGTACAACCGGAATCCAGGATGGATAAAATGCTCTACGCCTTCGATGAGTTGAGCGGACTGATCCATGCATATTCCCTCATGAGGCCCGAAGGATATGCGGGGATGGAAATAAAAGGTGTTCGTAAAAGACTGAAAGACAAGGCTTTTGCTGCCAATGTTTCAAGAGAGGATATAAATGACGCTTGTAACAGGGCGAATATCAGTCTCGATGAACTGATTGCCTTCATTATTCGTCATCAACCGGATGCCGGATAAGATGCCGTGATCATCGAAGGATCGTTACATATCCTGCGATTTTCGCATCACCATTACCTGGATCGACAACAAAGTAGTACGTTCCGGAGGGTAGCGGTCTTCCCTGGCTGGTTCCGTCCCATGGTTTGGAATATCCGACCGATTTCCAGATGGGTTGACCGGTGGTAGAATAGACTTCCACCCTGGTGTCTGCCTGTCCCAGATCGTCATCACATAACGGGTATCTGCAACCGGGGTGCAGACCGGGTTCCGAAGGGTCGGATCGTTCAGCCCTGTTGCAGGCTGCCAGAGATACCTGAACCCATTGGCAGGAGACATGGGTGAAGCCAGCGGAGCCGAGGCCCCAAGCAGGATATACCTGTCCGGACCGGCATCTGCTACCGGTAGCGGAGATATGATAACGGATGTGGTGGCCGCCGGAGCTCCGCATCCTTCGGGACTCCAAACACGGAGACTGACAGGATGACTGCCATCCCTGGGGAATATCCGACCTACAGGTGCGGCTGATCTGTTGCTGATACCATCACCCAAGTCCCATTCCCACATGGAAGGCACATAGCCTGCCACGGCGTCAAACATGACCATACTACCCGGGCAGAGGGTGTCTGCCCTCACCCTGATCGTAGGTGCGACAGGTGTCGAATGGATCACCGGAATGGTCATAACGGAGGTGTCACTCAGACAGCCCGTAGGTCCGACCAGCCAATGGCGTACCGGAACATTTTGCGTTGCGGAAGGCCACGTGTACCGAAAGGTTGAATCGGTCCGGGAACTGTCCGTTTTTCCGGGTTCGATACTCCAATACCAAACGCCACCGGTGTTTGAAGTGCCTATGGAAGATCTGAAAAGCCAGCTGCTATCTCGACATGGTTTGCCTGAAAAGGAGAAATCCGTTCTGACCGTCTCCGTGATTTTGACATGTTTGGTGGTATCCGCAGCGCATCCATTATCAGCATACACTCTGAGCCTGACAGGCTGCAGACCGGATGACGGAAACCTCTTCTTCGCATCCTTTGAGGTCTGGAATGTCCCGTCGGAAAAATCCCATCGATATCTGATCAGATTGAATCCATTGGACTGAAGATCTGCGATCAATTGAACTGAATCCCGGAGACAAAACACCTTTGAAGTATCAAAATTGGCCCTGGGTCCCTGTCTGACGACCACCCGGATCATACCGGTTTCAGAAAAGTCACACTGATCGATGTCCGGAGAAGTGTAGGTGTATGGAATATCATAGACACCCGGAGCATCAATACTCAGGTCGATGTCGAGGTCATACGCATAGTAGTTTCTGCCGAATACTTTTGATATCCCTGATGGCACGGGGTTGTTGATGAGTGTATCCCTGGAAGGTGAGAGTCCCGGCACCTCACTGAGACGCCATTTGATGCTGCTCAGCGCGTATGCGACCTGTATCCTCCCTCTGAATGGAGTCTTGGGACAGGTCACGGTATCCGGGCTGCTATCCAACTTCTGTGTATTCCGGATCGTGGCGTAGGAGTTCAAGTCGTTCACCTGTGTCCCGGCCGTGAATCCATAACTCTCAAAAAGGCCGATGCCGTAGATATAGGCGTTGAAGATGCTGTCACAGGTAACGGAATGTGGTGCCGCCGCGCCTGTGAACCTTGCCAGTGCCACAGAAAACCCGGGAAGGGTGGGATGGGCATTTCAGGGTCGCCATAACTTATACTGTTCATATTCACGCACTGGTTGCGGTTGGGCGTGTATTGCGATACCAATACCGGCTTATCGGCTTCGATGTAATCGCCGGAATAGCTGAAGAATTCGTAGTAGAAGTTATTTATGAGTCCCGTCATCGGAACACCATTCCGCTTCACCTGGGTAGCGGGATCCATCACGCAAACCCTGTAGAAATTCAGGATCGGTTCGTTGACATCCGTCTGCGTGTTGTTCACCATGTGATAGGTAAGATACCGCGTTCCCCAGGCGCGTGAGGGAAACATCTGCTGTCCCATGTATTCACCGCCGTCTCCGCGGCAGAGCCTGATGCCACTGGAACCGGAAAAAACCGCTATGGGATGGCATTTGCCATCTGATCCGGTAATGGAGACGATCCGGCTGCCGGTCAAGTCCTTACTGGCTTGCCAGGCAGGTCCTGACCTGGCGCGCAATTTCCCCATCACATTGTATATCTCTCCCTTGCGCAGATCGACGGTATAACTCCGACCCGGCAGCCAGTCTGATTGAGTAGTATCTGAGGGGGTAATGCGAACCCGGGTGCCATCCTCTGAAGCAACGACATAAAACCATGAGTACCAATCATCTCCATTGGTCATTTGAGCCGAAGGATCATATGGATGAATGGACCCTGACCTATGTTGAGCATAGTTGACAGAATAGTAAGCATAGCCAAACGATTCCTTTGGTATCAGCATCGTGGCGCCAGAAACCATGGAATTGTACTGATGCGCATAGACAGCAACCGGGACATCCGATTTTACGCAAACGGCCCGGTTCATCAGGCCTTCCCGGAGGATCCTTGCATCGTCCGGACCTGTCTTGGGTAGCGTTATGGAAAAATCAACAGTATTGGCCGGAATGGTAAAAGTCCTTGAGTATGACGTGTTGGAAATGGAAACGGTCACCTGCGCTTGCTGGATAGCGCTGATATACAACTGCATATCTTGTCCGTTGACAGGCGGCTCATGCAAAAAACCATAATTAAAACCATAACCCAGCCAGAATTCACGACCCCGGTTCGACAAGGTCTGTGCCATGACTCCGTACATCGACAAGTTGACCAGAAGAGCTACTAAATAGAACCTTACCCAAAACATTATGCTAAGGTCAAACATAAAGTTGAAAGGCGTAAATCCCTTTTGAATATGACATGTTTATGTGCCGGTTACACATTCAATTTGGGCGCTAATTCGCTACTTTTGAAAGTATTTTGAATTCTTTAACAAAACACGCTCGACATGTTCAATGCAAGAGTCTACAGGGCTCCCCGACGCTTCATGCTGGCCATGACCTTGCTGGTCTGCTTACAGGCCAGTGCGCAGCAGTCTCTGTATGATACCAAAAACTGGCGCTTCATGAACCCGACACCCATGGGATTCACGTTCTTTGATGTGGATTTTGTGGATAACAATCAGTTACTGGCGGTAGGAGGAGAGGGCGGAATCGCTCGTTCCTTGGACGGAGGTAAGAACTGGGTTTATGGTGTTTTCACCTTCCAAACTTCCGCTGGCCTGACTACACGACCCACCATATATGACGTACATGCTGTCAATAACCAGGTCGCTTATGCTGTAGGAAATCTGGGCATGATGGCCAAGACAACCGATGGTGGCGTCAACTGGAGTTTTGTCAGGACCCCACTCTATGCCAAGGGCAGGAATATCAACACCGTATGGTTCACCAGTCCCACCATCGGATACATTGGTGGTCAGTACAATACACCAGATTCCCTTCCAAAAGTGTATGTCACTCGTGACGGAGGAAGTACATGGGATTCCATTGCCGCTCCGGTAGGTCCGATGTCTCGTATCGGATACATCAACAATTCTCGTGTAGGATCCAGCCTGGTTCCGGTAAATGCGAAGGATAAGGAGATCCTGCGCATCAAGTTTGTCAATGATAGCATCGGTTACGTATCGGGAACTGGTCTCAGCACCTACCTGCCGATCCCCAACGTGAATTCCACCACAGGCATTCCGACTGGAACGAACACCACTACTGGATCACATCATGCATCGCTGCTGTGGAAGATCGCCAGCGGCCGTCTGATCGATTACTCCACCACCAAGGAAAGGCTTGGATATGGCGGCATTACGATCTCTCCGGTGACGGTAAGTTCCAGGTGGCCCTCCCTTCAGGTGCAAACCCAGTCATACAGGGCCATGCATATCGAGAACGACTCCACTGTGCTCATCATGTCGTTCAACAATAATATTGTCATCCGGGTCAAGACCGGTCGGCGCGACAGCACGAGCAATCCTGCCACCGGCGGAAAAGATATCGGGGCATATGATGTGCTGAATTTTCCATTCCCACCCCTCAATGCACCTTCCATCCCGAATCCTCAAAAACTGTTGGTCAGCAATCCGTACAATATCATCAAAGCACCCAACGGAAAGCTGATGGCGCCCGGCAACTTCGGCCTGATGGCTACTTCTACGGATGGCGGTGTCAACTGGAATATGGAAAACTCGCTGCCCCAGGGTCGCAATTACAGTTCCAACGGGACTTGGGCCATCGACATGAGCCCTTCCGGGAAATTCCTGATCATGGGCACGCAAGGGGTGATGGCTGACTCCACGGCCGGTGGCCAGTGGCAGTCCAATTATAAAAGTGACCCCATTGCGGCTTCACATATGAAGCTCGAGTTTGCCGACTGCAATACGGCCCTGGCTGCCGGTGGCGCATCCGTCACTGCAACAACCGATGGTGGAAAAACATGGATCGATCGCCGCAGGCAGGATTTCGCCAATCTGAATATCAGCATCAACGGCATGACATTCCCTGCGCCCAACCGTGCTTATTTTGCCACGAACGCAGGAACGATCTATGTGTCGACCGACCAGGGAGTGACCATGGATCCCCTCTTCAATGATGCAAACTTCCAGATGAACGATGTGGCCAGCGTCGGTGCCGACAGCATCTGGGCCGTGGGTTACAGTTCGTTCAGCGTGGCTGCAGCAAGCAGGACCTCCGCCATATTCCGCTCAGTCAACCGCGGTGCCACCTGGCAACGTGTAGGCACTTTTCCGGTCGGCTCCACCGCACCCAATCTGACAAAGATCGCCTTTGCAAACCGCACAACAGGATATGTATCCGGAAACCGTGGTGGTGTATTCAAGACCACGGATGGCGGCACGACCTGGACCAATGTCAGCCCTGCACCGCATGCCGGAAACGCCTCAATGACCTATCAGGAAATTCAGGCACTTGATGCCAATACAGTGATTGTCATCGGTAACGCCTTCCCGAATAAGATCGTTTATCGCACGACCAATGGCGGTACTACCTGGACAAATATCAGCGGAAACATCGACGCGCTGGGTACCGGTAACCTCGTTGGCCTGATGATGCATGATGCAAACAATGGATATATCTCCACCGGTGCTCAGTTGTTGACCACTACGAACGGGGGCACATCCTGGACTTTGGGCATATCTCCTTCCTCATCCATTTTTGAGACCATCGCATTCCAGC
>JAJTFQ010000037.1 GCA_021299955.1 Chitinophagaceae bacterium
TGTCTCGCGTGAATCGCTCTTCCTGAGCGGCGGCAATGATCTTTCCGCCGATGGTCAGCGCCGCCGCGGAATCGTGATAAAAAGCCGAGATGCCTAAGATTTTCTTCATTCGGATGGATTGTCTGCCACACGGAGCCTTCAGGCTCTTCTTCCATGGCACGGGTTCTTTTGCTGATTGATGTTTGCAGACCGCCGTATGACCGACGGACTGATGACATTCATAACGATGCGTAAGATGAATATATTGTGAACGGTTCGCGATCAATGGATTCAATCGATCATTGGAGGGCGCAAATTGAGGATAAATCCGATCTCAGCGGCAGGGCTGTAAATGATGTAAAGGAGCGGCGGGTGGGATGTTGATGGACCGCATATCACCAGGGCCAAAAAGCGGCGCAGCAACCGACCAGCCACAACAGGGGCAACCAGTGGTATCTGCGAGGATGGTCGTCCGATTTACGACCAAGCATCCAGCCGGTCAGACTGAGCACGGCAAAAGGAATGGATATGAACAAGTTGGCATAATGCTGCCAGAGCCAGCTGGTGGATGCGAAACCGATGGCTGACAAAAGGCTCAGTAGGAACAGGTAGTCCTTTCGCCTGGTCATGGGATTTGGATTTTCTTTCCGTAAGATAAGACAACCGACGGGGAATGACAAGGCGGACCTGTGAAACCTGCATTCAGCTACGGAATGTTCAGCCCTCCCGGGATACCACCTGCGTCGCCTGCTGCGCGCGGTATTTGGCGAACCGGTCGACACCCCAGATAGAGAAGATGATCATCTGCACGATCCTTCGGAAAGCCATCCATCGGGTCGACGCCTGCCAGTCCATGAACAACATGACGCCCGTGAAGATCACCCAGGCGAAAAGGATCATGCCAAACCAGAAATGACGATTTTTGGGGATCGAAGCGCCGGACAAAGCCTTGAAAACAGGTCTGCTCATGCCTGGCTTTCCTTTTTATGACGAGCGTAGTCCTTATTCATGCGCTCAATGAAAGTGAGGATCTTCTCTCGTCCCTGGCCCTTCTCACTGCTGGTCACAAAATGCGGAGGCAGTTCCTCCCATCGGGAAGACATCTCTTTTAGGAATGTATTCACGTTCAGGCTAACGACCTTCTGTGTCTCCTTGTCGGCCTTGGTAAATACCAGGCAGAAGGGTACGCCCCATTCCCCGAGCTTATCGACAAAATCGAGGTCCACCTTTTGTGGTCGATGGCGGGCATCGATCAGCAGGAAGAGGATTCCCAGGCTTTCGCGTTCCCGGATGTATTCGCTGATCATCCGCTCCCAGCCCTTGCGCTGGCTGGCGGAAACCTTGGCAAACCCGTAACCCGGAAGATCCACCAGGTACCAGTGATGATCGCCGCTGACCACTTCGAAATGGTTGATGAGCTGGGTCTTGCCGGGGGTGGAGGATGTTTTCGCCAGATGCTTCCTGCCCGTGATCATGTTGATCAGAGATGACTTGCCCACATTGCTTCTGCCGAGGAATGCATACTCGGGCCTGTCCGGCTTGGGACATTGTGCAAGGCTGGGGCTGCTGACAAGATATTCTGCTTTTTTGAACTCCATGTGAACGCAACAACCACAAAGATCGTCAATTGCCAACAAATGGATAAAAACTGTCCACCCTTCAACGGAATGGTGCGTTATCGACACATTGGTTTAATTTTGTGAAACATGACCGGATTTGCGCACGACAAGGTGGTTCCCTACGAAGGATCACAAAAGGACAAGAAAGAACAGGTGGCAGAGATGTTCAACGACATCGCGCCGCGCTACGATTTCATGAACCGGTTCCTGTCTGCCGGCATCGACATGGCCTGGCGGCGGAAGGCCCTGAAAACCCTGAAGGCATTACAGCCCCGGGAGATGCTGGATGTTGCCACAGGTACGGCAGACGTAGCGATCATGGCCTCTAAGATGCTGGCCCCAAAAAAGATCATTGGCATTGATATTTCAGAGGGGATGTTGTCGTTCGGGAGACAAAAGATCGACCGGCAGGGGCTCGGTGATATCATTACGCTCCAAACGGGCGACAGCGAACGCATTGAGTTCGAAACCAACCGCTTCGACGCCGTCACGGTGGCATTTGGTGTGCGCAATTTCGCAGACCTCGCCCGGGGGATCGCTGAGTTACATCGGGTACTCCGGCCCGGCGGTAAACTCGTAGTACTAGAATTCTCCCGACCGCATCTGCCCGGCGTGCGCGGCCTTTACAACTTCTACATGAACCGGATCGCACCTGGCATGGGTGGCATCTTTTCCAGGAACCGCGCGGCCTATCAATACCTCAACGATTCCGTACAGCGCTTCCCGGAAGGGGATGACTTCCTCCGGGTGCTGGAAGAAGCAGGATTCAAGCAAACCGTATGCAAACGTCTCAGCCTGGGCATCTGCTCCATCTATACCGGCGTCAAGTGATCAGCGCCGTCGTCCTGCTCCTCTGGGGAGTAGGCGGCGCCTTCGCCCAGCGCGAGATCAACATGTCCGGACATGACGAGAAACCCTATTATTTCGGGATCATCCTCGGCTACAACACCTCGCACTACAACATCACCCAGCATCCGACCTTCCTGCAGCGGGATACCATCCGGTCGATCGAATCCCTCAACAGCGGTCGCGTGCACCTGGGGATCCTGGCGAACTGGCAAGTGACGGAGCGGATCGATATTCGTGGATATCCGCTGCATCTGATCTTCAGCGAAAAGAAATTCGACTACACCGAAAAGGGGCTGACGGGCACAACAGAGCAACGCGTGGAATCCATCGTGATGAGCTTTCCACTGCAGGTCCGCCTGAAGAGCGACCGGATCGGGAATTTCAGGGTCTACACCCTCGCGGGCGGCAAGTATGACTTCGACCTTGCCAGCAATGCCGGCGCTCGTAATAGTGAAAACATCGTCAAGGTGAAGAAATCCGACCTGGGCGTGGAAGGCGGGATCGGCTTTCAGTTCTTCTTCAAATACTTCATTTTTTCTCCCGAGATCAAGTTCAGCTATGGGTTGACGAATGTCCATGCGCGCGACGAATCCCTGCGCTACTCCAACGTGATCGACAAGATGAACTCCCGCATGGTGATGTTCTCCCTTCATTTCGAAGGAGGTGGACTCGGATTTTGATGCCCGCAGGTTCTTCCTCCGGTTAAAGGCTGGGATCAGAAGTCATATTCGCGGCGATGCATATTCCATCGCAGACCCACGGATCCAAAAATATTCAGATCCGCCTGAGGTGCCTTACGGGCATAAGCGTTGAATTCCAGAAATAAGTTCTCCCTCCATTCATGGGCCAGCCAAAGGTTTGCATTCAGCCACTTGCTGGTGGACGCTGCACCGAAGACATTGCCATAATCAGCCGCACGGGTGGTGTACGGGAGAAAGATGTTGTTTCCCCAGTTTGCTCCGTTGAGGTCCGTGCCCCCCAGCCAGTAGTTCACGCGGGCCCGGGCATGCCACTTATTGGCCGGCTGGTAGTGCAGGATGCCCACAAATTCACGGACATTCGCCATCAAGGGATGCGCCAGCGGCTGGTTATAGTGCGTGTAGTTGGCTACACTATCCTTGTGGGTATAAGTGAACGGACGGATGATGTTGGCCTCTATTTGCAGGTCAAGGTTCTTCACCCCGAACAGGTCCACATGCTTCAGTCCCGCCTGGATCGCCCACTTGTTGACCCAGGAACCATCCTTCTTTAGTTCGCCCAGGTTGAACTCATCGAACAGGATCTGACCATAAAGCTGGAAGCGACGGGCAATCGTGGCTTTCCCCTCCAGGCCAATAAAGGCGTTGTCGTTGCTACCGACCTGATGCTCCATCGGCCGCAGGAAGATCACCGGGTTCAGATATCCGAACTCGAACTGGTTGGCCCGCCCAAAGACCACGCCCTCGAACAGGGTCAGGGTCAGCCAGCGCGGGGCATTGAAGCTGATGTGATGGATGGCCATGTATTTTTTAGGATACACAGTATCTCCCCGGATGCCCCGGTCATATTGGGAGGTAAGCTCCATCACCCGGCTGGCATAGTTCAGTTTCCAGACCCGGAGATTCAGATTCAAAAAGAGGTGATTGTTGGAGAAATCACTCAGGAACAGGCTTCGGTAACCATTCCCCATAAAGGCCCGGTCATATCCGAACTGTACATCCAGGAACTTGGCCGCATTGAATACGATGCTGCCGCGGGCATCCAGATAATCCTTGGCAGTCACTTTGAAAGGCTTATTGAAACCGGCACCGGGTACGGCACGATAACGATCCATCCACTGCCTGACGAACAACGGAGCCCGCTCCTGATTTTCTGTGAGGTATGTCTGAAAGGAGAACTTCCGGGCCACGACGCCACGGGCAACGGCCCCCCTTGTGTTCAGGAACGCCATCTCATCAGTCTGGTCGTCGTAAATGTAATTGAGCTGAAGGATGGGATTGACGGAGAGAAAAAAATCGGGCCTGTCCACCTCGATCATGTTCGCAGGTGTCCGGAAAAATGTATTCCACACAGGCTTCTTACTGCGATAGACTGACTTGTCGCCATCCACCCATTCGAGGTTGTTGAAGCGCACGCGCTCCATATTGTAACGATCCACCGCAGAGAGCCCCGCTACGTCAGCTGTGCCGGATAATCGTTCCACGGCCCTGACCATCGATTTCCGGCTCATCGGACGGATATGTGAGAAGCTGAGGGCGCTATCGCCGCCGGAGAGGATCTCCAACCGCTCGATCAGTGGGATTTCCTTGGCGCCCTGAGGAAGGTAGGCTGACTGGCTATATGCAAAAATGGGGAGGAGGAAAACAAGGAGGGCAGTCTGCCTTTTGATAACTTGCATGCAGTTGTTTTGTCGGTTTATTTCAACGAGGATATATGCAAAAATACCTGATTAAGAACATTTCGGTCGTCAATGAAGGTACGATCTCTGTACGTGATGTGTTGATGGAAAACGGGCGCATCTCCCGGATCGATGATCGGACCCCCACCCCGGCAGGTGCCGTGGTGATCGATGGGACGGGCAAGCATCTCCTGCCCGGTGCGATAGACGACCAGGTGCATTTCCGGGAACCCGGGCTCACCCACAAGGCCAACATCGCCACAGAATCCCGCGCTGCCGTCGCAGGCGGAGTGACGAGTTTCATGGAGATGCCGAATACGAAGCCCGCTGCGCTCACCCTCGACCTGCTGGAGGATAAATATGCCATTGCCGCAGCAACTTCCGCAGCGAATTATTCCTTTTTCATGGGCACCTCCAACGATAATATCGACGAAGTGCTCCGCGTGAACGACCACAGGCGCGACATCTGCGGCGTGAAGGTCTTCATGGGATCTTCCACCGGCAATATGCTGGTGGACAACCTGCTGTCACTCGAAAGATTGTTCCGGGAAAGCGAAGTACTCATTGCCACCCATTGCGAGGATGAGCGCATCATCAAAACAAATCTGGCGCGGATCAAAGCCGAAAAATCACGCCTCGAACCCTCCGATCATCCGATCATCCGCGACGTGGATGCCTGCTTCGAATCCTCTTTCATGGCGGTGCAGATCGCCAAGCGATACAATACCCGGCTGCACATCCTGCACATCAGCACCGCGCGCGAACTCCAGCTCTTTTCGAACATGCTGCCGCTGGCGGAAAAGCGCATCACCTGCGAAGTGTGTGTACATCACCTGCATTTTACGGCCGATGATTACGCAACGCTGGGCAATCGCATCAAATGCAACCCCGCCATCAAGTCACCGGAAAACCGCGCCGGCCTCTGGCAGGCCTTGCTGGACGATACCATCGATGTCATTGCCACCGATCACGCACCGCATACCCGGGAGGAGAAATCAGAGGACTACGAACATGCCCACGCGGGACTGCCCCTGGTGCAGCATAGTCTTCCGCTGATGCTTCACTACCACCGTGAAGGCAGGATCTCGCTGGAGCACATCGTGCAGAAGATGAGTCATGATGTGGCTACCTGCTTCCAGATCCGTGAGCGCGGGTTCATCCGCGAAGGATACCATGCAGACCTGGTCATCGTCGATCTGGATCGCCCCTTCACCGTGACGACAGACAACATTCTGTACAAATGCGGATGGAGCCCATTGGAAGGCACAACATTCCCCGCCTCCGTCACCCATACCTTTGTGAACGGGCAACTCGTATTCGAACAGGGGCGCATCCATGAAGATATCCGAGGTCAGCGTATGCAATTCGACCGCTGACGCATCTTTGTGGTAAATTGGGGCCATGCAGATTGACAGCACCACATTCCGGGATCTGTCCATCTTCCACACGGAAGAGGCCTCTTCAGTTTTCCACAAGCTCGATTTCACCCGAACCTCTGCAGGCAGGGAACACTTGTATGCCTATTTCAGATCGCCGCACGACCGGCTCGAGGAGATAGAAGCCACCCAATCGATGCTCCGGCACCTGTCGCTGCATCTGGATGCATGGCCCGAATCCATCACCAACGGCACCCTGCTGGTCGTTGAGAAATTTCTCGACTACCAGCTCGACCCCCTGCCGGCCTCCCCCGATGGGTTCAATGCCTGGCTGTACCGGATCTTCAACGGGCCGGATTTTTCGCTCGCCAGGTATTCCATCGGACATCTGGCAGACCTGGTGACGGGCATGCGAAAATTGGCGGAATTGCTCGACCGGGAGGACGTCCCGGTCAGACTTCGTCTGATCCTGTCAGACATCCGGAGGCTGCTGCGCCACACGATGGTGGAGCGGCTGGCCCGCAGACCCGCCGGCCGGGCGTTCGGCGTCCGGGAGACCGTCATCTATGCACGATTTTTTCATCATGAATTCCGCCAGCAGACACTGGAGTTGATCCAGTGCTATGGTCGGCTGGACGCATGGCACTCCATGGCGGTGGCACATGATCGGCTGGGGCTCCACTTTCCGGAATTCATCCGCTCCGAAGACCCGGTGATCGATGCCCGCGGGCTATTCCACCTCCTGATACCGAAACCGGTTCCCTACGATGTCAGGATGGATCCCGACACAAATTTCATGTTCCTGACCGGGGCGAACATGGCCGGGAAAAGCACTTTCATAAAATCTGTCGGCATTGCGGTATTCCTCGCACACCTGGGGATGGGCGTGCCCGCAGCATCAATGCGGCTGACCCTCTTTGAAGGGATTCTCAGCAACATCAACGTAATGGACGACATCATCCGCGGCGAAAGCTACTTCTTCAACGAAGTGCAGCGGATCCGGCACACAGTGGAGCGGATCAGCGACGGCCGGCGCTGGCTGGTGCTGATCGACGAGCTGTTCAAGGGCACAAATATCCAGGATGCCATGAAATGCTCCGTCACCGTCATCCGCGGACTCATACGCATCCGAAGGGCCCTCTTCATCTTGTCGACACATCTATACGAGATCGGAGACGAACTGAAACCCTATCCGAACATCTGCTTCCGGTTTTTCGAAACCTCCGTGGTGGACGACCAGCTCATCTTCAGTTACCAGCTTCGGGATGGCATCAGCAACGACCGCATCGGATACCTCATCCTCAAACGTGAGAAAGTGACCGATCTCCTCGAAAGAC
The DNA here is from genome assembly GCA_021299955.1 of Chitinophagaceae bacterium. Classification (GTDB taxonomy): domain Bacteria; phylum Bacteroidota; class Bacteroidia; order Chitinophagales; family Chitinophagaceae; genus Pollutibacter. The sequence continues at coordinate 7,538 of JAJTFQ010000037.1, forward strand.
TCTGATACCCCGGAAATAGTCTTTCCAGTTTAAACCTTGCTGCAATTTTACTATCTTATGCACATGAGTGCATCGTTGCAGACGAAAAACCAGCACCTGCTGTGGAGGGCTGGATTCGGGCCCGCCGCCGGACAGTGGGAAGACATGAGGGAAAGATCCCTGAAACGCACGCTGAAATCTCTGGAGACAGACAGTAAGGCCCAATTTGTCCCCTTCAAAATCACCGCCGGCAGCGCTGAAGCCTATGGCATGATGGATGCACAGGCACGGAGGGAGGCACAGAAACGCGGTCGGGACGAGATCAGGGCATTGAACCTCGCCTGGATCAACCGGATGGTATCCGGCGAACAGATGTTGCGCGAAAAGATGGCCTTTTTCTGGCATGGGCATTTTGCCGCAAGGACCCAGAATTCACTATTCACTCAAAACCTCGTGAACACCCTCCGGGAGCATGCCCTGGGTGATTTCGGTACCCTCCTGCGGGCCGTCAGCAAAAGCCCTGCCATGCTGGCATTTCTCAACAATCAGCAGAACAGAAAACAGCGCCCGAATGAGAACTTCGCCCGCGAAGTAATGGAACTCTTCACCCTCGGACGCGGTCATTATACCGAAACGGATGTGAAAGAAGCCGCCCGCGCCTTCACCGGCTGGCAATTTGACCGAGACGGGAGCTTCCTGTTTAGGGCCAATTTCCACGACGACGGGGATAAAACCGTGCTAGGCGTCAAAGGCAGACTGTCAGGAGACGATGTCATCGATATCCTGCTGAAAAAACCGGAAACAGCCGCCTTCATTACCCGTAAGATCTGGCGGTTCTTTGTGAGTGAACAGATCGATGAACCGCTGGTACAGAAACTGTCCGGACAATTCTTCAGGTCGGGATACGACATCTCGGCGCTGATGCACGATATTTTCTCCTCGGATTTCTTCTACGAATCCCGGCATATCGGGTGCCGCATCAAATCCCCGGTGGAGTTGATCGTGGGCATCAGGCGGATCCTGCCGATGCAGTTCGGAAATCCCGATGTGCAACTTTTGATGCAACGGGTTCTCGGTCAGGTGCTCTTTTATCCACCCAATGTGGCAGGATGGCCCGGCGGGAAGGACTGGATCGATGGAGCCTCGCTCATGTACCGGATGCAGATCCCGAGGATGGTTGCAAGTCGCGAAATTCCGGCCATCCGAACCAAGGATGACGATGACCAGGATATGGGGATGAGCAGAAGGTACGAACGGCGAACATCGCGTCCGCTGGACACGCGCATCGATTGGAATCCTCACTTTACAGGCATGGCAGGGGTCAAACGTGAGGAGCTGCTGACCGCTACGGCACGCATACTCTGGCAGACGGCCAATACACCGGATGGCCCAACCCTTGAAAAGCACCTGGATAACGCTTCCCGGGAAGCGTTTATCCGCTCCGCCTTCATCCGCCTGATGGGGAGTCCGGAATACCAGCTCTGCTGATCATTCAAGCATCCAAAAGACAGACACATGCTGATCAATCGCAAGACCTTTATACGTTCAGGCTCCCTCGCCACCGCCTCGATGATGATCCCCCGTTTCCTGCAGGCGTTCGAACACCCGGCTGCCGTGCCACAAGGCAATAAAGTGGTGGTGGTCATACAGCTCAGCGGCGGTAACGACGGACTGAATACGGTCATCCCTGTTCGTAACGACATTTACTATCGCGAACGTCAACAGCTCGGTATTCGCCGGACAGACGCGCTGCCGTTGACGGACGAGGCCGGCCTGCATCCTGCCCTCACAGCCTTTAGGGCACTTCATGAGGAAGGACATCTCGCCGTGTATAACGGTGTCGGCTACCCGAACCCCGACAAGAGTCATTTCCGGAGTATGGACATCTGGCACAGCGCGAGCGACAGCAATGTGATCCTACAGACAGGCTGGCTGGGCAGATACCTCGACGCGAAATGTGCCGGCAGCACCCGTCCAACAAAGGCCCTCGAAGTGGATGACACGCTGAGCCTGGCATTGAAAGGGGAACAGGTGAAAGGATTGGCCGTGACGGATCCGCGCAGACTGTTTACTTCCAGCGGAGATGCCTGGCTGAAAGCCCAGATGGCCGCTCATCAGACACATGAGGAAGCTCCCGTGGATTACCTATACAAGACCATGGCCCAGACCCTCTCCAGCGCGGAATATATCTATCGTCAGAGCCGGCAGCACCCCACTTCAGCAAATTATCCGGATACCGAACTGGCAAAGGGACTCAAGACCATCGCATCCCTCATCTACAGCGAGATCGATACCAAGGTCTATTACATTTCACTAGGAAGTTTTGACACCCATGTCAACCAGGACGCACAACAGCGCCGACTGTTCAATGAACTCAACGGAGCCGTGAAGGCCTTTACGGATGACCTGAAGGCCAATGGACGTTTCAACGACCTCCTCCTCTTCACATTCTCCGAATTCGGTCGAAGAGTGAAGCAAAATGCGAGCAACGGAACCGATCATGGTAAGGCCAACAATATGTTCCTGATCAGTGGTGCCCTGAAGAGACAAGGTTTGCTGAACCCACTGCCTGATCTCAGCCGACTGGATGATGGAGATCTCCCCCATACCCTTGATTTCAGAGAAGTGTATGCCACAGTTCTCGAACGATGGCTGGATACAGGTGCTGAAAGCATCCTCGGAAAGAAATTCAGCCTGGTGGATTTCATCTGATCAAAGATTATTCATCCTTCAACCCTTCCCGGATATCAGGGTTCATCAAAGGGATCAGAGACTTCCGACCCGCCATAGCTCAGGCATACCCCTCAGCCACCCCAGCTTTCCCGATCCAGGCTTCTGAACTGTATGGCCTCCGCCAGGTGCTCTGTGCGGATGGCCGGGCTCGAGTCGAGATCGGCAATGGTGCGTGCCACCTTGAGGATCCGGTCATAGGCACGGGCCGAGAGATTCAAACGATCCATCGCCGTGCGGAGCAGTTCGGTGCACTCAGCATCCAGGACACAGATCTCGCGCAACAAACGCGCACCCATCTGGGCATTGGCGAAGAGATCCGGATGTTCCCTGAACCTGGACGCCTGAATATCCCTCGCCTGCAGCACCCGGCTTCGGATGGTATGGGAGGTCTCCCCCGGACGCAGGGTGGTCAGTTCCGTGAAACCCACCGGTGTCACCTCCACATGCAGGTCGATCCGGTCCAGCAGGGGGCCGGAAACCTTATTGAGATACTTCTGTACGGCTCCGGGCGGACAGGTACACTCTTTTTCCGGATGGTTGTAATAGCCACACGGACAGGGATTCATGGAGGCCACCAGCATGAAGGATGCCGGAAATTCAACGGCGATGCGGGCACGACTGATGGTGACCTTCCGCTCTTCCATGGGCTGTCGCATGACTTCGAGCACCGTACGCTTGAATTCGGGAAGTTCGTCCAGGAAGAGCACGCCGTGATGGCTGAGAGATATCTCACCCGGCTGAGGATTTCCACCCCCGCCGACGAGGGCAACATCACTGATCGTATGATGGGGGGACCGAAATGGTCGCCTGGACACGATCGTCGCATGCTCAGGCAACTTGCCGGCGACGCTGTGGATCTTGGTCGTCTCCAGGGCCTCCTGCAGGGTAAGTGGAGGCAGGATGGTGGGCAGCCGCTTTGCCAGCATGGTCTTTCCGGCACCGGGCGGTCCGATGAGGATCACATTGTGTCCCCCCGCCGCCGCGATCTCCAGGGCACGTTTGATATGCTCCTGACCCTTGACCTCTGAAAAATCTGTATCAAAATGATGCTGCGCGGCATTGAACTCCGATCGCACATCCACCACGACCGGCTGCAGCGAGGTTTCTCCGCTTTCAAAGAATTCGATCACCTGACGCATATGGCGCACCCCATAAACATTCAGGTTGTTCACCATCCCCGCTTCACGCGCATTGGCTTGTGGAACGATCAGCCCCTTGAATCCGTCGCGCCGGGCTTGTATCGCGATCGGCAGGGCACCCTTGATGGGTCGAACCTCGCCTTCCAGACTCAGTTCGCCCATCAAGAGGTAATCCTGCAGCCGCTCCCAGTTGCCTACCTGCTCCGAAGCTCCCAGAATCCCCATCGCAATCGGCAGGTCAAAAGCCGTCCCACTCTTCCGAACATCGGCAGGCGCCAGGTTTACAACGATCTTGGTACGGGGCATTTCATACCCATTCGTCCTGATGGCGCTCTCGATCCGCTTGATACTCTCCTTCACCGCACTGTCAGGCAGTCCTACAATAAAGTAGTCCCGGCCACGTGCATCCCAGTTCACTTCCACCGTGATCGTCAAGGCTTCCACCCCAAACACCGTACTTCCAAACGTCTTTACGAACATGACACGAAAGTACAGGCCCGGAAAAGGGTGCCAAGGTGATATTCAACCTGAAATGGGAGTATTATGACCGGCCCACGTAGTGGATTTGTACAGCCGGAAAGCGTGAAACGACAACCCGGAGATCGAAAGCAGGACACTGATCGTCAGGCAACGCAGACCCGGGGTCAGCGACAGTGATAATGGAAAAGGTTTCTGCCCGGAGGAAAAGGCAAGGCATCAGGCACATCGCCACTCACCTTCCACTCCAACAGGTATCCGTCCGCTGAATATCCGTAAGAACCATACCGGCTGGTGGCGGTCGAATCGATCATGCCGGCATCATTATAAGTGCTCACATCTATGCGACGCACAAGGTTCCTCGACGGATTGCCCAGGCCGACAGCCATGATGACCGGCGTGAGTTCCGCAGCATCGGGCAGGATCGGCAGGAAATTCCGGGCCGATGCGGCGGGATCATATTCAAGGGTGGCGCCGAACAACTTTCGAATGAGCCCGGGGATCACTACGGAGCCCTCTACAGCCACAAGATTCAGCGAAGCCCAGGTGTACGTGAACCGAATCAACGGAACCGGCAGTGGTACCGCAGAGGAAAATAACTCCTTTTTCACCAGGAACCCCGAAGCATCATAAGTGTAGACATATTTCAGGGTCATGAGCGTTCCGTTGTCTGTCTGCCGCGCCACAAACTCCTTCAACCGACGGTTCGCATCTGTCAGATAATACACAGAATCTGAAATCCGAAGGGTATCACCTGACCATGTCAGGGGCGCATCCAGCAGTATCGTACCCGACACGCTGTCCAACACCTCAACAAATCGGGCCGTCCCGGTCGCATCAAAACCCGTCAGGAATGAAAAAGATCCCCGGCCCGAGACTGAATCCACCGCCACGATCTGCTTCGGATGGCAGTCGGCACCGATCACCGGTCCCTTACGTCCCGACTCCACGCTGGTCTCCTTCTCACAAGCGACCAGGAAGATAAGGAGGAGGATGGAAAGGCCGGAAATCTTATACATGCTCATGGTTTGACCAGATCAGGATACCTGTACATCATCATCGACTTTCGTCTTTGTCTCCACCGTGGGGTGGAAATCTGACGAAGGCTCTTTGAAGAATCGGTTCTGGAATACGAGGATGGAGATCACACCCGTGGATATCGACGCATCGGCGATATTGAAGACCGGACGGAAGAACTCAAAGGGTTCTCCTCCCCAGAGTGGAAACCAGTCGGGATAATGCGCATCGGTGATGATCGGAAAATACAACATGTCCACAACCTTACCATGAAGCAAACCGGCATAACCTCCGGTGAAACCCTCTTGAAATACCGAACGGGAGATATGCTGTGAGAATGGATCACTGCCCTCGAAGATGCGGCCATAAACAATGCTGTCGATCAGATTGCCGATGGCACCAGCATAAACCAGCGTGGCACAAAAGAGAAATCCGACATGATATCCCTTTCGGGTTGCCTGACGCAGGTACCAGGTGCCTGCGATCACGGCCGCCAGTCGAAACAGGGTCAACGCCATTTTACCCCATTCACCCCCCAGCTTCCAACCATAGGCCATGCCCTCGTTCTCGATGAAATGCAGACGAAACCACGAGATCCCGTCGATGACCGGATGCTCCTGACCGATGTAATAATGCGTCTTTATGTAGATCTTGAGGGCCTGATCCGCCAGCAGGATCAGAAAGGTGACGATGAAAATATGCCTCAGTTTCAAGTTGATTGGTATTGATCGGAACAAAGATAATCAGATTGAGGCAAGGGTCGGACATCTAACCACCCGTCACTGCTCGAAATAGACTCGCTGAACCCTTGGGGAGATGCCCGTGAGGATCTCATAGGGAATGGTACCGGCCAGGGCAGCCACGCGGGCAACCGATAGTTCCGGACCGAATACGACGACCTCGGTGCCCGGCCTGACATTACCCGGATGATCAGTGACATCGATCATGGTCATGTCCATGCACACATTGCCGATGACGGGACAGGAGACCCCTTCGATCAACACACTCCCCACTCCGTTGCTGAGGCAGCGGGGATAGCCATCGGCATAACCGATCCGGATCGTGGCTATGAGAGAGGGTCTGTCAACGCGCCCTTTTCGGTTATACCCCACCGTTAGTCCCGCCTCCACATGCTTGATCTGCGCGACGGTGGTTCGAAGGGTCGAGGCCTCCTTCAGGTTCAGGTTTGGAAAGCCGCCCGTATGTACTCCGTACAGGCCGATGCCGAGCCGGACCATATCGAACTGGAGGTCGGGAAAGCGGGCGATGGCCGAGGTATTGGCTACATGCCGCAGGAAGCCATAGCCGATACCGGATTCCAGTCGCCGGCATGCCTCCGAAAAGCGTTCGGTCTGCACACGGGTAAAGTCGTCTGATGCCGGATCTTCACTGGCCACCAGATGGGTGAAGGCGGTCTGTACGCGCATCAGTCCACCGGCCGCCATACGTGTTGCCAGTTCGTCCGCTTCCCCGGGAAGGAAGCCGAGCCGGTGCATGCCGGTATCGAATTTGACATGCACAGGGTGGTCCTTGATCCCTTCCTGGATCAGAAAGGCGGAGAATGCTTCGAGCATGTCAAAAGAGAAGATCTCCGGCTGGAGATCATATTCAGTCAGGCTCTGAAAGGCCGAGGGTTCCGGATTCATGACCATGATGGGCAGCCGTATCCCCTGGCGGCGCAGATCAACGCCCTCATCGGCATAGGCCACAGCCAGCCAATCGACACGATGGAACTGCATCAGACCGGCGATCTCATAAGCGCCGGCCCCGTATGACAAGGCCTTCACCATCGCCATGATGCGCGTTCCGGGACGCAGACATTCCCGGAATTGCGAGAGGTTGTAGGAGATGGCCGAAAGATCGGTTTCAAGTCGGGTCTGATGCCGCTTCTCTTCCAGCCTCCTCGAAATACGTTCGAAGGCGAAACTTCTGGCTCCTTTCAACAGGATGGCTTCCTCCCGGAACCTTTGGGGGTGCAGGACCTCCAGGAACGCCTCAGTGGAAGGATGAAATTCGGATGCCGGCAATCCCGTGAAGAGGTGTGCCTGCGCGGAGATGAGCGGACCAATGCCGATGAGCCGGTCGATCCGATAGTCCGCCAACTGCGAGGCAACCTCTGCATACAGTGCGGCACCCGCCCGTCCGCTCTGCAGGATGTCAGACAAGATCACCGTACGCTTCGCATACCGATGTTGCTGCGCCAGGAATTCAAGCCCCGAGCGCAGAGAGCCCAGGTCGGCATTGTAACTATCATTCAAGATGACACATCGGTTCAACGCATCCTTCAGCTCCAGCCGCATCGCCAGCACCGGTAGCCCCCGCATCCGCGTACGGATGACCTCGTCGGACACACCCAGTACAAGCATCAGCAACCACACCGACATTATATTATCCGTAGAGGCCGGATCGGTGAATGGAATCTCCGTCCAAACCTCCCTCCCATCATAACGTGCATGTATACACGAAATCCGGTCACTCCGGTTTATCGAATGCACAAGAAATTGGGCATCTTCCCCGTAACCCCAACCCACGAATCTCACCCGTTCTGCACCGGACGGATCTGAGGCCTTCCAGTTTGCAACAGCCGCGCGCACATAGATATCATCGGATGGATAGATCAGTGTGCGGCAATCCCTGAACAAGCGCAACTTCTCTTCCGCCTTCTGCGTCCGGGAGGCAAAGCCCTCATCGTGGGCGTCACCAATATTGGTGAAGATGCCGATATCCGGCCTCAGGATCTCCTGCAAACGGCTCATCTCTCCCGGGCGGGAGATACCGGCCTCGAAGATGGC
>JAJTFQ010000038.1 GCA_021299955.1 Chitinophagaceae bacterium
TGGCCGATTGATCCAGGCTGCACGCAGCCATGAGTTAACTGCCTTCCTGAAGGCTTCCGGGATCGCGTTGGGTGCCGGCCTGATCGGCATCCTGGCAAATGCAGTGATGCTGTTCACGACCTATGACTATTCAAAGGCTACGATCCGGGGTGGCCAGGCTTCCCTGAAGATCGGTGCCGACAGCCTGTCCAATGTCAAAACCAATGGTGGACTAGACACGGCCTATGCGTTCCTCTACGGGAGTTATGGTGTGGCAGAATCCTTCACACTGCTGGTACCGGATATGTACGGCGGAGGATCAAATCCACTTGGGGAAGAATCCAAGCTGGTGCAAACGATGCAGGAGAAAGGACTCCCCCAGCAGCTGGCGAGTCAACTTTACAGTTATTTTCCAGGCTACTGGGGCAACCAACCCGGGCATGCGGGTCCGGTGTACCTCGGTGCCTTGTTTGTGCTGCTTTTCATCTTTGGCATGTTCCATCTCCGGACACCGCATAAATGGTGGATCCTGGCGCTGACCGCATTTTCTCTCTTCATGTCATGGGGAAAGAACTTCGGAACTTTCAACAACCTGATGTTCGAATATCTTCCATTCTACAACAAATTCAGGGCACCTGCCATGATCCTGGTCATCCCGCAGCTGTTGTTCCCGATGGTGTCCGTGATGGTGTTGCAACGGTTGTTCGCTTCCGGTGCTCAAAAGGAAGAGGCCTGGAAATCACTTCGGTTGACCGGCATATTCCTGGCGGGATGTTTTGTGCTGCTTGGTGCCATGTATATGAGTTTCGACTACCTGCAGGGTTATGAGAGATCCTTGCAGCAGCAACTCTCTCAGTTGAATCCGCAGGATCCCGGACTGGGCAGGGACATCATCGATGCAGTGGTGGCCGACCGGAAGGGGAAGTTTGGCGGAGATCTTGTCCGTTCGCTGGCCATCGTAGGTATGGGATGGCTGCTGCTCTTCCTGTTCATCCGCAACAAGGTCGCCCAGGGTGAAGGTGCCTTCGCCCCCACGCAGGCGGATCAGATCATCAAGCAGGATCCCGATCCGAATTATCGTGTGCTGAACCTGACACAGAGTACCTTCAACGATGCCATCACTTCCTACCACCATAAGTCCGTGGGTGGCTACCACGCAGCAAAACTCAGTATCTATCAGGATCTGATCGAAAACCAGCTGTCCAAACAGCCGATGAACATGTCTGTGCTGAACATGCTGAACACAAGATATGTGATCACCCAGGACTCTTCCGGACAGGTCATGCCAAGCCGCAATCCAGGAGCGCTGGGCAATGTCTGGTTTGTGCAGGAGGTTCGATTCGTGAAGGATCCGGCCGCAGAGATGAAGGCACTGGATGACTTCGACCCTGCCCGTACGGCGGTGGTTCAGGAAGCATTCAGGTCTTCGGTAACTGTGCCTGCGACAGACTCAGGCGCTGTCATCTCTCTGGTGAAGAACGACCATGACATCGTAACCTACCAGAGCGTATCGTCGGCCCCGCAATTTGCGGTGTTCAGCGAAGTGTACTACGACCGGGGCTGGAAGGCCTTTGTAGACGGAAAGGAAAGCCCCATCGTGAAGGCAAATTACGTCCTGCGTGGACTTTCAGTACCTGCCGGCAAGCATGCGATCGAATTTCGTTTCGAGCCCTCATCCTATGCCAATGGGCGTCGGGTGACCGCCATCAGTCAATTCGTGCTGATCGGGTTATTGCTGGGTGCGCTGCTGACGGAACTCAGGCGTAACCGTCAGTCTGCCTGATGCAGCAGATTCGGATCCTAAGCGTGGTATGGTACCGGGTTTTGCCCGCCAGGTTCGGTGGTCAAAAAGGGGTCGCTGAGTTCAATGCATTTCTGTCGGAGCATCTCGACCTGAGTTGCCTGTGTTCGGCGGACAATGACCCGTCATGTGCGCCCTATCCCGTCGATGCGCGACTGCCTGTCGGAAAGTGGCAGGTCCTGAATCCCATCAACTGGTGGAAGATCTTGTCGTCGATCCGCAAAGCGGGTGCCACTCATCTGATCATTGAGCATTGTTACTATGCCCTGGCGGGAATACTGGCCACCCGGCTGTATGCCATTCCCTGGATCCTGCATGCGCATAACATCGAATTCCTCCGATTCCGGGAGATGGGTAAATGGTGGTGGCCGATGCTGAAATGGCTGGAGACCCTTGCCTGCAGGCATGCGGCGCTTGTCCTGTTCAAGACAGAGGCCGATAAGCGTTACGCCGTAGATCATCTGGGCATGGATCCAGCGCGCGCGATGGTTGTTCCGTTTGGGATCAGCGGTCTTGACAGACCGGCTCGGGATGAAAAGATCAGGGCTGCACTGGACATCAGAACAAGGCATGGTATTGCTCATGATGTTCGTATCCTTTTTTTCAGCGGAACCCTGGATTACGAACCGAATACGCGCGCCTTTCGGCGGCTTGTGGCCGAGATCATCCCCCGTCTTGAAACGGGCATGGACGTACCGTTTGTTGTGCTGGTATGCGGGAGGCTGCAGGACCCGGCCTATTCCGATCTGAAGACGATCCGCCATCCCCGCCTGCTTTATATCGGTGAAGTGGAGGATGTGCGGCCATATTTCCTGGCGGCGGATGTTTTCCTGAACCCGGTGGTTACAGGGGGTGGGATCAAGGTAAAAACCATCGAGGCCCTGTCATATGACATCCCGGTGGTATCCACCGAACATGGCGCAACCGGTGTTGAGCGCTCGATGACCGGCGACAGGCTGAGGGTGAGTGCAGACGATGATACCGAGCACTTCTGCAGGCTGGTTGCGGAGGCGGTACATGACGTTTCGGAGATCCCTGATGCCTATTACATTCATTATCAATGGCGACATCTGACCCGCAACGTTGCGGAGGCCATCAAAAAGCTGCCAATCTGACGTATCTTTACGCGCATGGGATCTCTTCCGCTGGTGAGTATCGTAATGCCTGTCTACAACACGGCCCCTTTTCTGGAAGAGGCGGTCCAAAGTATCCTGCATCAAACTTTCACGGATTTCAAGTTCATCATCATTGATGACGGGTCTACGGATGAGAGCCTTGACATCCTAAAATCCTTCCGGGACGAGCGCATACTCGTGGTGTCCAACGGCATCAACCGTGGACTGGTCTTCACCCTGCATCGCGGGCTGAATGCGGCCCGCGGGCGTTACATCGCCCGGATGGATGGAGATGACGTGTCATTGCCTGATCGGCTGCAACGCCAGGTAGACTACATGAACACCCATCCGGAGGCAGACCTGTTGGCAACCTGCGTGGATCTGATCGATGAAGAGGGTCGGAACACCGGCGTTTGGGAAGACGACCGCCTGCATATCTCCCCGGAATCCATCAGAAGCTTTCTGCCGGTGAACAATTCTTTGGCCCATCCGTCCGTTTTAGCCAGGGCGGAGGTCATCCGTGCCCTGGGATATCGTGCCGAGCAAAGAGATGCGGAGGATTACGATCTTTGGCTCAGATGGGCTTCGGCCGGGCATAGCCTGCACAAAATACCAGATCCCCTGGTAAGGCACCGAATCCGGCAGGGTTCGTTCACCCGGTTGAGGCAGCGGAACGTCTTCCAGAAGATCGCTGCTACCAAGCGCAGATTTTTCTTCCATGAGCTGTGGAATGGAAGATCGAACGCATTCGTGTGGAAGGTGGGCTTCATGTCGATGGCCGATGGATTAAAGGGGTTGATGAAAATGGCGGTCGGAAAAAAACGGAGTGGATGAAGTACAGGCTGTATCTTCTCAAAAGGAGGTTTGAGAACCTGTTCATCCTGCCATTCATAATGGTGGGCAGACTTCGTGCGCGCTTATATCCCCTGCATGCTGAATATCAGGTGTATTTCTTCTTTCCATTCTATCATACCGGTGGTGCCGAGAAGGTACATGCGCTGATCGCCTACGTACTCAAGAACAGAAAATCGATCGTCATCTTCACCCGGAAGTCACACAACGATGGTTTCCGGGCGTTGTTCAGCGACAGCGGTCACGATATCATTGACATCTCATCCTACACAGATAACAAATCCCGCTATTGGAATAACCTGATCTGGAGAGGCGTCGTCTCTGGTCACATCAACCGTCAGCGCAAGCAACCCATGGTGTTCAACGGGCAGTGCAATTTTGCCTACAAGTGTGCGCCGTGGGTCCATTCCTCGGTCCGGCAGTTCGAACTCATACACTCGTTCAACTCATTTTCCTGGATCCGGATCCCCTTCATTCCATACTATCGGTCAACGGTCATGATCAGCCGTAAGGCGATGACCGACCATTACATGCAATACATGCGGCTGGGGATTCCAGATAACCTGGCAGCCAGGATCCGTTATATCCGCAATGGCATCATGACCCCTCAGGATGTTGCGCCAAGGGAAACGGAAGGCAGGCCGCTATCCGTGATCTATGTCGGACGTGGGACATCCGAAAAGCGGGTGCATATCATCCTCTCCATCGCCCGGGCATGCCAAGAAGAGGGTCTGCCCGTGAAATTCACCTTCGTCGGTGATCTGTCACATCTGTTAAAGGGGCGTCTTCCGGCCAATTGCCGGGCCACCGGAAATCTCAACGATCCGGAAGAAGTGGACCGCCACTACCGGGCATCAGATGTGCTGATCCTGACTTCATCTGAAGAAGGTTTTCCGATGGTGGTAATGGAGGCCATGGCCCGCGGATGTATCATACTGAGCACCCAGGTGGGGGAACTAACTGAACATATCATGTCGAACGAGACAGGATTCATGTTCTCGAGCATCACAGACGAGAAGACCATCGAACAGGAAGGCGTCATCTGGATCAGGTATCTGATCAATCACCCTGAAATGTGTCGCGACATGTCTGCGACCTGCATAAGTTACGCCCGCCGTCACTTTGGGATCGATCAATTCGAGCAGGAATACCGTGCCCTGCTATCCTCTTAAATCATTGTGCTTGAAACCGCTGAGCTTCGTCATCATCACCTATAACCGGCCGGCCGACATGCTCGATCTCGCGCGGAATATTGCTGGTCTGCAGGGTACGGAAGAGTTGCTGGAAGAGGTGATCGTTGTCAATAATGCTTCCACTGCAGACTATGGCGAGGTCAGGACATTCATCTCAGCACATCCCGAAATTCCTTTCCGCTATCTGGATGCCCCCGAAAACCTGGGGGTGGCCAGGGGTAGGAATTTTGCGATTCGTCAGGGTCGGGCTCCGATCCTGATCATGCTGGATGACGACGCAGAGTTGAGGGATGCCGATTGCCTTTACCGGCTGATGGAAGCGTTCAAGACCGCAGAAACGAACAGACCCGTCGCCATTGTTTCCTTCAAGGTCCTCTTTTATGCTACCGGGGATATGCAGCGCAACGCCTTTCCCCACAAGCAATTCGAGAGACATTGCCACAAGCCATTCCTCGAAACCAGCTACTATGCCGGCGGAGCACATGCCGTGCCGCGCACCGCCATTGAAGCTGCCGGGCTATATCCGGAGGACTTCTTCTACGGCATGGAGGAATACGACCTGAGCTACCGGCTCATTGACGCGGGCTACGCCATCACCTACTCCGACAAAGTGGTGATGCTCCACAAGGAGTCGCCACTGGGTCGTTCACCGCATCGCGACAAGGTCCGGATGATGTGGGTGAATAAATGCAAGGTGGCCTGGAGATACCTTCCTTTACGTTTTTTCATCACCACGGCACTCATGTGGTCGATGGAATATCTGAAGCAGACCCGGGGTGATTTCCACGGCTGGTGGGCTGGCTGGCGTGCCATTGCAGGAATTCCCGGCGGACAGCGGCGAAAGCCGGTAGGACCTGAAGCTATGCGCTATCTGAAAAGAACCGGAGCCAGGCTCTGGTATTGATTCAAAGGGTGGCGATATCCGTCAGGAAACGACGCATGGCGGCCTGCTTGCGTTCATCAAATCCGTAGCTCAGGTTGTAGCGGTAGTATCCCAATAGATCGAAACCGGCATCCGGGTAGGCAGCCGCTACCTTATCCAGTTGTCCAACACCAATGGCGTTGGCCTCATTGAATTCCCTGACGAAGTTTTCATCGATCAGCTTGTTGCTCACCCAGGTCGCAAAAACGAAGGGCATGCCGGTGCGCTCCTTCCAGGCGGCTCCCAGATCGTACATGACCGGGGAGATGCGTGCCTGTTCAAAGGCTCGGTCGCCAATGACCAGACCTCCGGTATGCCCCCGGATCCCGCGCCTGAAATCCTCGGAACCGGCATCCAACAGGTTGACCGTCTGCCTCCAGTGATCTCTGAGCAGCAGCCGCAAGAGCATCGCGGACGTCCTGGACTGATAATCGAGCCATACTTCCCGCAAATCTCCGATGGGATGCTCCGAGAACAGGGCTACAGAGGCCACCGGTCCGTCGCAACCAATGCAGAAATCGGACACGAGATGATATTCGGGTAGTTTTGGGAGAATGGCGACCGGCACCAGTCCGATGTCGATCTCATCATTCAAGAGCATGGAAGCCACTCTTGCGGGATAATCTTCGCGCAGGATGATCCGATCCGCCACCGGGTGCGCTTTCAATCCATAGAGCAAGGGCCTCGTGTTCAAATAACTCACCGCACCGATCCTGATTTTCTTTTCCAAGGCCTTTACTGTAATTTTGGCGCAAACCTACGGCAAATCCCCCGAACGATGCATTGCCATCATTCCGCATCGTAACATCTCATAATCACGGCATTCATGGACCTTAGCGCCCTTACCGCGATATCTCCCGTTGATGGACGATATCGCCGACAGCTCGGACACCTCGCAGGCTATTTTTCCGAATTCGGACTCATCAGGTACAGGGTTCGGGTGGAGATCGAGTATCTGGCCGCCCTCTCGGCTGCCAGGCTATTCAAGTGTCCGGCATCCCGGCTGAAAGCGTTGCGGGACGTTTATGCCGAATTCACGACCGAGATGGCTGCGGAGATCAAGGAGACGGAGAAGGTCACCAACCACGACGTGAAGGCGGTGGAATATTTCGTCAAGAAACAACTCGACAGGCTGGAAGCCGGTGAATTACGGGAGTTTGTGCATTTCGGTCTGACATCGCAGGACATCAACAACACAGCCATCCCGCTGCTTTGGAAGGAAGCACTTGAATTTGAGTACCTGCCGGCGGTTACGAACCTTAACATGGAACTCAGAAGGCTGGCAGGAGAATGGATGGAGATCCCCATGCTCGCCCGGACACATGGTCAGCCCGCCTCCCCGACCCGGCTGGGTAAGGAACTGATGGTGTTCGTCGAACGGATCGACCAACAACTGGAAATGTTAAGCCACATTCCCTATTCCTGCAAATTTGGCGGTGCCACTGGAAATTTCAACGCCCATGCGGTGGCTTATCCACACATCGACTGGATCAGTTTCGCCGATCGTTTCTGTGCAAGATATCTTGGATTGCAGCGGCAACGATACACCACCCAGATCGAGCATTACGACCATTTTGCCGCACATTTTGACGGACTCCGCAGGATCAATACCATTCTGATCGACCTGTGCCGCGATCTGTGGACCTACATATCGATGGAATACTTCCGTCAACGTACAAAGGCCGGCGAGGTGGGATCCTCCGCCATGCCGCACAAGGTCAATCCGATAGATTTCGAAAATGCGGAGGGCAACCTGGGGATCGCCAATGCCGTGTTCGAGCATCTCTCTGCCAAGTTGCCGATATCAAGGCTGCAAAGGGATCTGACCGACTCCACCGTGCTGAGGAATATCGGAGTACCCTTCGCCCATACCATCCTCTCGATCACGTCCATTCAAAAAGGACTCTCGAAACTCGTGCTGAATGAAGAGGCCATCCGGGCCGACCTGTCAGACAATTGGGCGGTCGTGGCAGAAGCCATCCAGACGATCCTTCGCAGGGAAAAATATCCCAACCCTTACGAGGCGCTGAAGGAACTGACCCGCGGAAAGCATGGGATCACCCAGGAGTCATTGCATGAATTCATCAACGAACTGAAAGTGAGCACCTCTGTCAAGAAAGAACTGAAATCCGTGACCCCGTTCAATTACACTGGTTTGCTCCCTGAGTGATCCATCCCATGCAGTGATCACTTGTGGATCTCGGAGGTGAAATGGAAAGTAATATCCGGGTTGTTGTTCATTTCAGTGTTCAGGTACCACTCGCTTTGAGCAAGGTACACAAGGTGGCCGTCTTTATCGTTGACCACATTTGATGTCTTGAAGCGGGTAAAATCTTCCAGCTTGCGCTGATCTTCGGAAGTGATCCAGCAGGCCTTGTAGAAAGGCAGGGCGTTGAACTGGACAGAAGCACCATATTCCTGCAGCAGACGATATTGAATCACTTCGAACTGCAGTTCACCCACGCAACCGATGATCTTCCGGTTACCATTATGTTGCGTAAATAGTTGAGCCACACCTTCATCTGTCAGTTGATTCAAGCCCTTCTCGAGCTGCTTTGTCTTCATGGGGTCTTTATTGACGACCTCCTTGAATATCTCCGGTGAAAAGCTTGGGATGCCGGTGAAGAAGAAGTCCTCCCCTTCCGTCAGGGTATCTCCGATCTTGAAATTACCGGTGTCGAACAATCCAACGACATCCCCCGGGAAAGCTTCCTGGATCACATCTTTCTCCCGGGCCAGGAAGCTGTAGGGGTTGCTGAATCTGACATCCTTATCGAGACGGACATGGTGATAGAATTTATTCCTTTCAAATCTGCCTGAGCAGACCCTCAGGAACGCGATGCGGTCGCGGTGTTTAGGGTCCAGGTTTGCGTGGATCTTGAAGATGAATCCGCTGAACTTGTCTTCCTGCACATCGATGTCGCGCAGGGTGGTCTCCCGGCTCCGTGGCCGGGGGGCAATTTCGATGAAGGTATCCAGCAGTTCCTTCACCCCGAAGTTATTAATGGCACTGCCAAAGAATACGGGAGCGGTCCGTCCGTCGAGATATGGGTCGGGATCGAAGTGACCATACACCCCGTCAATGAGCTCTGCATCCTCTGCCAGTTGTGCAGCGTCTTTTTCACCGACCAGCGACGCGAGCCGGGGATCCTCCAGGTCTTCAATGGGTACGATATCGTCCTCTGTCGCCTTCTGGTTAGGATGGAATATGAGCAGGCTTTTTCGATAGAGATTGTATACGCCCTTGAAATCCTTGCCCATGTTGATGGGCCATGAGAGCGGATGGAGGTGAATGCGCAGTTCCTTTTCGATCTCGTCGAGGAGATCGAAAGGGGGTTTACCGTCGCGGTCCAGTTTGTTGATGAATACGATCACAGGCGTATCGCGCATCCGGCAGACCTCCATGAGTTTACGGGTCTGCTCCTCAACCCCCTTGACGGAATCGACCACGAGGATGACACTGTCCACTGCCGTGAGGGTGCGATAGGTATCTTCTGCGAAATCCTTGTGACCGGGGGTATCGAGCAGGTTGATCAGTACCCCGCGGTATTCGAAACTCATCACGGAGGTGGCCACGGAGATGCCCCGCTGACGTTCGATCTCCATGAAATCGCTGGTCGCGTGCTTCTTGATCTTATTGCTCTTGACCGCTCCGGCGGTCTGGATGGCTCCGCCAAAGAGCAGGAATTTTTCCGTCAGCGTCGTCTTACCGGCATCGGGGTGCGAAATGATGGCGAAGGTTCGCCGCTTCTGGATTTCAGTATCAAATTTCATGGGATGGGCTGCCCGGCGACGATTGTCGAAGGGCTGTAAAGGTACGATTTGTCTGGAGAACAAGGGCAAAAGCGGGTAATGCGCAGGGTGGCAGGGTTAGAAAAATATGGTGTAACTTGTCGTATGGCGATGCTGGGAAAGATACCGGGGCTGCTGACACCCGAATTGGGAAAAGGCCGGCAAGGTGGAGAAAAACAGAGTCCATACCGACTGGGTAAGCGCATCTATCAATTCCGTGTGATGCTCCGACACGGTGCGCGGGATGCGTTTCTACTCCTGCTGGGACTCTTGTCGGCGGGATTTGGGCTCAAGGGTTTTTTGCTACCCACAGCATTTGTCGATGGTGGTGCCACGGGTATCTCCCTGTTGATCAACCAGACGACGGATCTTCCCGTGCCGATATTGCTGATCGTGGTGAACCTGCCGTTCATCGTGATGGCCTATGTGCAACTAGGGACGGAATTCGTGATCAAGACATCACTGGCCATCATTGGCCTGGCATTGGCGGTGGCCTTCATCCCGTATCCCGTGGTTACGACAGACAAGCTGCTGGTGGCCGTTTTCGGAGGATTTTTCCTGGGAATGGGTATCGGACTGGCCGTGCGGGGCGGCGGCGTGCTGGACGGCTCCGAAGTACTGGCTATTTATATCAACCGAAGAACTTCCCTGACGATCGGTGATGTGATCCTCCTCATCAATATCCTGATCTTTTCCGTAGCGGCCTGGCTCCTGGGTATCGAAACGGCCATGTACTCTGTGCTGACCTACCTGGCGGCATCCAAAACAGTGGACTTCATCATTGAGGGGATCGAGGAATACACCGGGGTAACGATCATCTCTCCAAAATGCAGGGAAATCGCAGCGGTCATCACTGATCAGCTCGGCCGGGGCATCTCCGTTTACAAGGGAACCCGCGGTTATGGCAAACGCGGACATAACACAAGCGAAATGGACATCTTGTTCACGGTGATCACTCGGCTCGAGGTATCGAGATTGCAGACGGAGATCGCCGCCATCGACCCTAACGCCTTCGTGGTGATGCACAGCATCAAGGATACAAAGGGCGGGATGATCAAGAAAAGGCCGCTCAAGGAACAATGATATGGATTGTTGGAATGTAAGGCCGCGGAGCGCATTCAATTTGGTATCTTTGACCCCTGTAAACTGAACGGCTGAAGCATGCAAAAGACCTTACAGATCCTGATCGCCTCCTTGAAACTGGCCTTTCAGGAACTTTACAAGAATAAGTTAAGGACCTTCCTGTCGTTGTTCGGTGTCACCATCGGCATATTCTGCATCATAGGTGTTTTATCCACCGTCAGCAGTCTGGAAAAGAACATCCAGGACGGGATCAAGAGCCTCGGCAGTAATACCATCTATATCGACAAATGGAATTATCAGGGAGGTCCGGACTATCCCTGGTGGAAATATGTGAACCGTCCGTCGGTGCGGATGTCCGAAGCCAAGATCCTGCAACAGAAGATGACGATGCAGCTGGACATCGTCTTTAACCTGTCTGTTCAGAACAAGGTTGAATATGCCGATCTGGCATTGGATGGGATCAACTATCATGGGATCACCAACGCCTTCGACAGGATCCAGCCGGTAGAGATCTTGTACGGGCGCTATCTGAGTGCATCCGATTTCGACAAGGGAAGCGCCGTCACGGTCATCGGCTTCGATGTGGCGGAAAAACTGTTTGGAAATCCTGAAAAAGCCTTGGGACAGGAAGTCACGCTCAAGGGCAGGAAGGCTCGCGTGGCGGGGGTCATCAAAAAACAAGGTAAGAATCTCATCAGTGGATGGGACTTCGATCAGAGCATCCTTTTGTCATATCCTTTCATGAAGCAGATGTTCGATGAACGCTTCAACAACCCGAAGATCCTGGTAAAGGGCCCGGAGAACGTGTCCACGGATAATCTGAAAGGAGAGCTTCGGGGGGCGATGCGCTCCATTCGCCGACTGGGCCCCACGCAGGAGGATAATTTCGAGTTGAATGCCATCTCGGATTTCAGCAAGTCGGTTGATTCACTTTTCCAGAGTGTAAATCTGGGGGGCTGGCTGATCGGACTATTGAGTCTGATCGTTGGTGCATTTGGAATCGCTAACATCATGTTCGTTACCGTTCGGGAACGTACGCCGCAGATCGGTCTGAAGAAAGCGATCGGCGCGAAGAAGAAGACGATCCTGATGGAGTTTCTGATGGAGAGTTCGTTCATCTGCATCATCGGAGGGTTGATCGGGCTGATCCTGGTGGTTCTGCTGGCTGGATTGTTGACCAAGATCTTCAGTTTCCCGGTGTTTGTTGCACCCTCCATCCTGGCGCTGGCCTTCTTCGTCTGTCTGCTCATCGGTGTGCTGGCAGGCATCATACCGGCCATTACGGCATCTCGCATGGATCCCGTCGTGGCTATCAGATCCAAATGACCTGGTCCAATCCTGTTCCACATGCCGCCCATTCATATCCTTGGCATCGAGAGTTCCTGTGACGAGACCAGCGCATCCGTTTGTGTTGACGGGCGCATCCTGTCCAATGTCATTGCTACGCAGGAAGTGCACCAGGCATATGGAGGAGTGGTTCCTGAGCTTGCGAGTCGCGCTCATATGCAGCACATTGTCCCCGTTGTGGATGCGGCCATACAGCAGGCGGGCATCTCGCTGAAAGACCTGAAGGGCATCGCCTTCACCCAGTCCCCCGGTCTGATCGGGGCACTGCTCGTCGGCGCGGGCTTCGCCAAGTCCCTTTCACTCGCTTTGGATGTACCGTTGATCGGGGTGCACCATATGCAGGCCCATGTGCTGGCGAACCTTATTGAAGACCCTGCCCCCTCTTTTCCCTTCTTATGCCTGACGGTGAGCGGCGGGCATACCCAGATCGTGCTCTGCCGGTCTCCGCTGGATATGGAGATCCTGGGGGAGACCATAGATGATGCCGCCGGGGAAGCTTTTGACAAGTCTGCTAAAATGCTGGGCCTCCCCTATCCCGGGGGTCCACTGATCGATAAATATGCGGCCTCGGGAGATCCATCCCGTTTTCATTTCGCAGAGCCGGTCATACCCGGACTTGACTTCAGTTTCAGCGGGGTGAAGACTTCGATCCTGTATTTTCTGCAGCAAGCCACACGCAAAGAACCTGATTTCATTCAGCACAATCTGGCCGACCTCTGCGCATCGATACAGCACCGGATCATAGAGATCTTGTTGAAGAAACTGAAGATCGCTGCCCTGGAAACCGGTATCCGGGAGGTCTGTCTCTCGGGTGGCGTGTCTGCCAACAGCGGACTGCGCAAGGCTTTCAGGGCGCTCGGTAAACGTCAGGGATGGAAGACGTTCGTCCCACGTTTTGAATATTGCACAGATAATGCGGCGATGATCGCGATCACCGGATATCATCGTTTTTTGGCCGGCAGATTTGAAGGGCTGGATGCTCAATCCTCGGCCCGCGGACATTGGACTGCGGAGGGATGATCCATGGGCAACGACTATTTCCGTTTCAAGCAGTTTACCATCCATCAGGCCAGGTGTGCGATGCGGGTCACCACGGATGCCTGTATCCTCGGTGCCTGGGTTGCGCGACATTACCCGTCATCCGGCAGGGTGCTGGACATCGGCAGCGGTACCGGATTGCTGATGCTGATGATGGCCCAACAGATGACGGGATGGATCGATGGCGTTGAAATGGAACAGTCCGCAGTTGAAGAATCCTGCCGCAATATTGAGGACAGTCCATGGAGCGACCAAATAACCGTCCATCATGCCGATATCAGAGCTTACCGGTCGGAAATTCCTTATGATCTGATCGTTTCGAATCCGCCTTTTTTTCATGGAGACCTGAAGCGTCCGGAAGCCGCACAGAACCTCGCCATGCATGGTACGGAGTTGTCTCTTATGGAACTGGTCTCAGCTATCGATCGATTGCTGGCAGCGGACGGGATGTCGATCATCCTCATTCCTCCACATCGTTCGGAGGAGTTGAACAGCCTGATGCGGGATGCCGGGTTGAGAGAAGTGACATCACTAACGGTCAGGCATAGCCGAAATCATCCGGAGCTCAGAAGGATCAGCGTTTTTTCGCGACGGACGGATGTTGTTAAGATGCATGAAGTGCTGGATATCCGCGAACCTGATGGTTCGTATTCACATGCCTGCAGGAACTTGCTGGAACCTTATTATCTCATCTTTTGAGTGACATCATCGACGGCCGTACGCTGTGAGGTATGCGTATCCGGGGGTGATCTGTCCGTGATCGGTCATACGTGCGCGGGAGATGATCAGGTTCGAAGGATCTGAAAGTCCGGGCAGCACATGCTTGATCAACTGTTCGCCGAAGTAACGGGAAGCATCCCGGGGTAATTCATTGGGCAGATTTCCGACGGCAATCACGTCCACAGATCCGGGCAGATAGGGCCCGGTCTTTTTCAGGGTATGACGGTCCACACCATACACGGGATCTTCGATGGTCTGATCTCCCAGATTGATGGGCACGGATCCGTAGGCATCGTCTGTGATATCTGAGATGGTCTGTAACCTGAAGCGAGGGTCGGATACGAGTTCGGGCTCGAACAAACGGGGAATGTGTTGCTCCCAATAGACGCCATTCATCAAGATATCAGCCTCAAATGCATAGGGCTGGAATCTACTTTTATAGGCTTCGGGGTGTTCGTGGAAATCCGCCCGGCGGTAGGGTGTTCCGTCCTTTCTTTCGTAGAGGTCTTGTCCCTTCAGTTGAACATACACGGGATACGTGAAGGATCTGGAGAGGAACTCATCGGGTTCTACTTCGCGGATACCCATGAGGTTCATGATCTCCAGAATGCCATGGGCCACACGGCCGGAACCGGTCACCACGATCTTGATGTTCGGCAATTTGAGGCCAAAGTAGGTATGGATCAGCTCCCGGAAGCTGCGTTGCTGGTAGACCCGGCCGAGGTGGAATTCACCAGTCCGCTGACCATAGGCCATGATGCCGTTGTGAGCGCCCACGATCCCGGCGAAAAAACCGAATCCGATGATCCGGGTGCCGTCGTCGTGTTCGAGGCATTCATAGTCGATCAGGGTGATGCGTTTATCCAGGATGGTGCGGAAGAGATCCTGATTCTGCGGCTGTTGCTTTCGGGTATGGGAAAAGAACAGATAGGTTTTATCGGGGATGAGCGATTTGACAGGGACTTCCTTGATGCCCAGGAGGATATCACATTCAGAGAGGTCGTCCCGGAGTTCCACGCCGGCAGTCTGGTATTCCAGGTCGGAAAAACAGCGGTTTGGAGCATGCTGAGCGACGATCCTATACGCCGGCATGTTCCTGTGGATCCACTTGCACTGAGACGGGGTGAGGGCGACACGGTTATCGGCCGGAACTTTTCCCTCTTTGAGCAATCCAATGGTAAGCATGCAGTGAGATATATGACAAAATTAGTCAATATACCCTGAGGTGCAAGATGATGCTGGTATGTGGAATTGTCAGGTGAAAAGCTTACATTTGCAATGCACTGCCCAGATGGCGGAATTGGTAGACGCGCTAGACTCAAAATCTGGTTTCGGCAACGGAGTGCAGGTTCGATTCCTGTTCTGGGCACAAAAAAACCGCTGGCTTCAGCGGTTTTTTTATGCAGGTTAACCAAATGACGACAGGCAGGGATGCTTGTTCCGAAAACATAAAAAACCCGCTGAAGACAGCGGGCTTTTAGATCCAACTTTTTCAATGGCAGGTTGACCGCAATTTATCTGTTAGATCAACATCCTTATCAGGAATATACCAATCGAGTTATATTTAAGAGAGAGCTTCTTTGGCATAAGCCACGCACTTCGTCACTTCCTTCACTGCATCAGACCCGGCAGGGATTGGGTATTCCAATTCGATGCTCACCGGGAACTTGTAGCCTTTATCTTTTATTAGTTTCAGGATGCCTTTGATCGGTGTATCTCCCTTTCCCCATTCGACGTTGGCCCCACCATTTTCTTTGGTCCGCCGATCTTTTAGGTGAAGAGAGGATATGCGATCATGTTTCGCTTCGATGAGGGCCAGGAGACTGGCCGGCGTGTTATTACCACCTGCGGCGATGTAGTGACCGCAATCCAGGTTCAGCGTATTCCAGGGCGATTGAGCGAGTGCCTCGTCCCATGCCGTATCCGTGGCCTGGGTATGCGCATGATAGCCGACATAGATCCCATGGGCCGCCGCGATGTCTGCCAGTCGCTTCGAATGGGCCGGATCCTTGGGCAGTTCAACGGTGACAGAACTGGCACCAAGCGCCTTGGCCGCCTTCATCGCATGCGCAATCTCGCCATCGGTGTTTTTTTCATTCAGGGCATTGGGCTTATAGGCATAGATGGAAATACCTGCCTTCCGGAACATTTTCCGCATTTCGATGAATTTCTCCATGCCGACCGTCTCCCGCCATTCGCGGATCTTGGCGGCGGAGGGACTTCCCGCAAAGGGTTCGGCCGTCTCACCCTTCAACTCCAGTGCGCTGAGTCCGCACTGCTGACAGTAGCGAATGATATCATCCGGGGTTACCGGCATGCTGCGGAACGAATAGGTGATGGCCCCGATCTGAACGCCATTGAAACGTGAATTCGGACGCGGACCGAATGCGAAGAGCGATGGGCCAGCCAGCAGTCCGGAACCAATGATCAAGGATTGACGCAAAAACTCACGCCGGGCGGATGATTGTGAAGGGTGCATATATGTTGACTTTAAATAAAGGTTTAAATATGTTGAGCAATCAATGCTGATGCTTCGGGGAATGCCATATTCCAACTCAATACTTACCGGAAAACGATATCGTTTTTCCTTCATCAGCCGGAGTATTTCTTTGATGGGCGTGTCACCCTTTCCCCATTCGACATTGGCCGCACCATTGTCTTTGTTGCGGCGGTCCTTCAAATGCATGGAGGTGATCCGATCATGCCTGGCCTCGATCAATGCCAGGAGACTGGCGGATGTATTGGCACCACCGGCCGCAATATAATGGCCGCAGTCCAGGTTCATTGAATTCCAGGGTGACTGTGCCAGGGCTTCATCCCATGCGGTGTCCGTGGCCTGGGTATGTGCATGGTATCCGACATAAACTTTGTGCTTTGCGGCGATATCAGCGAGCCTTTTGGAGTGCGCCGAATTCTTCGGCAGTTCGACCGTGACAGACTCCGCACCCAGAGCCTTCGCAGCTTTCATGGCATATTCGATCTCTCCGTCGCTGCTCTTCTCGCCCAGCGCATTGGGTTTGTATGCATACACAGAGATCCCTGCTTTTTTGAATTTCTTCCGCAGTTCAACAAATTTCTCCATGCCCACCGCTTCCCGCCACTCACGGATCTTGGCGGCGGAAGGACTGCCGGCAAATGCTTCTGCAGTATCTCCCATCAGTTCCAGTGCGCTGATCCCGCACTGCTGACAATACCTGATGATGTCGTCTGCCTTCACAGGCATGCTCCGAAATGAATAGGTGATAGCGCCGATCTGCACACCACCGAAGCGTGAATTTGGACGCGGGCCCGCCGCAAATACTGAAGGACCGGCCAGCAGACCAGAACCGAGGATGATGGAATGTCGAAGGAAATTACGACGGCTTGATGGTTGTAAAGGGTGCATATAAAGGGTCGTTTTGTGGGAAGTTAATCAAAATTGATCTTGAGTAAGATCAAATTACACTATCTGCCGGGTGAGGCATGTGAAATGAATCATATCATGCTCATCGGAGTTCATCCAATCATGGTCCAGGATGGAAAAGATTTTATGTGTTAAATATCTTATTTCCCCTTTCGTTTTGCCGTCTTGGGGATCAGTTCAAAATAGGTGACCACGAAAGTATCTCCCTTCGCCTGACCCTGTACGCGGGCTCGATGGGTGGCATTGCAGAAACCGTCGTCTCCATGTGCATCTCCATGATCATCGATGTCTGTGCCTTTGACATGCAAGACCTTGTCGTCTTTGCGGATCGCCAGCATGCAATCCTTGTCCTTCAAACCGAACATGCACATGCCACAACCGGCCTCCACTTCAAGGATGGGCTTTCGTTTGTTCGGCTTACCATAGCCCTGATTTGACTGTGCGAAGAGCGCAGGAACAGTGCAGAGCAACATGGCTACGATGATTGCCATTTTCAACTTCATGCTGAAAGAATAAGTAGTGGAATAAATATAACATGGTTTTTTACGCATCCTTCGGAGCGAATTGAATACAGCTGCCCTCAGGTTTTACCGGCCCCTTGAACAGCAGGCATCCGGCACAAGGTGACGTTTTTCCTGCCGGGATGAACAGCTTGCAATGCATGCAGGAGCGCTCCGGCAAGGCAGCCTGCGCCTCATATCCAAAACTGTCGCGGGCCATGCGTTCCGATTCGGAAAGACCTGACAGATCTTCACAATCCGAAGATATTTGGGATTTTTTTTCAGACACATCCTTTTTTGAACCACCGCAACCTGACAGGAATAGTGCCATGGACGAGAGCATGCTAACGGGCAAGGCTAACCGAATAATAAAAGACCTTCTGTTCATATACTATTCATCATGAATGTTCATTTCTTCGAAGTTGCAAGGCTGTCAGATCTTTCTTTGTCCAACGCCCGCTTCCATACCAGATTACCGGAGGCTTTCATGAGCTGACCGAAAGTTTCAAGTGCTGATACTTCTGCAGGATCTTTTCTTTGCCGCACGACCCCTGCCACATCGCTGACAAAATCCGACTTCCAGGAAACCGTATCGTTGAAGAAACGGTGCTTGGCATGCAGGGCTTCCAGCAAACCCGGAGTACTTCCTGCCGGGGCACTTAACACAGCGGTTCTAAACCATGGACTGGCACCCTGTCGGGACATGACTTCTGCAAGTGCATTGCTCACATCCTCACCGCTCAGATCTCCCAGACTGAGGGTTGCCTGAAATGCCACGATGGCATCTGCATCACCGGTCAGTCGGATCAGATCATTGCGACATGCCGAAAATCGCTCCGCCAGGATGGCGGCATGTTCCCGAATCCCCGCCTCCTTGTCCATCGCCGCCTGCTTCACCAGGTCTGCCGTGAGGAGATTCAAACCCTCCACCACGTAAAGGGCGTGCAGTCTTGCACGAGCATCGGGATGTGTCCGGAACATAGCCAGCACCTCCGGCAGTACGGATCTGTCTTGTCGCTCCAGGAGCAGCCGCTGCGCCTGCAGACGCCACCATTGATTGCGATGCGCGAGCAACGCTACTAAAGCAGATGAGGCTGCATTGCGCAAGTCGGGTTTGGATAACTTCAGCGCCGGTGCGTCTTTGCCCACAATGCGATAGATCCGGCCATATTTGTCCCCTGCATCGAAGTCCATGCCCCTCTGCAGCTCTTGAGGTATGGATAAAGGTGTTTCGATATGCTGGCGGTACATGTCGATCATGAACAAGGAGCCGTCAGGACCGGTGGTGAAACTGGCCGGTCTGACCCATGAATCGGTGGAAGCGATGAATTCACGATCCCGCTCTCCTTCTGCACGTCCAGCCTTGAGATAAGGACTGTCGATCCTGCGCAGTACATCCCTGTGCGCGAGACTGCCGGCGACATCTCCCGTGAAAACATTGCCATAATAACCGGCCGGCAGCAACTCTCCTTCATAAAAGGTACCACCGGAACCACCGGTAAATCTACCTTCAGCCCGTTCTGTTTCAGGCAGGCCGTTCTCCCGGAAACGCTGGTTCCGCTGACGGGTCCGTTCCGCCCGCCACCAGGGTGCCGGCGTCAGCTGGTACATCTCTGCTTCGTGATCTGATATATTCTGAAGCGCCTTTCGACTGCCTTTAGGTAAAAATGGATTTCTGTCCAGGTATTTTTTCTGAATGACAACCTGGCTGATATGTTCCGCATTCTGGGTGTAAAAACGATGCCCCCAGTCGTCCATCGCGAGGCCATATTGACCTCTTCCGGATGTCGCTTCAAATTGATCCCGGTCGAGCCGGAATCTGAAATCCCATCCTTTCATCGAGAGGGAATCTGCGCCCGGCTTTCTGCTGAAGGTCACCTTACCGGCCTGACCGTTGTTGTTTGCATAGATCCAGTTATCGATGCCGAACTGCAGGTTGGTGATCTGGGCCTCTTCGTTCTTGTTGAAGAATCCGGTGAACAGGATCTCGCGCAGATCAGCACGACCATCACCGGAGGTATCTTTCATGTAATAAATATGAGGCGCCGCCGCCACCAGTAGTCCGCCATTCCAGGGCAGCACACTGGTCGCCTCGCGAAGATTGTCTGCAAAGATGATGGCAGTGTCTGCACGCCCATCGTCGTTGCGGTCCCTCAGCATCACTATGCGACCTTTGCCCTTGACGGAATCAGGCTTATAGGCATCCAGCATCCCGACCACGAAGACATTTCCCTGTTCGTCGAACTCCATCGCTACGGGATCGATGACGTGTGGTTCAGCCGCAAAGACCTCCACCCGAACATCCTGAGCATGGCGGAATGATTTCAGGGATTCCTCCGGGCTGAGCGGACCGGGATATTTCAGTCCCTGGTCACATGCCTGAAACAATAGGGCTGACGCCATGAATGCAGATCTCCAGCCGGGGTATGAAAACAAAAATGATCGTATCATATGGCAAGGGTTATGTCAGATGCGAAAAAGTTTCTCGGCATTCGCGTAAAGGATGTTCTTCAACATTTTCCTCGACGTGGATAGTTCACGGATCTTTTGCAGGGTCTGCCCACCGGTGCATCCTTTTTCTGCCAGGCCATGCCGGTCGGCACAATCGCTGCCATAGAGCAGCTTGTCCTGATGTCGCTCGAGGAAGGCCCGCGCCTGATCGATGTCGCGGGTGATGGAATTGAGCCCCGATCCGGCGGAGAGGTCGCCATACATATTGGGGTAATCCCGGAGCAAGCGATCCGTGAGACCTCCGGGGGTGACCTTCCCTTTTGGATACATGACCGACTGATCGAGATGATCCTTGTCCACATTCGCCCACCAGGTCACCGCATGACCGATGAAGTTCACGCGGGGATATTTCTCCAGCATCTTGTGGAACCGCTCGAATCCGTAATTGTATTTTTTATACTCCCAGTGCATGAGCACCGGCACGTCATAAGCCTGGGCCAATTCATAGATGCGCTGCATCTCGGGCGCATCACATTCGACACCGAATTTCAGTTCTCCGATCACCACGGCACCAAGTTTGAGATACTTCTCGATCTCCGCAGGTGCCCCGGGCAGGTCGGGTACTTCGCAAGCCCCAAACTCGGCCTTGGCGGCCAATCCGTTCGAAGCACCGTGATGGGTGGAAGGCATGTCGACAGGAGTGCCTGCAGGCAGCAGGATCGTGCGGTTGACACCCATGATCCTTTGGTGTTCGATCATCTCTTCATCCGTCCAACTGTGATAATGCTGATGTTGATGGATGTCGATGACCGGCATCTCGCGACGCCATTCCGATCCCAGGCCGATATCAGGAAGCAGCGCACCGGCCGCCAGCAGACCGGCCTGTGCCAGAAAACGTCGTCGGGAAGCAAATGCTTCGGGATGGATCATATGATCTTCCGGGTGCCTGATCATCTTATATTTATTTTGAGGATGGTTTTATTGGGATCATTAAGATAACCTGATCATTTTACCTTCGCGGGCACTTTGGTAGACCGCCAGAACGATCTCCACCGATTTCCTGCCTTCCGGTCCATCAATAGCGGGCCGGTCACCTTCCTTTATCGCCCGCAGCAGATCGTTGATCTGGAACAGATGTCCCATGTGACTGATGTCTGCGGGATTGGAGACCCCTCCATGCGAGGAAACCCCGCCAGCATTGCGAACGAGTTCATCCTCCGGGAGCGCTTGTCTGAAATCCCATTTGATGAGATCGCTTTCCTGCAGGACGGCGGATCCCTCGGTGCCGAGGATCTCGATCTGTTTGAGCGAACCGGGCCAGAGAGCCGTGGATGCCTCGATACTGCCCAGTGCGCCGCTGGCAAATCGCAGAGAGGCAACAACCGTGTCTTCCACTTCAATGGCCTGGTGTTTTCGGTTGGCAACAAAGGCCTGCACTGATTCCAACGGGCCCATATACCATTGCAGCAGATCAACGGAATGGATGCCCTGGTTCATCAGCGCTCCTCCCCCATCCAGTTGCCAGGTACCGCGCCAGGCAGCCGATCTGTAATAGGCATCGGTGCGATGCCATTTCACATAAGCATCACCCAGGACGATGTCGCCGAATCGACCGGCCTCCAGGGACTTTTTCAGCCGGCTGGCCGCCTCATAAAAACGCGAAGGAAAAATTACAGCCACCAGAACACCCGCTTTATATGCCGCGTTGATGATGGCGTCACAACGCTCCAGCGTGATCTCCAAAGGCTTTTCGATCAAACAGTGCTTGCCGGCGCGGATGGCCTCCAGAGCCGGTTCCATATGTGCTCCGGAAGGGGTGCAGATGCAGACGATATCAATATCCGGATCGCTGAGCATCGCATCCAGCGTCGCAAATGCCTTGCAGCCGTGACGATCCGAAAAAGTAGCCACCTTCTCAGCATTGGTGCCATGTATCCCCACGAGCCGGGCATTGGGTATTTCGCTGATGGCCTTTGCGTGCACATGAGAGATCACACCAGCGCCAATGATCCCAAATCCTGTTTGTTTTAACATATACGTGACCGTTATCCATTCATTCTAAAAAAATACTTATGCTTTGCTCACTACATCCGTTGGCTCAGCCAATGCCTGCATGAGTTCTTCCACGCGGGCAGGTGCCGGTTTGGATAATAGACCTGAAATAATAAATACAAATCCAGCAACCATTGATGGTAACCCTACTTCCAGGGCCATGTTATTGAGCGGGTAGTTTTTTGTGAATACAAAGGCAGCCATGCCCGCTGCGATGGAAGCAATGGCCGCAAAGGGTCCACAGCGGCGGAAGACTGGCAACAGGCCGAAGAGCAGCGGCATGGCCGTCGGACCGAGCAGCGCGGCAAACCATTTTACGATCAATCCCAGCACCCCGCCGAAGCGTTCATAGTTCATGGCAACGATCAATGTCAACAGTGTAAACAGGAAGGTGGTGATGCGGGCGACACGAATATCATCGCCCGTTCCGAAACGCTTCGATACAACCGGCAGGATATCCCGGGTGATCACTGCGGCATTTGTATTTACATCCGAAGATGTCATACCCATAGTGGCGGCAAAGAGTGATGCGATCACCAGTCCGATCATGCCCTGTGGCAGGATCTTAAGCATCAACAATCCATAGGATTCCTGCGGATTCGCGAGTTCCGGCAGGATAAGCGGGGCTGCCCACATCGGAAAGAACAGGATCAGGGGCCAGATCAGGTACAGGATGCCCGACAGCCAGGCTGCCTTGGTAGCCTCCTTCTCTGAAGGACTGGAGATGTATCGCGTCGCCAGACTCCAACTGCCTCCGTTGTAACTGAGGAAATACAGGAAGAACATCACCGCAACGAAACCCGCCGTGTATGGATCGTTGAAGGCGGTAGCATGGTCGGGAGGCAATTTATCCCAAATGCCGGAGATCGACGACCATCCATCCAGATTTTTCAATACCAGCACAAACATCACCACGCCTCCCAGCACCTGCACCAGGAACTGGATGAAATCGGTGACAATGACGCCCCAATAACCGCCGAAAGTAACGTAGATCAGGGTCACCACCCCGGATACCAGAATACCGGTCGTCATCGGTATATCGGCCACCACCTTCAGCAGGATGCCGATGGCAGCCCATTTCGCACCCACATCGAAGGCCTTGAGAAGCACGCCCATCCAGGCGATCAATTGCTGGGTAAATAGTCCATAGCGGATCCTCAAATATTCCAGCGGCGACTGTATCTTATGCTTTTTCCGCAACCGGACCCAGTACACGGGAAACATCCGGGCAGAAAGGATGATCACCAAACCCACCGGAAGCGCCCACCACATGAAAACCGTGAATCCGTGGGTATAGGCTACGGCCGCATAGGCAACGAATACGGCCCCGCTATGACCTGACACGTGATGCGAGATGCCCGCCAGCCACCAGGGAAGCCGGCCACCCCCTGTGAAATACTCGTCTGACGAACGGCTCTTGAAATAGGATATAATGCCTGTCACCACCATACTCGCAAAGAACAGGATGATGGCTATGTGATCCAGTGTGTTGAGATTCATATGCTACATTTTCGAGAGATCCGCGCACGCTGCGTCATCGTTGCTGCTATGCCCTTCATGATCGATCACGGAAAAAAAACTCCGCCCGCGATTCGGTGGTTTAAGATAAGAAAAAGAGCGATAAGTTACGACGGATCTCCAAACCCGGCTCCTCCGGCGTTTCGAAACATCCTGATCTTCGTTGATGAAATCCACCATTCACCCCTTTGTTATTTTGGATAAGCCATGCAACAGAATGACCTTTGCACCTGTCAACAATCTAAAACAGTCTTTATGAACCAAAGCAGACCGGTGCTCATCCTGATCATGGCCGCCGTGATGATACTCCCCGTTTCCTGTCTGAAAGACCAGACAAGCGAAACCTACACGTTCTACCGACCTGTTTACATGACCCGGGCCGAAGTCAGGGCCACCGCACAGAGCACCCTGCCCATGCAGGTTTCAGCGCCCGGTAAGATCTTTCTGCTCAATAATTTCGTGTTCCTGAACGAGATCGATAAAGGCATCCATATCATTGACATATCCAATCCCGCAAAGCCTGTGAACGTCTCCTTCCTGCGCATTCCGGGTTGTATGGACATGGCGGTCCGCGGCAACTATCTCTACGCTGACTGCTACACCGACCTCGTGACGATCGATATCGCCGATCCCCGTAAGGCACAGGTAAAACAATTCATACAGGGCGTTTTTCCTCATCGCAGATACACCAACGGATTCGTAGCGGATACCAGCCTGGTCATTACCGAATGGCAAAAAGTGGACACCACGGTTGTATCCCGAAATGGTGAGATGCCACAGGGGGGAGGGAATCTATTTTGGCTGAAATCAGATTCCAGGGCATTTGTATCGATGGCGGCATCTGCCGCACCGGGTGTGCAGAACGGAACCGGCGGATCGATGGCCCGTTTCGGTCTGAAGGATGACCGGCTGTACACGATCAGCTGGAGCGACATGAAGGTATTTAACACCTCCACGCCGGCGCAACCTTTCTATGTCAAGACGATCAACTTCTCCCAGGGAGATATCGAAACGATCTTCCCCTATAAAGAACGTCTGTTCATCGGATCACAGACGGGGATGTTCATATATGACATCGCAGACCGCGACAATCCAAAAAAACTGGGACAATTCACCCATGCCCGTGCCTGTGACCCTGTGGTGGCAGATGACACCCATGCCTATGTCACCCTGCGCAGCAACAACAGATGCGCAGGCTTCGTCAACCAACTCGATGTGCTGGACATCAACAACCTGACCGCACCAAAACTGCTGAAGACCTATCCGTTCACCGAGCCGGCAGGTCTGGGCAAAGATGGAAACCTGCTGTTCATTTGCGACGGCAAGGATGGGGTGAAGATCCTGGATGCATCTAATCCTACAGACATCAGACCCATCAAAACCATTGCAGGGATGGAGGCTTTTGATGTCATCGCCTGGAGAGGCACTGCCATCGTTACGGCGAAGGATGGTCTGTATCTGATCAACTACCTGAACCCCTCTCAGGCGAGCATAACGGGCAGGATCACCCTAAACCCGGCGAAATGAAGCATCTGATCATAGCCGCGGGATTGACCATACTTGCCGTTGCCGCTGTTGCTCAAGGGTCAGGATCCAAGACCGGATGGCATGTGTCTGCAGCAGCGGGACTACTGAATGGCAATACCCGAACAGGCGCCTCCGTCACCGGCAAAATTGAAAAGGTCTGGAAAAAGCAATGGAGCCTGGGACTGGGCAGCGGATTTGACCACTACTATTTCAGGTCAGTACCCGTGTTCGCAGGGGGCTGGGGAACTACTACACAGCCCGGCACATTTTCCACAGGTGCGTGGACGGATCTGGGGCTTGGCTATGGTTGCAAAGGCAAGAAGGGACATGGTATGTTCCTGCGCGCCGGACACAGCCTGAAAACCATGGGGCACCGGTACACCGAACAAGTGTGGAATGGTACGGGTGCTGTTCAGGCGACCCGTGATATTGACTATCTTTTTGGCCGCGTGTCCATTCAGGCAGGTTTCAGATTCTAACCCACCGGACCGCACATCAGAACCCGGTTCGCCGTTGAGTTGCCGGACTGCCAGGTACCAGGTCGACCGGGATGATCAGTTCCCATCGATCCTGAGATGGTTTCGAAGTATAGATATCTGTATCCAGTAATCGCGAATACCTGAACCCGACACTGACAGGAAGCTGGTTCCACCATCTGGTATCCAGATGCAATTCGGCCCCCACCGATCTCAATGACCATACCCGCTGCTGCCGCAGGCTCTTCACCCAGGAATGGTCGTAGAAGACATTACCTCGGACCCGCAACAGATATGCCATCTGCAACAGGCCGATATCAGGATATCCCATCGTGAAATGATAGTTGACACCGGTCTTCCACATGTGCGGATAGTCTACGCCCGGATACCCCCTGGACAGCGGAAATGCATTGGAGAAAATATACTGGCGCAAGGTGTCTCGTCGCTGCCAGGCACCATTCAGCACCAGGCTTTGCCGGGGAGTCACACCCGGCAGATAAAACGAACCCGACGCCAGGAACTGATTCGCGGCCAATCCGGCGAAGCCGGTACGTTGTGAGATGAACAAGGCATGTGCCCACTTCGGGAAGATCTGCTGACGGGCCATCTGCGTCTGCATGCTCCAGCTAACAGATGTGTTCAGGTAGTTTATCCGCCGGTCGCCCGGCTTGGCACCTGTCGATGCGCGATAATTGATGCCCTGATGCTGATAGCCGGCCGACAGATTCAGGTTCCTGAAATATCGGCCACGGGTCAGGTTCAATGGAAGGGATAATCCGCCGTAGAGCGACCATTCATCCCATCGCAGCGACTGCGCCGCACCTGTTACCGGGTCAGTCTGCCTGAAATAACGGTCACGGGTAACCGAAAAACCACCCCTCAGCCAGGGATAAAGGATAGACACCAGCGCATCTGCCCAAACCCAGGCGCCAACTATGAATATTAAAGGGCTGATGAAGGTGCGGATATGCTCTGGAGGGTCGCGCCCCTGATACGCCTGAGTCAGACAGAATGGACGCCTCTGTTCGCCGGCTGACCGGGAACACCTGCACCAACGGTTCACTCGCCCATTGTGCAATGGGAATGGGCGCACCAGCGTCGCCGATCTTCTTTCTTCCGATCCTGTAGCCGTCGGATGTGAAGGCGGCATAGGTGAGCGTTGCACTGATCGAATCAAACACCGCGCCTCTAACGGCGGGCGGTATATCAGGAGGAAGATAAAGCGCCGATCTGTCCAAGTCCAGCATGAATAACCGGTCAAATCCACCATATGAGGATGTGAATGTGAGCATCCCGTCTCGAACGGCAGGGAAAGCCATCGGACGAACAGAAAAGGGGAGCAGGATACGACGGGTTTGATCACGCAGATCCCATGCGACCAGCGCCATGGCACCACTTCGATCCCGAACGGCCGCGATCAGCTCCTCCCGATCCCTTCCAAAGACGGGATAGGTATGAAAATAACCGTCGGGATTGGGCAGTTCCATCAGCAGTTTTCCATCTTTGGCATCCAATACATGAAGCGTCGAACGACCGTTCCCATCCACCTGTACCGCAGCGATGCGCGAACCATCCGGGGAGATGCCGGGCGAGAAATAGCGACCGCCCCGCGTCAACACCTTACGATCACCGGTCTGCAGATCCAGGACCATGACTTCGTTGTACTCCTGCCACGACCAACGGGCCTCAGGTTGATAGGCTGTATAAGCTATGAGTCCGCCGCCATATGTAAAATAGTCGTCGATGCCGATATCTTTCATGGCGAGGCGACGCATTCGTCCTGCGTATAACAGATACCAGTATGGGATCTGGTTATATGCCCGTCGGATCACAAGCAGGGAATCCCTTCCGATATGGCGGGGAAACTGATGATCGGCAACATTTCGTTTATACGTGACCGTTAGCCATTCGCTGTTAGCTGATATGGTGTCCTGCGGTGTGATGGGAAGTTCCATTCCGTTTGACAACACATCCCTGGAAAAGGATCGGAAGGTCTGACCTGTATGTCGCCTGAAGGCCCCCTGTAACGGATAGAAGAGCGGACGAAAAGCAGCCGCATCCAGGGTCACTTTCGACCAGATATCCGGACCAAAACGCTCGCGACCGGCAGCAACAAGCAGATACCCGAGTTGATAATGATCTGGAACATAGTTCTTCAATGAACCGTTCCTGAGTTTCATGTATCGGTAGGATCGCCCGTCTGCCCACAGGCTGCGGTATCCATTGAAGAAATCCGGAAGCCTTCCCCTTCCCTGGCCTGAGCGTAGGGTTTCCTGATCCACGGCATCACCCTCAAAGAACCAATCCGGTACCGACATGGCGTTGGCGAGACCCTGACCCTGTTCGCCCGCCAGCCACCAGGCGAATTTCGACCATCCACGTCTGAACTGAGCGTACTGCTGGACATGCCGGAGCTCGTGGATGGACAACATATCGAGCCAGGGTAGTGAACCCAGGTGAAGGCTGTTCTGAAGGGGCGTGAGATAGAATTCGCTTCGCCAGGGGGCCAGTCCCACATAGGCGTTCGAGATCACGGGGCGGGTCTGCAGTAGGATGGGTATGCTTCTGACCTTGTTGCCCAACGGGGAAGGATCCACCATCGCCAGTCGGTGCGCGATCTCCGAGACCCGCTCTGCCAGGCTGTCGGAACCGGCGGGGTACAAGATCCTGACCGCATCTGACCCCTTCTGTAGCCATCGATGTGTCGGCGGGTTTCCTCCAAATCGCTGAGCCAGGGCAAATGATGGGAGGATCAGCAACGATATCATGAAAATTCGTCCGAAAACCATGTGCGGTAATAATTTTCAGGTATTTTCGAAGGTACGCATACGGCGTGTAAACCTTTCAAATCATACAACAACACTGCAGATGGTCCTGTTCGCATTATCCATCGCCCCCGGCATCGCCATCAGCCTCTATTTTTTCTTCAAGGATGAATATAACCGCGAGCCCCGAAGGCACGTGATCATCAGTTTCTTCCTCGGCATGGTGAGTGCCCTGCTGGCAGGTGTGATAGAATCGGTCGCCCTGGCGCTCACGGGAGACAATGGTTCTGAAAGCATCCTGTTCACCGCGCTGAAAGCCTTTCTGATCGTAGGATTCACGGAAGAATGGTGCAAATATCTGATGGTGAAAAAATATGCTTTCCCGAAACCGGAATTCGACGAACCCTTTGACGGCATCGTCTACGCGGTGATGGTAAGTATGGGATTCGCCACGCTGGAAAACATCCTCTATGTCATGGAGCATGGACTCGCCACGGCCATCATCCGCATGTTCCTATCAGTACCCGCGCATGCCTGCTTTGCCGTTGATCCGTGGAGTGCTCGCGGCCACTTTCTTTCACGGCTGCTTCGACTTTTTCCTCTTCCTTCAGGAGAATCAATTGGTAGCGGAAAAGGTCTCGGGCTTACTCCTCATTGGCGGTGCGATCGGTTCCTACGTGGTGGCCATCAGGCTGTCGAGGAGGGCGATCCGGGTGCATATGCAGACGTCCAGACGTCTGCATGGGGAGGGATGACCAGCTTTTTCTGTCAGGTCTGGCGATGGCGACCGCTTACAATTTTGACAGCTGACGGACAAGTATATGACTATCAACCTACGGGAATCGGTCATAAAATTTGCATCCCCTCATCAAGTTGTTTAATTTTGCAAAAAACAACGACACCTTATGTCTATTACAGCACTTCCGAACATTGATTTCGCCCTGCCTTACAAGGTGAAAGATATCAGCCTCGCCGAATGGGGTCGCAAGGAAATCCGACTCGCTGAA
>JAJTFQ010000039.1 GCA_021299955.1 Chitinophagaceae bacterium
CAATGAATATGACGGAGAGGAATATGATGCACGCAAGGAGTTCGGTCCGTGGACGAGTCCCGGTTTTATGGACAAGGAATGGATGCAGGCTAGTGTCGTAAATGCTCCTGCTGGTAGCTTGAAGGCACAGTCATCAGAACCCATGCGGGTGATGCGTCGGATCAAACCAATCTCTATCAAACCATTGTCAGACGGTCGTTGGATCATCGACATGGGTCAGAATTTCGCCGGTTGGCTTACGATGAAGAATATCCGGGGAAAGCGTGGTGATCGGATCACTTTTCGATTCGCGGAAAGTCTGAAGACGGATGGGTCATTGTTCACTTCCAATCTGCGGGATGCAAAAGTAACGGATGTTTACACCTTGAAGGGAGGCGCGGTTGAGCAATGGCACCCGGTTTTCGTGTATCATGGATTCCGATATGTGGAAGTAAGCGGATATCCCGGCGTACAGCCTAAGCCTGCAGATTTCGAGGGTGCACTGATCTATGATGACATCGAAACCACCGGTCAATTTCAAACTTCCAATGCCACCCTGAATGCCGTGTATCGCAATGCCTGGTGGGGCATGGCCTCTAACTATAAGGGCATGCCGGTGGATTGTCCGCAGCGAAATGAGCGACAGCCCTGGCTGGGAGATCGAACCATCGGAGCTCAGGGAGAGTCCTACATGTTCGCTAACGGTAACCTCTATGCGAAATGGATGGATGATATCGCGGAATCGCAGACCGAAGCCGGATCGATACCGGATGTCGCGCCAGCCTTTTGGAACTATTATTCGGATGATGTTACCTGGCCCGCCGCATTCATCACCATCTCCAATCATCTATACAATCAGTTTGGGGACAGTCGCACAATTTACAAGCATTATCCTGCCATGCGGAAATGGATGCTGTACATGAAATATAAATATATGAAAGGCGGGATCATGACGCGCGACAAGTACGGTGATTGGTGCGTGCCCCCTGAGACCTTGACCCTCATCCATGCAAAAGACAGCACGCGGAAGACAGATGGACAATTGATCGCGACGGCATACTATTTTAAGTTGCTGTCGTACATGCAACGTTTCGCAACCCTGAGCGGACAACCGGCTCACGCCACAGCGTATGGCTTGATGAGTGATACGATCCGCGCGGCGTTTCAATCACGATTTTACGATGCGAAGCGTGTGCAGTATGACAATGGAACGGTGACGGCCAATCTACTCCCGTTGTATTTCGGTATCTGTCCGGATTCCCTGCGCACTGTGATCTTTGAGAAGATCCGTCAGAAGATCCATGTGGAGGCACATGGTCACATCACCACCGGACTCATCGGGTCACAGTGGCTGTTGCGCGGACTCACCGAATACGGATATGCAGATCTGGCGTGGATCCTGGCTACCAATGATACGTATCCGAGCTGGGGTTACATGGCGGCCAACGGAGCCACCACGATCTGGGAACTCTGGAATGGCAACACGGCTGATCCCGGTATGAACAGTCAGAATCACGTCATGCTCCTCGGTGATCTGATCACCTGGT
The DNA here is from genome assembly GCA_021299955.1 of Chitinophagaceae bacterium. Lineage (GTDB taxonomy): Bacteria > Bacteroidota > Bacteroidia > Chitinophagales > Chitinophagaceae > Pollutibacter. The sequence goes on from JAJTFQ010000039.1 coordinate 1,527, forward strand.
GTTATGAAAATCTCGCCGGCATCCGGTCGGATAAATCTAAAGTGGCCTTCCAGCGGATCATCATGAAGCCATCGATTCCGGCGGGCCTGGATTCTGTCGATGCCTCGTTCCGAAGTCCATATGGTGAGATCCGGAGTCGTTGGAAGAACAGCGCTGATCGATTCGTATGGCGTATCACCATTCCCGCCAACGCTACAGCCGAGGTTCATATTCCTTCCGCTGACAGCAGCGAGATCTTCATCGATGGTAACGGTCTCGGCTACACGAAAGAAGTCCGCTGGCTGAAACGGGATAAGGGTGCAGATGTGCTCGAAGTGCCATCGGGTCAATGGACGATCGAGCGCAGAAAAGGGTTCAAGCGGGGGATCGTCCGTGAGGAATTCATCTTCGAGCGGGCATCGTTTCCGGAAAGTCATGCCGCCACGATCGTGGAAACGCCCAAAGGACTGATCGCGGCCTGGTTTGGGGGTACCAAAGAAGGGACCAAGGATGTTTGCATCTGGACCAGCCGACTGGCAGGCGCAAAGTGGACGAAGCCCGAGATGGTGGCAGATGGACGACTCAATGATTTGGTGCGTCATGCCTGCTACAATCCAGTACTCTTTCAAATGCCGGACAATGGACCATTGTTGTTGTTTTACAAGATTGGTCCGAATGTGGCCGGGTGGACTGGTTGGATGAAGCGTTCCTTCGATCATGGGCAAACCTGGTCGGAACGAGAAGCATTGCCTGAAGGATTCCTTGGGCCGATCAAGAACAAACCTGTGTTGATCGGTAACCGGTTGCTATGTCCCTCGAGTACGGAGAAATCCGGCTGGAAGGTACATATTGAAACGACGACCGATATGGGACGCACCTGGACGAAGACGAATGCCATCAATGATGGGAAGTTGGTCTCCGCCATCCAACCTTCGATCTTGCTGCATGCTGACGGGCGCTTGCAGGTGCTTTGTCGCAGCAGGGATCGGGTCATTCGTGAAAGCTGGAGTACAGATGGAGGACTGACATGGTCGGCCATGCAGGCAGCATCTCTGCCCAATAACAACTCCGGTACCGATGCGGTTACATTAACAGATGGTCGTCATCTCCTGGTGTACAATCACGTAAAACCCGCACCGGAACTGACGAATGGCAAAGGCCCGCGGACTCCGCTGAACGTAGCGGTGTCCAAGGATGGCAAACAATGGGATGCCGCATTGGTGCTGGAGGATTCTCCCGTAAGTCAGTATTCTTATCCATCTGTGATCCAATCAAAAGATGGATTGATACATATTGTGTACACCTGGCGGCGTGAAAAGATCAAGTATGTCTGCATCGATCCAAAGGAACTGGAAGGTAAACCCATCATCGAAGAGGCATGGCCGCAGGTGCGTAGATAATCCATCAAAGCGATGGGATTTGCCATCATCTCCGCGGGTGAATTTCAATAACATTGTAGGATGTTAGCTGTATCAACATTCAATAAGCCGGTACAAAACAAATTCGTACCAGTCATGATCACGCCCTTTGACCTTCGTGCAAAGGTCGATCTGGACGTGGTTTCTATGCTGGTCGAGTTTTATCTGGCTGCCGGTTCCAGGGGACTTTTTGCTAATTGTCTGAGCAGTGAAATGTTCAGCATCACAGAGGATGAGCGGCTAGAGTTGACGCGTCATATCGTGCGACAGGTCAATGGCCGGGTGCCCGTCGTGGCTTCGGGTTCTTTTGGACTGACCATTGAAGACAAGGCGGATTTCACCCGTCGTATCTATGATACAGGAATTGATGCAGCGATCCTGATCACCGGTCATTTTGCACAAGAGCATGAATCTGATGATGTATTGCTGGCTCGTTTTGATCAATTTTTTGGACTGACCTGGGACATTCCCTTGGGTATGTATGAGTGCCCGGCGCCATACAAACGAATCATCAGTAAAGATGTATTCAGAGCCTTATTGGCAGCGGACAGGATGATCTATCACAAAGACACGTCCATCACGCATGAAAATGTATCGGGCAAGCTGGAAGTCTGGCGGGAGATGAACAGCAGGCTGGAATTCTACGATGCGCATACGCCGAATGCCCATTTCAGTATGACGCGAGGTGCGACGGGGATGTCGTCCATTTCCGGTAATTTCTATCCCGAGATCATGGTGTGGATGGTCGATCATGCCAACGATCCCGAACGTCAGGAAGATGTACGATGGATCCAGCAGGAACTCACGGCGGCAGATCCGCTCATTCATACGGCTTATCCCTTGTGTTCGAAATATTTTCTGCAACTCCGCGGACTACCCATTCGGACGATCAGTCGCGCAGTGGCCACGAAGCTCACACCGGATCAGCGATACGCCTTTGAGGCGTTGCATGCCAGATTTATCGGATGGTGTGACCGGTTGGGCATTCACCCTCTAGATATGCGTCAGATAATATAAATATAAGCATGTCACTTCCTTTGAAGATTTTATTTCCGGGTCAGTTGGTATTTGGTAATGGTACATTCCCTGCCCTCGCCGAAGAACTGATACGTCGTCGACCGGCTCGTGTACTGATCTGTTCGATCTCTCCACTGTCCGGCATCACGGATGACTTAAAGGGGCGATTAAGCGATGCAGGCATATCGGTGGAAACGGATACTTCCATCGTGGCGGAGCCATCCTTTTCCGATTTTCATGCGCTCATGGATCGTGTCCGTGATTTCGATCCGGAAGCTGTAGTAGGCATCGGTGGAGGCAGTGTGCTGGACGTTGCGAAGTTGGTCGCTGCTCAGCTCGGAAACTCGCAGCGACTGGAAGAATACGTTGGCATAGGATTACTGAAACAACGATCTCGACTGTTGGTATGTGTACCCACCACATCCGGTACGGGTAGTGAAGTGTCTCCCAATGCCATCCTGGTTGATGAAGCGGATGGTCAAAAGAAGGGCATCATCAGTCCCTTCCTGGTACCGGATATCGTTTATGTCGATCCGATGCTGACCCATTCCGTTCCGCCCGCGATCACCGCGGCGACGGGCATCGATGCACTCACCCATTGTCTGGAAGCTTATACCAATAAATTCGCGCTACCATTCATTGATAACTTTGCATTGGAAGGTATGCGTCGGATCTCTGCACATATCATTGATGCAGTCATGGATGGTACAAATGTTATTGCTCGTGAAGAGGTATCACTGGGCAGTCTCTACGGAGGCTTCTGTCTCGGCCCAGTCAACACGGCTGGTGTGCATGCCCTGTCATATCCGTTGGGCAGCTTATATCATCTCTCGCACGGACTATCCAATGCCCTGCTGCTGCCGTGGGTGATGGAATACAACATCCCTGCATCACCGAAACGACATGCGGATGTTGCTGTTGCACTGGGTTGTACGCCCGGACGGGACGATATGGAAACCGCCATGGCCGGTGTGGAGCGCATTCGTTCCATAAATAGCGCTTGCGGTATTCCTTCGAGATTGTCTGATGTGGGTGTTAAAGTAGACTCACTTCCGGGTATGGCCCGCGATGCGATGAAGGTGCAGCGATTATTAAAGAACAATCCGCGCGAGATAACTGAAGCGGATGCATTGAACATTTTCAAACAGGCCTTGTGAGCAGGATCGAAAATAAATATAAGGGAGTCATTGTTCCCGCCGTCACGCCATTAACGGATGATCTTCGGCTGGATCGCCACGCCGTAGAGGCGCTGTTCGGCATGTTCGCTGCCAACGGCATTCATCCATTCATACTGGGTACAACTGGGGAAGCAGCATCCCTTCCATTATCCTTTCGTGAAGAATATGTGCGTGCAGTTTCCGCATTCAGATCCTCCGGAATGATCCTGTATGCAGGCATCTCTTCAAATGTACTTCAGGAATCTGTAAATTTTGCAGTGTTTTGCGCCAGGCATGAGGTAGATGTTGCGGTTGCCACTGTTCCTTCATACTATGCTTTGACAGAGGATCAAACGGAACGATATTTCACAGCAGTGGCGGATGCCATTCCCTTGCCACTGATCATTTACAATATCCCGGCCACTACCCATGCGTCATTATCCCTGGAAATGCTGGATCGCCTGAGTCATCATCCAAACATTGTCGGCGTGAAGGATTCCGAACGGAGTGACGAGCGCATGCACCGCTCTCTTGCCTTATGGCGGGATCGTGTGGATTTCAGTTATCTCCTCGGATGGGCTGCCCGATCGGCGGATGCGCTGGCGGCCGGAGGAGACGGCATTATTCCGAGTACCGGAAATCTGGTGCCGGGTATCTATCGGCGCATGGTGGATTGCATCGCGTCCGGAGATCTGTCCGGCGCGCAGGAAATACAGAAGCTGAGTGACGTTTATGGGGCGGTCTATCAATCCGGCAGAACGCTTGGCGAAAGTCTCGGCGTATTGAAATCGCTGATGCATCACTGCGGACTTTGCGGCCGGATGATGATGCCGCCGTTGAGTGCAGCGGATCCCTTGGAAATGCAAAGTGTTTGTATTGAATTTGATCGGATGTTGCGCGCTCCTGCCTCATCGATCCCGGGTATGATTAGATGATAAATATAAGTATTGATCGAAATGCGTGTTGATTCAAAGAATTCTTCCCTGCCTCGACTGGCCGTCACCATGGGTGATCCTGCCGGCATTGGACCTGAGATCGCCGTGAAGGCATTGTTAGATCCGGCGGTGACATCTATCTGTAGGCCTGTCTTGATCGGCGATGGCTCCGTCATTCGCGATATCATTGAAAGGCTCGGGCTTCCCGCATCAGTTTATGCCATTCACCGAATAGTTGATTCAGCATTCGAATCCGGACAGATCGATGTCTTCGATCTGGGCATCATGAACGGACAGGATATTCCTTTTGGAACCATCAATGCGACTTGCGGTGAGGCGTCCTTTCAGGCGGTCCGTAAGGCCATTGAATTGGCCATGGCTGGAGAGGTGGAGGGCACGGTTACGGGACCCATCAATAAAAAATCCATCAATGAAGCGGGGCATCACTTTGCAGGGCATACAGAAATCTATGCACATTTTACGGGCACCCGGAAATATGCGATGCTGCTGGTAGAAGATCATATCAATGTGATCCATGTCAGTACGCACGTCTCACTCAGACAGGCCTGTGATCTGGTCAAAAAAGATCGTATTATTCAGGTCATAGAATTGCTGGCAGATGGTTTACGAAGACTCGGGAAAATAAATATGAAGATCGGGGTGGCCGGATTGAATCCGCATGCGGGAGATAACGGACTGTTTGGCACCGAGGAGGCAGAAGAAATCCTGCCTGCGATCGAAGGGGCACGTGCACTTGGCTATGATGTCGAAGGTCCGGTACCCCCGGACACGATGTTCGCAAAGGCCGCGACAGGTGCCTACGGTGGAGTGGTGGCCATGTATCATGATCAGGGGCATATCCCTTTCAAGCTCGCGGGCTTTCGTTGGAATGCCGAGAAACAGCAGATGGACAGCGTGAAGGGCGTAAACATCACCCTTGGGCTGCCCATTATCCGCACATCTGTCGATCATGGTACCGCCTTCGAGATCGCTGGTCGTGGTATTGCGAGTCCCGATGCGATGATCTTAGCCATTCAGAGCGCCGTTCAACTGCATAACCACCGCTGATGATCGCCGTCATTGCAGACGACCTCACTGGTGCCGCCGAGATCGCAGGCATCGCCCTCAGCTACGGGTTGACTGTTTCCATGCACACGGGACCAGGGGATGTCAGTCCTTCTGCGGATCTCATCATTGTATCGACGGATGCACGTTCCAAGCCGCTGGAAGATGCGCTTCGCATTACGGAGACTTCCCTGCGATGGTTGCAGTCGCTTCATCCCCGGTTCATTTTTAAAAAGACGGATTCTCTGTTGCGGGGTCATGTGCGGGAGGAACTGGCCTTGCAGATGGAGTTGTCAGGATTGCAGGGGGCGTTATTGATCCCTGCCAATCCATCACTGGGACGTACCATCATTGCCGGTCAGTATCTGGTAAGTGGTGTGCCGCTGGCTGATACGCCGTTCGCCCTCGATCCGGAATTTCCGGCGAAAAGTTCGGATGTTACGGAGATCCTGTCGTCCGCCGGTGCGATTTCTATTGGCCTTGAAGATGCACTTCCAGCAATGGGCATCAAGATCGGCAACGTAGGTTCCTCTTCCGAAATGAATGAATGGGCCGGCCGCTGGACAGAGGATCAGATCCCGGCAGGTGGGGGTGATTTCTTTTCAGCATTGCTCAATACATTTAGGGTATCCGTAAGCGTTAGTCAGCTGCTTCCTTCAAGGCCATTGATATTTGTTAAGGGAACGGCCTTCGGAGACGAAGCGCATCCGGTCCGTCAGGCAACTATGTCCAATGGTACGGCCATGCTGATCACGCCCTCGATGATCATGTCAGGATTGGAATCGAATATACCTTGGGTACAAAAGGCAGTTGATATGCTCATGGAACGACAAATGCTGTTCGTCGGATTTGACCATGAAGCTTTCCGCGAAGCCGCTGATCCTGTGCTCATGCGCAGGCAGATGGCAGTGCTAGTCGATGCCATTTGTACTGCGCGGATGCCTGCTGAAGTTTTCATCGAAGGCGGTTCCACAGCTCAGGCCATACTGGATCAAATGAATGTTCGATCTACCCGTCCGGTCGGAGTATGGACACGCGGTGTGATCCGACTCGACACGCTGCGTTCATACGTGACCGTGAAGCCCGGCAGTTATCCGCTCCCTGCATCCATCATTGAATTGTTTGCCTGACATTATGATACTTATTGCCATATGAATCATTTGCATGCCTTCGATTATCTCATCATCATCGTAGTCCTCGGCATCACGCTGTGGCTGGGACTGCGTTTTGCATCGCGTCAGCGTACCACAGAGCATTTCTTTCTGTCGAAGGGGCATTTTCCTTCCTGGGCGCTGGGGTTGTCGCTGTTATCTACTTTGATCAGCAGTGTGACATTTCTTGGTTATCCGGAGCAGGGATACACTGGAAACTGGATCCTGCTGGTGCAGGGGTTGATGGTGCCGATCATACTTATTTTTTCGATTTGGTTCATCGTGCCCCTGTTCCGACGCGTCATCGGTCTGAGCACATACGAATATTTCGAGCGTCGTTTCGGGAAGTTCGCACGCTATTACAGCTCATCTTCTTTCATCATTCGGCAGTTTGCAGGAATGGGCACTGTCTTGTTTCTGATATCTGTGGCGATATCAACCATGACCGGCTTGAATCCTTTTCTCATCTTGTTGGTCGTTGGCGGATTACTGGTGGTAGTAAATCTATACGGAGGGATGCAGGCGGTCGTTTGGCTGGATGTCTTTCAGGGTTTCATGTTATTTGCCAGCGGATTCATTTGTCTGTTTGCCTTAATATTATCAATCGATGGGGGCCTGACCGAAGCGATGAAAACCGCCACATCATTCGGACGTACCGGTTTTGGCCCTTATGATTTTCGATTTGATCAGCTGACCCTTTGGGTGATGATCATCAATGGTGCGTTTTATGCGATCCAGAAATATGGGACGGACCAAACGGTGGTGCAGCGTTATCTGTCTGCCGACTCAGATCGATCCGCCATCCGGGCTTCGATGTTAGGCATTTCGCTTACGGTTCCGATCTGGGCGACCTTCATGTTCATCGGAACGTTACTCTTCGTCTTCTACCAATCATATCCATTGCCGGAGGGGTCAGTAGCGGCTTCGGTTTTTCCGCATTTTATTATGACGCAATTACCCGTTGGTGTGGCGGGTTTCATTGTGGCGGCATTGATCTCTGCTGCGATCTGCAGCCTCAGTGCTGATCTGAATTCCCTTGCAGCGGTGGGTCTGGAAGATTATTACCGGACCTGGAAAAAGGACCGGCCGGATCGCGAGTACCTGATGGCCGGAAAGATTTTCGTAGGGATCTCAGGGCTGCTTGCGGTCGGTGTCGGGGCCCTTTATTTATTGGCGGGCAACGAAGGCGTGCTAGGCAGCATCTTCACGGTGTACGCGATCTTCTCCGGCGGGATCGTGGGGATATTCTTACTGGGCGTGTTTGTCCCCCGTGCCAATCGGCGCGGCGTGAACATCGGGATCATCGCATGCATCATCTTTACAGCGTGGGCCTTTCTGACCAGTACGCCGTTGGGTATCGATCATTCCCGTCTGCTGCTGGATATGGGCGATTTCAATTTCGGGCATCACAAGTTGATGCTAGGCGTTTACAGTCATTTGGTGGTGATCGTGGTAGGGTATGTGGCCAGTTTGTTCTTTCCAAAGGAAGTCGTCGACGATCGATTGCTGTTCCGACGGGGTAGGTGAGGCGGTTTTTCAAAACCCAACCCTCCAAGGGTCGGGTAACCCTCCAAGGGTCGGGTGACCCTCCAAGGGTCGGGTAACCCTCCAAGGGTCGAGTGACCCTCCAAGGGTTGGGGTACCCTCCAAGGGTTGGGGTACCCTCCAAGGGTTGGGGTACCCTCAGGTCAAAAGCTACATAAATAATTGATAATCAATATCAGGAATCGCCATTTTGAAATATCGAAAAACATCAGTAAATTCTTCTTAATATATTGAAAATGAAATATTTATGTCTTTGGGTGCTTTTTGGATGCCTGTGCATCACCGGCATGACCAGCCTCCAGGCGCAGCCCAGTTCCGATACCCGTTACGAACTTCCGTTGAAGGATGTGCTCAATGATGTCTCTAAAAGATATAAGCTGGCCCTGAAATATCCCGATAGCCTGGTAGCCGGGAAAATGGTCACCTATGCCGAGTGGAAATATCGCCTGGGTGCGGATGAAACCCTGGATAATATCCTCCGGCCTTTTGAGCTCAAAGCCAAAAAGGAGAAGGAAGGCCAGTATAAGATCGGTCCCTACGAATACTACCGGTGGAGCGTAACCGAAGGTTGGGCGGAGATGGACCGCATCGCAGGTTTGTATCAGGATCTGAATGGATGGGAGCAACGCAAGGCCACACTTGTTCCCTGCCTCCGAGAAGCCCTTGGTCTGTCCGACCTCCCCGAAACTCCTGCACGTCCCGTCATCACCACCCCCATCAGGCGTTACGATGGATATACTGTTGAAAACCTCGCCATCGAAATCCTGTCGGGATTGTGGCTCAACGGATCCCTCTATCGTCCTGCGAAGTACAAGGGCCGAATTCCTGTTATCCTCAATCCCGACGGGCACTGGGAGAAGCAGCGCTACCGGCCTGATTGTCAACTGCGCTGCGCCACACTCGCACGCATGGGGGCCATGGCCTTCAGTTACGATCTCTTCGCCTGGGGTGAATCGCTGCTGCAGTTCAAGATCGAAGACCACCGCCGGAGCCTCGCCATGGCCATTCAGGCACTGGGCAGCATTCGCATCCTCGATCACCTGCTCGCTCGGCCAGATGCCGACACTTCCCGCGTCGCCATCACCGGCGGATCGGGCGGTGGCAGCCACACTGAGCTCGTCGCGGCCATCGATCCGCGCATCAAGGCATCTGCCCCCGTCGTCTCCCTGTCCTCCTATTTTTATGGTGGATGCCCCTGCGAAAGCGGACTCGATATCCACAGTTGCGGCGGCCGTACCAACAACGTAGAGATCGCCGCGCTGGCTGCTCCGCGTCCGCAACTGGTGGTGAGCGATGGCGGCGATTGGACCGACCGCATGCCCGAACACGATCTTCCCTACCTGCAGCGTATGTACCGCATGTACGGAGCAGAAGACCGCATCCATAACGTACACCTCCCGGCAGAGCGACATGACTTCGGCATCAATAAACGTAAGGCGGTTTATCGATTCATGACCAGATATCTAGGACTCGATACAACTTCGATCATCAACGATAAATATGAGTTCGATGAATCCTTCGTGACCATTGAGCCGGAACAGGCCATGTATGTTTTTGGTGACAAGGGCGAACGACTTCCCAGCCACGCCATCAAAGGATTTGAACAACTCGAGCAGGTATTTGCGGCTGAGATCGAAAAGGCAAAAAAAAATAAAAGATATAAGATCGGATTGATCGATCTCATGCTCCTCAAACGCCAGAAGGCCGGGGCCATCACATTGACATCTGAACTGAAAGCCGATGGTGTGGAGATCGATATGGGCGGACTCGGGAATCGTCCGACCTTTGATAATGCATTAAGAAATGACAGCGTTCGTCGTAGTTTCCTTCAGACGGCCAACAATGGAAAAGTTGAGATCTTCGCCCTCGGCATGAGCGGCTACTACGCGCAGTCGTTCTGCGGCAGAGAAAACTATCAGCAAAGCATTACCGATTGCATCGAAACGATGCAGCAGATGAATGTGAAGACAGCCTTTCTCCCGCTCGGCGTACAATGCGACCTGAAGAAGAACCCATCCCTCCGTGATTCCGTCGTAGTGCGATTGCGTGTCGCGGGACGTATGGCCGAAGAGGCCGGTGTGATCATTGCCGTGGAGACTGCCCTGTCCGCCAGGGAGGAAGTTCGACTGCTGAAGGACATCGGGTCACCGGCCATTCGAATCTGTTTCAACCTGTCGAATCCATTGAAGGAGGGCCGGGATCCGCAGACGGAGATCCGCATCCTCGGCAAAGATCGCATCGCGCTGATCCATATTACCAACCGCGACAGTCTCTGGCTTGAGAACGATCCGCAGGTGGACCTGCCCGCCATCAAGCGCACCCTCGATGCGATGGACTGGCGTGGTTGGCTGGTCGTGGAAAGGAGCAGGGATGCCCGGAAGCCTTCGGATACGAGGTATAATTACGGTGCGAATGTGAGATATCTTCGGCGTATATTCGGAGAGTGATCGGCGGTCATTCGCATCCTTGACCGATGGCACATCCAACTGAAGACACCCGGGATGGAAGTACTCAAGCACATCAATGCCATCATCGAGCGGGAGAATAAAACTTCCACTTATAAGTTCGCGCTACTGCGTGCCGTCATTGAGATCATCAGAAGCGGGAGCAGACATGTTGAAGTTGGCCCGGAGCGTTGCAGGATCCCGATGTCAATGATCGCAGAAAAATGGATCTTGTATTATTATCCGCTTCTCCAGGACGAACAACGGATCGTCCAAATTTCCAAGAAATCCCTGGCGTTTGAATCTGACTTCAAACCGATCCTTGCCTATTACAGAGATGCAGGGGATATATCACTGTTGCACATACATATGCATGACGGAAAGATCCCTGAGCAATTGTTGGTACCAATGACACGCCTCTTTCAAAAGATGGCCACTACCATCGAGGCCATGCCCATGCGTTATATCGGCTCGTCCATTTTCAATACCCATTATGGTTTATTCCATCATCATAAACCGGAAACCGGGATCAAGTTCGATCTCAAAGATCCTGTCCGCCGAATGTTCGGGCTGGGCACCGTTTCCATCCCCCGGGATTATTTTGAAGTTTTTGATCTCTTCGGATCTTACATTCTTGGAGATGGGGGACTGCTCACCCAGTGGGCTGATTTCTGCGTAAAATCCACTCCAGACGGGACTGCCATGAAACACAGGATCCTGGATCTGCTGTCGCAATCCCCTGTCCTTGAAAGAGATATGAGGCTGGCCAAAGACACCTATGCCCGATTGATCGAATCGAAAGGGAATCTGTATTGTGTATGGACCCGTAAAAGCCTGGACAAATATGATATCGATCATGTGATCCCATTTTCAGCACATTACAATAATGATCTCTGGAATCTGCTTCCCGCATCACCATCGGTGAATCGTCAGAAATCAGACAAAGTACCCTCTGGGCAAACGCTGGAGCGTCGGAAAACGGAGATCATTCGATACTGGGAAGATGTCAGTGCATTGAATCCGGGATTATTCTTCGATCAACTTCAATATTCATTGACAGGATTCCGTCATGAAGATGACTGGAAGGAGCTTGCATTTGTCAGGCTGAAAGAATCCTGTAACAAACTCATAAATGACCGAGGCTACAATATATGGGAACCGAAATAAATAAAAATAAGTGCATCTTCTGTGATTGGTCGTCTCGGGAGATCCTAGTGGAAGATGAACATGCCGTTGCCTTCTTTGATGCCTTTCCGGTCAATCCGGGCCACGTACTCGTGATCCCGAAAAAGCATGTGGCGGATTATTTTGAACTGGGATCGGATCTCCAGTTCGCTTGTATGAACCTCCTGAATCAGGCGAAAGACATCATCCGGGAGCGCTACAAACCGGACGGATTCAACATCGGGATCAATGCAGGGGCCGCCGCCGGTCAGACCATCTTCCATGTCCATCTTCACCTCATCCCACGTTATCACGGCGATATACCCGACCCACGGGGCGGCGTACGAGGGGTGATCCCCTCCCGCCGTTCGTACTGATCCCCTCCAGGATAGTAAGATATTCCATCATTTCAACCATTCCACACATCAGAAAACCCGCAGGCTTGGGTACATTTAATTACTCAAAATCCTGACGACTTGACACGTATTGCCACCGACTTATTTCGACTTATTATCTTGATCCTGATCGGGATCACACCACTGCAGTCGACGATGGCACAGATATTTGTATCGCCAACGGGCAATGATGCGAATTCCGGAACTAAACAAAAACCCCTGGCAACACTGCAGGCAGCATTGCGTATGATTCGCGACCTGCGCAGGACCAGTGATGGGCCATTCCTTGAGCCGGTTCGCATCATATTGAAGGAAGGACGATACACGCTTACCGAACCCCTGGTCATAAGGTCGGAAGATGTCGGGAATTATTATTCACCACTCGAAATAATTGCTGATCAGTACGCGCGTCCGGTGCTGTCCGGTGGAGTCAAGATACTTGGGTGGAAGCCTGTTAAAACCCATCCTCCGGGATTCCCGCGCCAGGCCACCGGGCCCCTGTGGGTAGCCAACATCCCCGCCGAAGCAGCCAATTTCGATGTGATCCGACAATTATGGATCGACGGACGTAAAGCCATACGCGCGCGCCACCGCGATGGAGATTCGATGGACCGCATCCTGCGATGGGACAAACGCACAGGCAGCTGCATCATCCCCACCCCCCGAAACCTAAAGCTGTCGCAGATCCGTGGCATGGAATTCCTCATCCACCAATGGTGGGAGATCGCCCTGCTTCGTGTACGCATGGCCGTTACCATGGGCGATAGTACCCGACTTTATTTTCATGAGCCGGAAAGCCGCATACAAAACGAACATCCGTGGCCTGCGCCATGGATGTCTATAGAGACTGGCAATTCCGCCTTCCTCCTGCTGAACGCGCCCGCATTCCTCGATACTCCAGGAGAATGGTGGGCCGATCCAGTCACACGAAAGATCTATTACAGGTCACGTCCCAATGAAAACATGCTGAGTGCAAACGCATTCATACCGCAACTGGAATCGCTGATCGATATCCGCGGCACCATCGACCGGCCTGTACAACATATCCGCATCCAAGGTATCACCTTCGAACACAGTGCCTGGAAAAGACCTGCGCAAGCCGGCCACGTCCCGCACCAGAACGGACTCTTCATGACCGAAGCCTATCGATTGAGGCCTCCCGGCACACCGGAGAAGCCGGGGCTCGACAACCAGGCCTGGGTGGGTCGTCCACCGGGGGCATTGAATATCGAACACGCTTCAGATATCCAGATCACCGGATGTCGATTTCTGCACCTCGCCGCCACGGGCATCGACATGCGACGTGGTGTTCGGCAAACGACCATCGAAGGAAATCTCCTGAAGGACATCGCCGGCAACGGCCTCCTGGCCGGGTACTACCAGGAAGACGGAGATGAGATCCACCGCCCCTGGCAGCCGAAAGATGACCGAGAAGTCCCTGAAGGTAATTTCATTCGCAATAACCTGGTTACGGATGTGGCCAACGAAGATTGGGGGTGCGTCGGCATTGGTGTCGGTTATGCCCGCGAAACATTCATCGAGCACAATGAGGTAGAAAATGTCTCCTACTCCGCCATCACCATGGGCTGGGGTTGGACGTCTGCGCCCAACGTGATGCGGGATAACCACATCACTGAAAACCGTATACACCA
>JAJTFQ010000208.1 GCA_021299955.1 Chitinophagaceae bacterium
GGGCGCCGACCTTGAGGGTCTGGATCGGTATTTTCAGGTAGTCTATCGGACTGGCCGGCGAGGCGAAATGAAGAATGTAGTCAATGCGTCCGGGAACATGGATGAATTTCGATACATCGTGGTGGTAGAATTCGAACTCCTTTAATTTAAAAAGGTGTTCGATATTCCTGAGATCCCCGGTGACAAGATTGTCCATGCCGACGACATCATAACCTTCCTTGATGAAGCGGTCACACAAGTGCGAACCAAGGAAACCGGCCGCTCCCGTGATGAGTACTCTCTTTCTATCCATCAGCCCTAGAGATTTATTTTGAAGGTGCCCTTCCGATGCTTTCATAATGGAAGCCCAGCTCTTTTACGGCATCAACATCGAACAGGTTCCTTCCATCAAAGATAGCCTTGTTTTTCAGACTTTTAACGATCCTCATGAAATCGGGGGTACGGAATTCATTCCATTCGGTAGCGATGAGGAGCGCATCGGCACTCTCCAATGCATCGTATTGATTTTCAGCGAATTTTACGCGATCTCCGTAGAGCGCTTTCACATTCGCCATGGCTTCGGGATCGAAAGCGGATACGGTGGCGCCGGCTTCCAGCAAGGCGTCAATCATATAGAGTGCCGGAGCTTCACGGATATCATCGGTATTGGGCTTGAAGGCAAGTCCCCACAACGCGAAATGTTTACCGGCCAATTCACCGCCGAAATACTGACTGACTTTCGGGATCAGATGCAGTTTCTGGCGTTCGTTGACGTCCATCACGGCTTCGAGGATCTTGAACTCGTACCCAACTTCGCCGGAACTTTTCACGAGGGCCTGAACGTCCTTGGGGAAACAGCTGCCACCGTAACCGATGCCCGGGAACAGGAAGCGCTTTCCGATGCGGTCGTCGCTGCCGATGCCGCGGCGTACCATGTCTACATCGGCGCCGAGTCGCTCGCACAGCTGGGCGACCTCGTTCATAAAGGAGATCTTGGTGGCCAGGAAAGAGTTGGCAGCATACTTGGTGAGTTCCGCAGAGCGCTCATCCATGAAGATCACAGGGTTTCCGGAACGAACGAAAGGAGCGTACAGTTCGGTCATGGACTTACGGGCGCGCTCAGAGCGGGTGCCCACAACGACACGATCGGGTTTCATGAAGTCATCCACCGCCACACCTTCGCGCAGGAATTCCGGATTGGAAACGACGTCGAATGGTCCGTTATAGTTTTCGGAAATGGCGGCGTGTACCTTTTCTGCGGTGCCGACGGGTACGGTGCTCTTATCAACGACCACGACGTAGTCTGTCAGGATCTTTCCGAGGTCGCGGGCGACACCCAGCACATATTTCAGGTCTGCAGATCCATCTTCACCTGGCGGGGTGGGCAGTGCCAGGAATATGATGGCGGCATCTTTGATGCCCGAAGCCAGGTCCGTGGTGAAATCCAGACGGCCTTCTTTCAGGTTGCGCAAGAATATTTTTTCGAGGCCCGGCTCATAGATGGTGATCTGTCCGTTCGACAATTTCTCCACCTTGCGATGGTCGATATCTATGCAGGTGACATAATTTCCCGTCTCGGCGAAACAGGTGCCGGTGACCAGGCCGACGTAACCGGTTCCTACGACTGCGATCTTCATGATTGTGATTTTGTGTGTTCGATATAAGCTAGAACGCTCGAAGTGATCAATTCTATATGTTCAGCCGGCATTTCCGTGTGAATTGGCAGGGAAATGACCCTTTTTGTGAGCCAGTCGGTGACCGGAAGGTCCTCGCCGCCGGCTCCCAGGTCGGTGAACATGCGCTGCCTGTGAGCGGGTACGGGATAATAGATCATGCTGGGGATGGAAAGGGCCGCAAGATATTGCTGCAATCCATCGCGGTCAACCCCTTCGAGTTGCAATGTATACTGGTGGTATACATGGGTGTTCCCGGGCGCCACTTTGGGCGTCGTGATGGCGGGATGCCCGGCAAAGGCATGGTCATATGCGGCGGCCACGGCCTGGCGAGCAGCGATGTAGTCATTCAACCGCTTTAGTTTCACATCCAGGATGGCGGCCTGGATGGTATCGAGCCTGGAATTACAACCCACCACCTCATGGTAATATCGGACTTTCTGCCCATGGTTGGCGATCATCTTCAGCTTATCGGCGAGGGCATCATCATTGGTGAGGATGGCGCCACCATCGCCGTAACATCCCAGGTTCTTGGAGGGGAAGAACGAGGTGGTGCCAATGGTACCCATGGTGCCTGTCTGGCGGATGGTACCATCGCTGAAGGTATAAGTTGCGCCGATGGCCTGGGCGTTATCCTCGATGATATGCAATCCGTGTCTGCGGGCGATGTCCAGCAGGGCTTCCATCGGAGCAGACTGACCATAAAGGTGGACCGGCACGATGGCCCGGGTCCGGGGGGTAATGGCCTTCTCCACGGCTGCGGGATCGATGCAGAAGGTCTGGGGGTCGACTTCCACGAATACCGGCTTCAGTTTCAGGAGGGCGGGGTCGACTTCCACGAATACCAGCTTCAGTTTCAGGAGGGCGACCACTTCGGTGGTGGCGATGTAGGTGAAGGATGGGGTGATCACTTCGTCGCCTGGCTGGAGACCGAGGGCCATCATGGCGATCTGCAAGGCGTCCGTGCCATTGGCGCAGGGTATCACATGGCGGGCTCCGGTGTAAGCGGCAAGGTTTGATGAAAAATCCTGCAAAGGCTTTCCTCCGATGAAGGCGGTGCTGTCAAGGACCTGGTGGATGGCGGCGTCCACTTCCTCCCGGATGTGCAGGTATTGCTCCTTCAGGTCGACCATTTGTATGGGGCGCATATTCGTTTTTAAGGGTGCAAAGGTACGAAACTTAAGGCAGTCGTGCCGAAGCTGTAGCTTTGTCGTTACAGATAACGATCATTTGATGATGCGACTTTTATACGACATTTCGATTCAGGGATACCGGCTCCTGATCCTGATCGCATCGCTTTGGAACCGCAAGGCCCGTGCCTGGATCGAAGGGCGCAGGGGGTGGCGGGACAAGCTGGCCACCCGGCTGGCCAAGGCTGGGGGAGACAGGTTATGGATGCATTGTGCATCCGTGGGTGAATTCGAGCAGGGGCGGCCTGTTCTGGAGGCCATCCGTTCCGCACGGGCCATCCGTTCCGCACGGCCAGACATGACCATCGTGCTGACCTTCTTCTCCCCTTCCGGCTATGAATTGCGCAAGGATTACCCGGGCGCCGACATTGTGGCTTATATGCCGCTGGACACACCCGGAAATGCGGAAGATTTCGTTTCGATCGTGCGTCCCCACCTCGCCATATTCATCAAGTATGAGCACTGGTATCATCATCTGGAGGTGTTGGAAAAGCGGGGGATACCGTCTGTGCTGGTGTCGGCCATTTTTCGGTCTGGTCAGCCATTTTTCAAGCCCTGGGGCGGATTCTGGAGGCGAATGCTGAAGCGATATGCCCTGATCTTTGTTCAGGATCAGGGATCCAGATCTTTATTGAGCGGCATTGGACTGGAGGATCGTGTCAGCATTGCGGGAGATACCAGGTTCGATCGGGTCTGTTCGGTGGCGGCCAGTTCCGGAGAGATCAAGGAACTCACGTTCCTGAAGGATTCAGGGCCGGTGATGGTGGCCGGCAGCACATGGCCGGAGGATGAGCGGCTGCTGTCAGCCTATATCTCCCGGCGTCCGGGACTGCGATCGATCATCGCCCCGCACGAAATATCTGAGAACCGACTCTCCGCGATCACTGAAGCGTTTCCGAAGGTGCTGCGATGGTCTGAACTGCTGTTAGCCGGGCCGGAGCGCAAGGAGGATTGGCAAACATTGCT
Source organism: Chitinophagaceae bacterium (assembly GCA_021299955.1). Lineage (GTDB taxonomy): Bacteria > Bacteroidota > Bacteroidia > Chitinophagales > Chitinophagaceae > Pollutibacter. The sequence goes on from JAJTFQ010000208.1 coordinate 3,809, forward strand.
TATCGATAATATTGGATTATTGTCCAGACTTTACCGCTACGGTACGGTGGCCTATGTTGGGGGTGGATTCCACCGGGCGGGTATCCACAATATCCTTGAAGCTGCTGTGTATGGCATACCGGTTGTTTTCGGCCCGGTACATCGCAAGGCGAGGGAGGCGGCAGCACTAAAACGACTGGGTGGAGCCTTTGTGGTCAGCGGGGCTTCCGACCTCGAACGCATATTGGACAAGCTGCTGGCAGATGCGGGGGCCCTGGCGGCGGCAGGTCGAGCATCCGTGGACTACGTGAGGGCCGAAGCCGGCGCCACAAGAGCGGTGATGGAGGGCATTCAGGGATATCTGCGTTCGACCAGCTGAATGAGTTCCCTGAGGGTGGGGTTGTTTGACCGCCAGCATCCTGCATTGTTGATATCCGACTCCAGTCTGCGGAGGGCCTCTGCCAGCCCCCCTGCCTCATTGACGTTGCGGATCGACCTGGAGAAAGCCTCGCCGTCACCTGCAAAGAGTTCGTTCACGAAACGGAAGCGGTCATTGATGCCGATCGCGGATCGGAGATCTGATATCGGCTCGAGGTATCTGGGGCGGTCATCTGCCACGTCTGAATTTCGGAAACGGTCATTGAGTGAATAAGATCTGTCTGCCATTGTCTCGTTCAACTCCTTCTTGTCCGGCTGGGTGGTTTCGGCTACGGGCAACTGTACCGGGACAGGAGCATGTTGGGGAGTCATCTGGGGCACAGTCCGCATCGGGGTTGGCTCGATGGTTGGGAGATGCTGATGCGTCAGTGATCCGGGCTCATCTCCGGAGATCTGTGTGAGGTCAGGACGCAGATGCTGCTGACGGACCTGCCTTAATTCTGCAGCCTCTTTCAAGGCACGCAATTCCTCTTCGATCTCGGCTTCGTCTACTTCGAGGACTTCGATGACGGCGTCCTCCGGAGGCTCGGGCATGTCCTGCAGCGTTTGTACAACGATCTGCTGCAACGGAGCCAAATCCGGTTCCGGAAGCCTGACGGCGGGCGGATGGTGCCGAATGGCCGTTTCGAGGGCCGTGAGGGTCCGCAACAGTACAGCGGCCGGTTCTCCGGCACGGAACTGTCTGTTCAGTTTTTCCAGCAATTGCTCCGCAGTTTCCATGTCAAAAGGGTTAGTTTTGCCGACCAGGGGTACGGCAGGTGGCCGTCTCTGCAAACCTACATCAGATTTCATTGCATCATGTTCATTGAACCGAATATTCGGGAGGGTTCCGGAGGCTGGATCGAAGTGATTTGCGGCTCCATGTTTTCTGGCAAGACCGAGGAACTGATCCGTCGGCTGAAGCGCGTGCGGATCGCCAATCTCGAGGCCAGGATCTTCAAGCCGAAGATCGACGACCGGTATCATGCAGCACATATTGTTTCTCACGACGAGCAGTCACTTACTGCGGTTCCGGTCAATGATAGTGCAGCCATACTGTCTCTGGCGGGTTCCGCGCACGTGGTGGGCGTCGACGAGGCCCAGTTCTTCGATGTCGGCATCATCGATGTCTGCGAATCACTGGCCAACGGGGGTGCCCGGGTGATCGTGGCAGGTCTTGACATGGACTACACCGGAAAACCTTTCGGCCCCATGCCGGGACTGCTCTCCATTGCGGATTATGTTACCAAACTCCATGCCATTTGCATGCGGTGCGGATCGATCGCGCATTATTCGCACCGGACCTCGGTGGATGAGGGCCAGGTGGTGATCGGCGAGAAGGACCGTTATGAACCGCTGTGCCGTAAATGCTATCCTTATCGACAGAAGTGATCCCACGGATCGACAAATCACACAATTTGCGTCTTCAAGCCGTCATTAGCCTGTTTCGTAAGGATCTGCTCCTGGAGCTTCGCCAGCAGCATGCACTCTATGGTGTGATGCTGTATGTACTGTCGACAGTCTTTGTTTTATACCTGACCCTAGACCAGCCGGTAGCGGAGACCTGGAATGCCCTGTTCTGGGTGATGCAGCTGTTTGTGTGCATCAATGCGGTGGCGAAGAGCTTCCTGCAGGAGTCCCGGGGCAGGATGCTGTATTTTCATACCATCGCCGGTCCGGCGGAGTTCGTGATTGCGAAGGTGATGTACAATCTGCTGCTGATGGCCGGGATGAACATGCTGACATTGCTTTTGTTCATCGCCTTCATGGGAGACCCGACGGACTCCTTCTGGCTTTTCGCAGGGATCAGTTTCCTGGGGGCATTCGGACTCTCGCTGATATTCACCATGCTGGCGGCCATTGCATCCAAGGCGATGCAGCAGGCTTCTCTAATGGCCATCCTCGGCTTTCCGGTCATTATGCCACAGTTGCTGCTGCTGATGCGGCTTTCGAAGCTCGCCTTTTCAGAAACCTTTGCGGCGGGGGCAGACCTTGGCATCGTCTGGCTGCTGCTGGCCCTGGACGCCAGCGTGATCTTGCTGACGCTGATTTTATTTCCCTTTCTGTGGAAAGATTAGGCATGCATGCTAACTTTGCGGCGAAAGTGTAACCGAACTTATTCCGGACGCGCACACAACATTCGGGATCCGTTCCGTGTTTTATCACCTGTTAAACCACCGCATTCATGCGAAAATCATGGTGGAAGATATTGTGCGTGGCGCTGCTGGCCTACGCGGTCATCGGAGGGATACTCCTCCCGGTCCCAGAGATCCCTCAACTGCAGGAGACCATTCGGAACCTCTATTATCATGTCTGCATGTGGTTTGCCATGATGATCCTGTTCACGACTTCGGTGGTGTACAGTATCAGGTATGTGCGCACCCTGGACATCAGCTATGATCTGCGTGCCAGGTCCTTCGCTGCCGTTGGGCTGGTGATGGGTTTGCTCGGATATGGGACGGGTGCGATATGGGCGCCAGGTCCTTCGCTGCCGTTGGGTTGGTGATGGGTCTGCTCGGATATGGGACGGGTGCGATATGGGCGGCCTATACCTGGGCAGACCCGAATAACCCCGCCTATGCCTCTTTCGGTTCGATCGCCCGCGAGCCCAAGCTGATCGGCGCGGCCATGGCGATCCTGGTGTACTTCGCGTATTTCATCCTTCGGGATTCGGTGACAGACATGGACCGGAGAGCGCGTGTGAGTGCGGTGTACAACATCTTCGCCTATGCGATGTTGTTCCCGTCGATCTGGATCGTGCCCCGCCTGCTTCCGAGCCTGCATCCGGGGCAGGAAGGCAATCCCGCCCTCAATTTCAATGACATTGATGCGCGTATGCGAATGGTCTTCTATCCGGCTGTGATCGGCTGGACCCTGCTGGGTACCTGGATCGCGACCCTGAAGATCAGATTAGATATTCTTCGTGAAAAAAAATGGTCAAATGCGTAATTCCATTCCATTCCTCCTGGCGTTCGTCCTATTATTTTTTTCAGGTATTCCTTCGATGGCTCAATCATCCGGCGCGGAGATGGCTGATGTGATGCGCAGCAACGGAAAGATCTACGTTGTGGTGGCTGTGATGTCCACCATCCTGGCAGGGCTGATCCTTTACCTTGTAAGCCTAGACCGCAGAATACGCAGGATGGAGCGGAACGCGGACTGAAGTTAGCGGGCTTTGCGGTTTTTTGATCTCTCTTCAATCTTTCGATTGTTATTGCTTCCATATTGAATTCACATCCTAAACCTATCGACTATGGCCGGACAGTACAGTTTCTTTGATGCCGTGTGCAAAAGTTTCGACAAGGCGGCAAAATTCACTCCGTTTGACCAGGGGCTGCTCGAGCAGATCAAGCAGTGCAACTCCGTGCTGCGGATGAACTTCCCCGTCAAGATCGGAGATCGCATTGAGGTTATCAAGGCATACCGAGTGCAGCATTCACAGCACAAGCTACCTTGCAAGGGTGGCATTCGCTTCAGCGACATGGTGAATCTCGACGAGGTCATGGCGCTGGCAGCGCTGATGACCTACAAGTGCGCCATCGTCAATGTACCCTTCGGCGGTGCCAAAGGCGGCATTGCCATCAATCCCAGGAATTATTCCGCTTACGACCTGGAGCGGATCACGCGCAGATACACCACCGAACTGGTGAAGAAGAAATTCATAGGTCCGGGCGAGGACGTACCGGCGCCCGACTATGGCACTGGAGAGCGTGAAATGTCGTGGATCCTGGACACCTATATGGCGATGAATCCGGGCGAAGTGGATGCGATGGCCTGTGTAACCGGGAAGCCGATCACCCAGGGGGGAGTCAGGGGCCGGAAAGAGGCCACGGGGCTCGGTGTGTTTTATGGAGTGCGCGAAGTATGTTCGATGACGGACATCATGCAGCGGCTCGGGCTGCCGACCGGTATCGCCGGCAAAAGGGTAGTTGTGCAGGGATTGGGCAACGTAGGATACCACAGTGCCAAATACTTCCATGAGGCAGGCGCACTGATTGTGGGCCTGGCTGAATATGAGGGGGCGATCTCCAATCCCAACGGACTGGATGTTGAGGCCGTTGTCGCGCACAGAAAGGAGACGGGCAGTATCCTGAACTTTCCCGGGGCGACGAACATGAACAAGAGTTCAGATGCGCTGGAACTGCCCTGCGACATCCTGATTCCCGCTGCGCTGGAGAATGTCATCAATGGTGAAAATGCTCCGCGCATCCAGGCGAAGATCATTGGCGAGGCCGCCAATGGTCCGCTGACACCTGAAGCGGATGAGGTATTCGTTTCGAAAGGAACCCTGGTCATCCCGGATATGTATCTGAATGCCGGAGGCGTGACGGTTTCCTACTTCGAATGGCTGAAAAATCTGAGCCATGTCCGTTATGGCCGGCTGGAAAAGCGATTCACCGAAAGTCAGAACATCGGGATCGTAGACCAGATCGAAAAGCTGACCGGCCATCGGATCGAGGAGTCTGCCCGCAAGAAGCTGGTGCATGGACCGGATGAAGTGGATCTGGTATATAGCGGTCTGGAGGAGACCATGATCACCGCCACGCGCGAGATCATCGAATGCTGGAAGGCGAATCCTGAGATCAAGGACATGCGCACCGCTTCCTTTGTGGTCGCCATTAATAAGGTTGGGACGATCTATGGTCAGCTGGGTATCTTCCCCTGATCAGGAATCATCAAACAATACACTAGTTCCCCGGCAGGCATTGCATTGTCGGGGAATTTTTTTTTTCGAATGGGATTGAGTGTACCCAACCCTTGGAGGGTTACCCGACCCTTGGAGGGTACCACAACCCTTGGAGGGTTACCCGACCCTTGGAGGGTTACCCGACCCTTGGAGGGTTACCCGACCCTTGGAGGGTTACCCGACCCTTGGAGGGTTACCCGACCCTTGGAGGGTT
>JAJTFQ010000209.1 GCA_021299955.1 Chitinophagaceae bacterium
GGATGACCGTTCAATCCGCCGATACGGAATCGGTCATGGCCTGGAAGAACGGACAGTTCATCTATGACGGGGTCGATCTGCAAACGATCATGCAGGAGATCTCCAGGTACTACGATGTGGATGTGCGTTTCCGGGATGAAATCCCATACCGCTTTGTAGCCCGCATCAGCCGCGATGTGCCGGTCTCTGCTTTCCTGGAGAAACTCTCGCTCACCGGTTTGGTCAGATTTAAGATCCAGGACGGAAATATCCAGGTCTCAAAGCCCTGACATCCATCATTATAAAATCTAATCATCAATCAATGACCGGATCTTCCGGCTGTATCCATCAACAAAAATCCATCACCGATGAAGTTGACATTTCTACTCATGCTCGTCACCTGCCTGCAGGCGGCCGCCAGCGGTTTCAGTCAGACCGTTGACTTGTCTGTGCGTAATGCCCCGGCAGAACAGGTCTTCCGGGCCATTGAGCGGCAGACATCCCTGGGGTTCATCTATGCCCGCGAACAATTGAAGGGACTTAAAAACTATGATCTGTCGGTCAGGCGTGCACCGGTTTCCCAGGTGCTCGACATCCTGCTGAAGGATTCCGATCTCTCCTATGTGATATCAGGCGGGAACGTGATCATCAAGCAGCGGGAACGCCCCGAGACAAAGTCCGAAACCCCGGCTCCGCCGCCCGTGACGCTTACAGGCCGTATCACGGATGAAGACGGACAGCCGATGCCCCAGGTGTCGGTCATGGTGAAGTCCACCGGTAAGGGAGTGACCACCGATGCCGACGGCCGATATTCCATTGAAGTTCCCAACGTGGGGGAGATCCTGGTCTTTTCCTTTGTTGGCTATGATCCGGTGGAATACAAGGCCTCTGCTGCCGGATCCTTCAATGTGACGCTCAAGCGATCCCTGGCCCGCACGGAAGAGATCGTGGTGATCGGTTACGGCACGCAAAAAAAGAAAGATGTGACGGGTTCCGTGGCCTCGCTGCCGCGGGAGCGTCTGCAGCAACTTCCGAATACCAACATCGCCCAGGCTTTGCAGGGGGCCGTGCCCGGACTGCTGATCAACACCAACAGCGGCAGCGCCGAGGGCAATGACCTCACGATCGATATCCGCGGCCGAAATTCCATCAGCGCCAGCAATGGTCCCCTCGTGATCTGGGACGGGATCCCCTACACAGGCGGTATCTCTGAGATCAACCCGAATGATATTGAATCGATCGAGATCCTGAAAGATGCGTCTGCGGCCGCGATCTACGGTTCGCGAGGTGCCAATGGTGTCATCCTGGTGACCAGCAAGCAGGGTCGTAAGGGCAGGCTGAACATTACTTATGACGGATTTTACGGAACGCAAACCATCATCAACAAGCCGGATCTGATGACGGGGCCTGAGTTCTATGAGTTCAAGAAATCGAGACTGAACATCCCTGCCACCGCCATGACGCCTTCCGAGGAGGCCATCTATCAGGCGGGTCAGTGGGTTGACTGGTATGACCTCGCCACCCAGCGCGGGGCCAGGGCGCAACATAGCGTGAATGTAGCCGGCGGTTCTGACCGCATCAGTTTCTACCTGGGTGCCACGTATCTCGATGTCAAGGGCATTGCCATCAACGACGCCTTTCGTCGCTATACATTGCGGCCCGGACTGGATGTGAAGATCACCGACTGGCTGTCGATGGGTACTTCTTCCCAACTGTCGTTCCAGGATCGCAGTGGACTTCCGGCCACTTTCTCCGGTGATTTTGGCGCGAATTATATGAATCCGCTGACGACGGCCTATGGGGCAGATGGCAAGCCGACGGTATATGCCTGGCCGGAATACAACCAGGCCGGCAACCCGCTGGGTGATCTGCTGGCACTCAATCGCGACAATTCCTACCGGCTCTTCAGTTCGAATTATGCAAAGATAGACGTGCCCTGGGTGAAGGGCTTGTCATATCGCCTCAACGCGGGGATCGAATTTGATAACAACCTTCGGAAGAGTTATTTCGGTGTTGATACGAGGGAAGGCTTCGAAAATAACGGCCGCGCGGTCAACTACAATTCCGTGGAACGCAACGTGACCGTGGAACATCTGTTGAATTATGCACGTGGGTTCGGTAAGCACAATGTCAATTTCACGGGCCTCTACAGCAGTCAGGCGAACGATTACGACCGCGACCAGCTCATCGGTGTGGGTTTCCCCAACGATGTGCTGACTAATTATCAGATGAATGCGGCGAAGCTGCCGACGCCTTCTTCGACGGAGTACCGTCAGGCGATCCTTTCGCAGATGCTGCGGTTGAACTATGGGTATGACAGTCGTTATCTGTTGACGGTCACCGCTCGCCGCGACGGTTATTCTGGTTTCGGAAATGATACGAAATATGGCCTCTTCCCTTCCTTTGCACTGGCCTGGAACCTGGGCAGCGAGCGCTTCATGTCGGGCATCTCTTCCCTGAACAACCTGAAACTTCGGGCTTCTTATGGCCTGAACAGCAACCAGGCCGTATCCAGTTTTCAGTCGCTCGCGACGTTGTCCACCCGCGGTTATCTCGCAGGTACTTCGCTGCTGACGGGCTATGTACCCAACCGCCTCGCCAACGAGCAACTCGGATGGGAATCCACCCGTACGCTGACCCTGGGCGTGGACTTCGGATTTCTGGGCAATCGCATCCAGGGTTCGGTTGACTACTACACTGCCCGTACGGAGGATCTGCTGCTGGAGCGTAACATCTCGTCGGTGCAGGGTTTCACTCGGATCCTGCAGAACATCGGAAAGACTTCCAACAAGGGGATCGAACTGAGCCTGAACACGGTCAATGTGAAGTCGGGGGATTTCAGCTGGTCGACCAACCTGAATGTATCTCATAACACCAATGCCATTGTCGACCTCTACGGAGACGGTAAGGATGATGTGGGCAACGGCTGGTTCATTGGCAAGCCCATCCGGGTCATCTACGGGTTGAAGTATGACGGCGTTTTCCGTTCTGCGGATGAGGTGGCTGCTTCCGCCCAGAAGGCCAGTGCCAAACCGGGATACGTCCGGGTGCTGGATGCCGATGGCGATGGTACGATCAGCACGGCGGCCGACCGCATGATCCTTGGCAACCAGGACCCGCGGCTGATCTGGGGCGTGACCAATAATTTCAAAATGGGGCCGATTACGTTGATGGTCTTCTTCCATGGAGTCGCGGGCATCACCAAGAGCAATCCCACCGAAAATGATGCGGTCTATGGTGATGTGCGGCTGAACACGACGAAGAAAGACTGGTGGTCTGATAAGAACCCGACGGGGACGCATTTTGCAAATGATGCGTTGGCCAACCAGTTCAACGTGGGTTTCTTCGAGCGGGCGGATTTCATCCGCTTCAAAGACCTGTCGCTGGCCTACCAGGTTCCGGCCAAATGGTTGCAACGCGCCAAGATGAACACGCTTAAGGTTTATGTAACAGGCCGCAATCTCGCAACCTTCACGCCTTATCGTGGCCTAGACCCCGAGATCAGTAATCAGCTGGGTGTACCGCTGCAGCGGGAGGTCATCGCTGGCATCAATCTTTCACTCTAAACAGCATTCGTCATGCATAAACTCATCATTTTCTCATCGATGCCATCATCGCCCCCGATAATCTGTATGTCAATAAGGCAGGCTTTGAATCCGGACTTTACGGACTGTACAACCTCGTCCGCCGGGAGCGCGGTGGTATCGACGGTGGTTTCAATAATAACGGGACTAACGACATGTATCTGACCCCTGCCTTCATCGGTGTCGACAATGCTTTCTCTCCTTTTCCGGCCGCCGGCGGACAGCCGGAGCGGATCTTCAATAATTTTGGTGTGCTCCTGAATCCGGCGCAGGGATACCTGAGCAACTGCTGGGCCTGGCTGTACCAGACCATCAATGCCGCCAATACGATCATCGGTCGGGCGGAGAATCCCGAGATCAAGTGGACGGCCGCCGAAAAGAACCAGATCGTCGGAGAAGCCCGGCTGGTGCGGGCCTGGGCCTATCGCCATCTGACCTGGCTCTGGGGTGATGTGCCGTTGACCCTGAACGAATCAAAGGGCGATAATATCCGGACCGACTGGGAACGGACGCCACGGGCGGCCGTGCGCAAGGCCATGGAGGATGACCTGCTCTTCGCCGAAGCCAACCTGGCCGATCCGGCTCCAAACGCGGCGCGCTTCCCCAAGGCGGTTGCGACGCATTACCTGGCCGAGCTATACCTGGCCACGGGTGATTTCGCCAAGGCGAAGGCCAAGGCGCAGACGCTGGTGAACGGGTCGCTTTACAAACTGGTGACAGCCCGTTACGGCGTGAATCGGACGCAGCCCGGTACGCCCTTCACCGATATGTTCATTGACGGGAATTCCAATCGCAGTGAAGGAAATACGGAAGCGTTGTACGTGTTGCAAAACGAGTACCTGGCACAGGGCGCTGAGAATGTGATCATGCGTCGCTGGTGGGTGAATCGATATGAGCGGATCAGCGTGGGCGGCAAGCTGCCCATCAACTTCTCGGTGGAGTACGGCGGTCGCGGTATCGGTCGTTTCGGTGTGACGCGCTATGCCTTGTCGGTGTATGGTCCGACGGATGAACGTGGTTCCTATCATGCCTGGCGTCTGTTCTATCTGATGAACAACCCGGCATCTCTGCCGACGGGCGGAAAGATCGGAGATACCGTGAAACTCACCCCTCTGCCGTCGCAGGAGCCTGTCACCAATGCGGGTACGGCCCAGAACTGGCCGAGTACCCGCAAGTGGGATTGGGCGCCGTCCGTACCATCGGATCTGC
>JAJTFQ010000040.1 GCA_021299955.1 Chitinophagaceae bacterium
GATGGGGCCCGGTACAGCGGAGGATTTCACGGCGGAGCTGCCCGGCCTTGATGTGCTCATCAATATTGAATTTGAATACTCCGCCCGTTGGGATAACGGCAATCCTCACAAGTTGATGGAATATCTCTCGACCGGTAAACCGATCTTCAGCACCCCAGCCCTGATGTATGCCGATACGGACCTGCTGTTCATATCCCGCAGCGAGGATGTGGTATCCGATTTCAGGATGCTGGTGGAAGGTTGGGAGGACTGGGCATCCCCTGAGGCCAGTATCAAACGTATATCATTTGCGCTTCAAAACACCTATCGTCAGCAAATCGACCGCATAGAGTCGCATATCAACCGGCTCGGGGGCGAAGGATCCTGACTCCTTAATGGTCTGCGGCGACCGGCAACTTCAACTGAAAGAAAGTGGTAAAAAAAGCCAGCATGGTGTTTTCTCCCGGACTTGTCCTTTCCCAGGACGATCCGGCGTATCGTAGGTGTTCCTTATCCGTGATGGATAACATCGCCGACCCCGACATCCGGTTTGACGAAAATGGCGTGTGCAACTACCATGAGGCCTATCGCAAGGCCGAGGCGGAGCATGTGCTGCCCGGTGCTCAGGGCTGGGAAAGGCTCACGGCTATCGCCGATCGCATCAGGGCGGAGGGTGCGGGCCAACCCTATGACTGTATCATGGGCGTCAGCGGAGGGGTGGACAGCACCTATGTAGCATTGGTGGCCCGGAAACTTGGGCTCAAACCCCTGGCTGTCCACTTCGATAACGGATGGAATTCCGAGTTATCGGTCCGGAACATTGAGGAAATCATCACCCGGAGCGGATTCGACCTCTACACTTATGTGATCGACTGGTCTGAGTTTCGCGATCTGCAACTGGCATATCTCAAAGCTTCTGTGGTGGACATTGAGGCTATCACCGACCATGCGATCACCTGCACCTTGTTCCGCATGGCCGGTGAACGGAATATCAAGTATATCCTCAGCGGCACCAATGTGCAGACCGAGCAGACCATGCCCCTCACCTGGATATATCCCAAGGCAGATCATGTCAATATCCGGGCCATCCACAAGGCTTACGGGACCCGCCCTCTGAAGAGTTACCCGATGATGGATGCCCGTTTCAAGCGGTATTACTACGAGGTGAAGGGGATCCGCGGTGTGTCTGTGCTCAATTATGTCGATTACGACAAGCGCGAGGTCAAAAAGGTCATTTCCTCCGAGCTCGGATGGCGGGATTATGGTGGCAAGCATTTCGAGAGCATCTGGACCCGATTCTACCAGGGCTACATCCTTCCGCAAAAATTCCACATCGATAAGCGAAAGCCCCACCTCAGCGACCTTATCTTTGGGGGGCAGCTGACCCGTGAAGAGGCATTGCAGGAGTTGGAGAAACCGATCTATGATCCTGCACTTTTCCGGGAGGACTATGATTTTGTGCTGAAGAAGCTTGGCCTTTCGAACGATGAGTTCCAGGAACTGATGCGCATTCCGCCGAAAAGCCACTATGCCTTCGATCACGAGCGGCCACTGGAGGAGAGATACCCGATCCTGTCACCGATAAAGAAGATCTACAGGGCGATCTTCCCGTTCTCAAAAGCCTGAGAGGCACCTGATAAATATGATCACGATCGTCAACTACGGACTGGGCAATCTGGCTTCGATACAGAATATGTGTCGCAAGCTTGGCATAGACTCGGTCATCACCGATCGCCCTGAGATCATCGAGACGGCGGATCGCCTGATCCTGCCGGGGGTCGGGCATTTCAAGGCGGGCATGGACAATCTGCATGCCTCCGGACTCAAGCCGCTGCTGGATCGGCTGGTGCTCGGAGAGCGCAGGCCGGTGCTGGGCATCTGCCTGGGTGCGCAGCTCATGACCAGGCACAGTGAGGAGGGAGATGTCGACGGTTTGGGATGGGTGGATGCCGATACGGTGGCCTTCGATGCCGCCAGGCTGGGAGGGTTGAAGATCCCGCACATGGGATGGACTGACGTCGTCATCCGTTCGGCAGGAGACCCCATCTGGGCCCGCATTCCTGAAGAACCCCGTTTCTATTTCGTCCACGCCTATCATTTCAATTTCCGTACCGAAGCCGAGGTTTCCGCCACCTGCACCTATGGCTATGAGTTCGCCTGTGCCTTTCGGAAAGAGAACATCTATGGTATGCAGTTCCATCCGGAGAAGAGTCACAAGTATGGCATGAGGGTCCTTGAAAATTTTGCACGAATCTGACATGGGAAGGGTACGCATCATACCGGTTCTGTTGCTTGACAGGGGAGGCTTGTACAAGACGGTCAGATTTGACAAGCCAACCTATGTTGGCGATCCGATCAATACGGTCAAGATCTTCAACGACAAGGAAGCTGATGAATTGGTGGTGCTGGATTTCCGGGCCACCCTGGAACAGCGCAGACCGGATTTTGATAAGATCACGGAGATCGCAGGTGAGGCTTTCATGCCCATGGCCTATGGCGGCGGGATACGCAGTCTGGAAGATGCCCGTCGCGTTTTTGATTGCGGCTATGAGAAGGTGGTGCTGAATTCAGTTCTCTATGACGATCTGTCGCTGGCTGAGTCCATCGCTTCAATATACGGTGCGCAGTCCGTTGTCGCTTCCATCGATGTCAGGAAGAACTGGCTGGGACGCACCCGCTGCTTTGCCCGGTCTGGCACGCGGGATACTGGTAAAAGCCCGGAAGAATGGGCACGTGAACTCGAACAGCATGGAGCCGGTGAGATCATGCTCCATTCGATCCGGCAGGACGGCACCTGGGAGGGATATGACCTGCCGCTCATATCTTCCGTTTCGCAAGCAGTCGGGATACCCGTCATCGCCTGTGGAGGTGCCGCAAGTACCGAAGATTTCAGGAAGGCCGTGGAGGCTGGTGCCTCCGCCGCTGCGGCAGGCAGTATGTTCGTATATCAGAAGAAGGGGATGGGGGTGTTGATCAGTTTCTGTACGGGTTTCAAATTGATGAAAGGATCCATATCATTGTAAAGCTAACCATACCTGGACGCCGGAAGAGATGCTTGGTCGCCCCTTCATCCCTTTCAAATCATTATTGAATGTATCTACTCAGGAATCAGACGGTCTACCTCATTTCCCCGGAAAGATGGGGGAAAATGCGCATCAGCAAGCACCATTATGCACTGGAGCTTGCCGATCGGGGTTGCACGGTCTATTTCATAGAACCTCCCACATTAGACACGAAGGGGGTGACGATCCGGCAGACGGAGGATCATCCGCGGGTGCATGTGGTCACCTACAAGCCCGTTTTTCGCGGTGAACGGTTCCTGCCGGCTGTGATCTTCGAATGGATGTTGCGCCGTCAGATCCGTCTGCTCCTGGAAAGGATCGGGCATAAGCCGGATGTGGTATGGTGTTTTCAGAGTTTTTTGTTCCGGAACCTGCGCTGGTTCGGGGCGCCCGTGCGCATTCTCTTCCTGGCCGATCAGTTCAACAAGCAGGGAACGCCGCCGGAGGCAGACTCCGCCTCGCTTGTCCTGGCGGTGTCCGATACAATATACGAACGTATACGCGCTGCAAATAAGTTGGTATTCAGGATCAATCATGGGTTGCAAAAGATCTTCCATGCGGCCATTCCTGAAGCATTGCAGTTAGAATCAGCGGAAACGGCCAGTACTCCCACGATCGTGGGATACCTCGGTAATCTTCGCATCGAGTCGATGGACCGCGAGGCCATCCTGAAGGTTATTGAAACGCATCCTGAACTGACATTCATTTTTTGGGGCTCCTACAAGACCGCCGAATTGAACCTGGGCGGCCTTCAGGATCATGACTCCAATCGTTTCATAGCGCAATTGCAGACGAAAGCCAACGTACAACTGAGAGGCGCATTCCAGGGGCAGGAACTACTTTCGCAGATGAAGGAGGCCGACCTGTTCTGGCAGTGTTTCAAGCTCAATCTGACAGCATTTTCCGATGGATCCAACTCTCATAAGATGCTTGAATACCTCTCTACCGGCAAGCCTGTCATCTCTCAGCCGCTCAGCAGTTACAGGGGATCCGATCTGATATACATGATGTCTCCTTCAGACCCTGATTTCCTGTCGTTTTTCAGTGCCACGATCAAAAAACTGCAGGCAGGTGAAGATCCTGCGCTGACCCGTAAGCGAATGGAGTTTGCCAGGGACAACTCATACGAGGCACACCTCCGGCGCATCGAAGACATGCTGCCGTCGAACCCCGAAAACGGCTGATGGCATCCTTGCTGTTCATCACTACTCTTTCTGTTTCCGCGAATCCGCGCCTTTACAAGGAGATCCTGTGCGCGCGGGACGCCGGACATGATATCCATGTACTCTGTTTTCGACTGGGCAACTGGACGGATGTGCAGGATGATGAAAAGATCCAGGCACTTCCCGGGGTGCGATTCACCAGACTTTCCGCCACGCGCAAACCATTCATGCCCTGGCTGATCGCCAGTTTGCTTGAGCGGGTCGCCAGACGCCTGACCGGCTTTTGGAAACACCCGATGGTCGATGCCCTCGCGGCCGGAAAAAGAGCATACATGCTCGACCATGCATTGCGAGGGCTTCGGTTGACACCGGATTGGGTCATCGCGCACAATCCTGCTGCCTTCCTGCCGGCGACACGGTTTGCACGCCGAACCAGCGCACGACTGGGCATCGATGTGGAAGACTACCATCCGGGCGAGACGCAGGATCCCCGTCTTGCAGCCTCTATGCGGAGGCTCATGCGGCACACCCTCTCCGCCGCAGATTACGTATCCTTCGCTGCGCCGTTGATCCAAAGGGAGGTAGCCACCGACCTTAGAGAGGAGGGACCGCAATGGATGACCCTGCTCAACTGGTTTCCGTCCTCAGAATTTCCGGCACCCGAGTCAGTCGCGTCCGGTCCGCTAAAGCTGGTATGGTTTTCTCAGGTTGTTTCGGCCCGCAGAGGACTCGAGCTGGTGCTGCCGGCCATCATTGCGGCAGGAGACCGGGTCGAATTACATATATTCGGCCATCCCGACCCTTCCTTCACGAAGGAATATCTGGGAGGCGTCTCCAATATTTTTTTGCATGGACCGGTCAGACAGACCGAGTTGCATAGCCGGCTCGTCAGCTTCGATGTCGGACTCGCCATCGATGTGGTGGCAGACAGAAACCGCGAACTCGCGATCACGAACAAGATCCTGGCCTATCTTCAGGCGGGATTGTTCCTTGCGGTCACGGAAACACAAGCACAACGGGCCTTCATGGCTGATCATCCGGATCACGGGATCCTGTTCCATCCAGATGCGTCCGAATGGGAGCGGCTGCTGGATCGTATGCTCGGCCTCAAGGAAAGGCTGCGGGCGACCGCCGCGGAGCGTCAACACCGCATGCGGTCTTACGGGTGGGAGCAGGTTTCACGGACTTTGGCCCTTCAGTGGCGGGGCGAGGAGCAGTGAATCGACAAATCGAATACAATCAAATGATCAAAAAGCTATTCAAGCAGGTCCTGTACCTTTTGTATCCGAGGGAGAACGGATTCAACATCGTAAGGGTATGGAGAGGCCCCGCTAAGGGCGTGAGGATGAAGATAGACATCCGACTCGGAGCATCCTATCTCAAAGGGGATTACGACCAATGGATATTCGACCGGGTCAGATTACCTGAGATCGTCAGACCGGGTATGGTCGCCTGGGACTGCGGCGCCTTTTACGGCTATTATGCGGCCATTTTCCGGCAACTCGTCGGTCCCTCGGGTAAAGTGGAGGTCTTCGAGGCTTCCGGTGCTAATTATGATGTGGTATCATCACTTCCCCGGCTCAACGGATGGGATAATGTCCGCGTGCATCAGCTGGCCGTAGGTCCTGATCATTCCCGCATTCAATTCACCCGGAACCTGGGAGGCAGCAGTGGTCCGTTCGGGCTATCCAAAACATACGACGAAAAACAGCAGATCGAACTGGAGGAAGTCACCTGCTGCGGCGTCGATGAACTGATCGATGAACGGGGTGTTCCGGCACCGGACATCATCAAGTTCGACCTGGAGTCGGCTGAGGTATTCGCCCTTCACAATGGCCACCGGCTATTTACCGGCAAGCGTCCGCTGATCCTGCTGGAACTGCATGGTCCTGAGGCGTTGGACGCTGCGGCGGACTTCCTGGAGAAATATGATTACCATGCCTATTCCGTGTGGCAGCTCAAAGATCCTGAGCGCGTGCATTTCAGGGATGCCGCCTCCCTCAGGGGCTTCAACACTATACCTCATATGCTGATCTGTTTTCCCTCCGGCCACCCGCTTCCCTACTGACACATGCCAGCTCCAAACCTCCCCAGGATCCTGATCATCACGCCGCACTATCCGCCTTCTAACCTGGCGGCCGTGCATCGTTCGAGGCTGTTTGCACAACACCTCCCATCATTTGGATGGGAGCCGGTCATCCTCACCGTACATGAGCGCTACTATGAGGAGACGCTTGATCACGACCTGGAAAGGCTGCTTCCGGCGGGCCAGCGTATTGTCAAAACCGGTGCCTTTCCCGTCACCAGGCCCCGCCTGATCGGGGATATCGGACTTCGGGCCTTCTTTCATCTTTACAAGACGGCCCGGAAGCTGATCAGGGAAGAACACATCGAGTTACTTTACATTCCCATTCCGTCGTTCTACGGCGCCCTGCTCGGCAGATGGCTGCATGCCACCACCGGCATCCGTTACGGGATCGACTACATCGATCCCTGGGTTCAGTTCTTCCCCGGCTCGGAGCGGAAATGGTCGAGGCACTGGTGGAGTACGAAATTGTCACGTTTCCTGGAACCCATCGCCGTCAGGCGGGCATCCTTCATCACCGGCGTGGCCGAAGGATATTACCGGGGCGTGATCGAACGCAACCCGGCACTTAAGACCCACTGCCTGTTTGCGGCCATGCCCTACGGCGGAGAGCAGGCGGATCACAAGGCCGTGGCAGGTCTCGGGAGGAAGCCCTATCTCTTCCAGCCCAACGAGAAGTTGCAGTTCGTTTATGCCGGCGCCATGCTGCCCAAGGCTTACGGCCCCCTGGATGCGCTCTTTTCGGCGATCGCTGCTGACAGGGAGGCCTTCTCGGATGTTGAATTCCATTTCATCGGCAGCGGCAAGTCCCCCAACGACCCCGAAGGGTTCAATATCCGCCCTTATGCCGAGCGCCATGGACTCTGGGGATCCATCGTGCACGAATACCCGGCGCGGATACCATATCTGGATGTACTTGTCCACCTGGAAGCGGCGGACGCCGTCTTCATCCTTGGCAGCACGGAATCGCATTACACACCATCCAAGACCTATCAGGGGGTGCTGAGTGGTAAGCCCATTCTCGCAGTCCTGCATGAGGAGAGTACAGCCGTTCAGGTGCTTCGACAAACGAGGGCCGGCATCGTACTCGACTTTCCCGGAGAAGCGGGTGTTGCCGGTATTTCCCGGCAATTCCCGGAAATTTTCCGGTCGTTTCGGACATTCCTTGCCGGTTTCGACCCGAAGGAAGTTGACATGCGGGCTTTCGACCAGTATTCCGCCCGTGAGGTCACCCACAAGCTGACCAAAGTACTCGACCGGTTCATTCCGTCGCACAGATCCGACACTTCAACGCATCCACCAGCCTGATGTCCGGCATAGGTCAGTTGATATTTGGCACTGCGGGTCTGTCGGCACTTCCAACACAAGGGCGTGCCTTGCGCCTGCTGGAGGAGGCCTACCACGGAGGCATCCGGCATTTCGACACCGCTCCGCTGTACGGACAAGGTTATGCCGAGTGGGTACTCGGGCGCTTTCTGGCACGGAAGGGACAAGAAGTCCGGATCACCGGAAAATTCGGATTGGCGGCCGGCGTGTCGCCAACGCTCGACCCACGGCTGGCGATGCCCCTCAATTATATCAGAAAAAGATTCCGCGGAACGCAACGGGGCAGAACGCAGGCCTTATCAGGGGCCGATACGGCGACACCAGCATGGCGCCGTATCACCCGGGAGCAGGTGGAATCATCCTTCAACGGAAGCCTAAAACGATTGGGCTGCGCGCGGCTTGCGTGCTATCTGATCCATGAAGGCCTGCCTTCCTTTCTCGATGACGAGGCCAGGACATGGCTCCTGCGCCGGCAGTCAGCCGGTGCGATCGGTTCGCTGGGCGTAGCCGCTCCGGCAAATGCCCTGCTCGGTCTTTCAGCCGGAGACCTTGAAGGATTTGAGGTCCTTCAGTATGAAGCAGGCAGTATCTTTGAAGAGTTGACGTTGCGGTATCCGGAGAAGAGGCATTTCTTGCACAGCTGTTTTTCCAAACGCGACGCGGATGGGCTGAAGATGCCTCCCTCCGAAGTGCTGCCATATTGGTCGCGCAGAAATCCGGAGGGAAAACTCCTGTTTTTCACGCGACGTCCCGCTGTCCTCAGGGAAAACATCGCCGGCATTCAAACCAATCAAGCATCTGAAGGACATGCCTTACACTGACCTCGATCGGGTTGATCTACCATATTCCGGCGAAACATTCGACTATGTCATTGTCGGATCCGGTGCCGTCGGCATCATGATGGGTGTCGAACTCACGCGGAAGGGAAAGAAGGTGCTCCTGCTGGAATCCGGTCGCATCGGAGAACACCGCGACCGTCAGATCGACAACGAGGTGGTACAGACCGGAAAGCGTTTGGAGAATGCGGTCTGGGGCAGAAAGCGGGCGGTGGGCGGTACGACCATCGCCTGGGGGGGTCAGTCGCTGCCCTTCCGACCGGTTGATTTCAGCCGGCGAGACTGGGTGTCGGAGAGTGGATGGCCCATCCCGTTTGAGGATCTTTCCGCTTACTATCCGCGGGCCAATGCCTTCATGCAGATCGACGCACTGGATTATCACGAAGATATTTTCAAGATGTTCGGCCTGGAAAGGCCGTCCTTCGATGCGGCGATCGATTTTCATTTCTCCAAATGGGCGCCCGAGCCGGATTTCACCAAGGTCTATGCCCGAACGCTCGAGCGTGATCTTCAGGTTGTTTATAATGCCATGCTGACGGGATTGATCCCCGACGGAAACGGACGCATCACCGGTGTGGAAGTGAGTAATCATGCCGGTCGCCGGCAGTCGTTAAAGGTCAATCAGCTGTTGCTGGCCACGGGAGGCATCGAGTCGAACCGCATCCTGCTCAATAATCGTGATCTGAACGGAGCCGTCATCGGAGACCATTCCGGTTGGCTGGGACGCGGTTTCATGGACCACCCTTGTATTTCGACCGGTAAGCTCATTCCGAAACATCCCTATGCATTCCAGCGACTCTTCAACACCAATGTCCGCGGGGGACGTAAATATTCGAAACGCCTTTCACTCTCCGAAACCTATCAGCAGGAGCAGCAGTTGCTGAACGCCTCCGCCAGCCTGATGTTCAGCTATCCTGAGGAAGCTTTCGATCCCTATCAGGAGATCCTCAGCCTGCGGAATCGGAGGATGCCCGATCTGTTGAAGGTCATCACCCATGCAGACACATACGCCCTCGCTGCCCGCGGATATCTCATGGACCGCTTTGTGTACAAACATCGCGCGGAGGCGATGATGATCATGATGCTCGAACAGGAGCCGCTGCGCAGCAGTCGGATATCGGTCTCGGATCAGCCGGACCGTTTTGGACTGCCCAAAGCATCCATACACTGGGAAATATCCCGCAAGACCTGGGCGTCGATGATCACGTTGAGCGACCGGCTGGGGGCCGAATTCAAACGACTTGACCTGGCGGAATATACTCCGCACGAACATATTCGGGCAGACAACGACCGGTGGATCGACCATCTTTCGGATGTCAACCATCATATGGGAGGCACCCGCATGAGCGCCATTGCCTCCGAAGGTGTGGTGGACACTGACCTTCGGGTGTGGGGCTACCAGAACCTCTATGTCATGAGTGCATCCGTCTTTCCTACAGGATCACATTCCAATCCGACCCTGACCCTGCTGGCGCTCTGTCAGAAATGGCTGAAGGAACAGGTCCGCCCATGAATCCCTCCGCCATGACCCGCATTGCCATCGTCACCACCCATCCGATCCAATATAATGCTCCGCTTTTCACCAGGCTCGCTGCAGAGCCCGGTATCGAGCTGATGGTTTTCTATACATGGTCTCAGTCGAAGGCAGGTGGCAAATACGATCCTGATTTCGGCCGGACCATCGAATGGGACATTCCCCTGCTGGAGGGATACCCGTTCCGGTTTGTGGACAATGTGGCGACCAGGCCGGGCTCCGATCATTTCAGGGGAGTCGATAACCCAACCCTGATCCGGGAACTCAGCGACTGGCGCCCGGATGCGATCATCCTCTATGGGTGGGCCTTTCGCAGCCACCTCGCCTGTCTGCGTCATTTCAGCGGGAAGGTGCCGATCCTGTTCAGGGGAGATTCCACGCTCCTCGACGAACGCTCAGGACTGAAGAAATGGCTCCGTCGGATCTTCCTTACGTGGGTATACCGGCATGTGGATATCGGCCTCTGCGTTGGTCAGCATAATCGGGCATATTACCTGGCACACGGCCTTAAGCCCGGACAGCTGGTAAATGCACCGCACACCATCGACAACGAGCGTTTTTCGGCGGATAACGAACTCCGTTCAGCTGCGGCCAGGGAGCAGCGACGGGCGCTCGGCATCGCAGATCATGAGCATGTACTGCTGTTCGTCGGCAAACTTGAAGCCAAGAAGGATCCAGCGTTCCTGTTGAAGCTTCTTGATGCGCTGGACGACCCCACCTTTCATGTCATATTCGTAGGCAACGGACATCTGGAAGGGGCGTTAAAGGAAAAGGCCTCCGGCAATCCGCGTGTGCACTTCCTGGGGTTCCGGAACCAGCGGGCCATGCCGGAAACCTACAGGATCGGTGATGTGCTGGTGCTGCCATCGCGTTGGAACGAAACCTGGGGACTTGCCGTCAATGAAGCTATGGCCTGTGGCCGCACCGTCCTTGTATCCGACCGCGTAGGTTGCGCGCCGGATCTGGTGTTGCATGGCCAAACCGGCTGGATTTTCAGGGCCGAAGGACGATCGGAAGCTGAAGTTGCCGGTTGGTTGAAGCAGGCAGCCGCTCGTTCCGGTACCTTTGCGGAAATGGGAAGGCTTGCACAAAAAAGGATGACAGACCATTCGATGGACAAACTGGTAGAAGGCATCCGCCAGGCCATCCCATCGATCAACAGGAACGAAAAGAAAGAGGGAACAACGGCGTGAAACCAATACATTTCACTTTTACTTATCTGACCGTGTTCGTGGTCTCCCTGATCACGGATGCGATGAACACGGAGCTTGTCATTGCGATCACCATCGCTTCGATCCTGTCGATCCTGGACAAGCTCGGTCGGGGCATCGTATTGCGGGAGTCGATTTCTGCCCTGTATATATTCACCTGCCTGGATATGCCCCTGCTTGGCTACAGGGTCTATAATTTCCAGAACTCGCTGTCCAGGGCCTTTAAGAAATATATGCTCGTGCCGGAGTCGGATTATTTCAGCCTCGCCTTGCCGGCGATCGCAGGTTTCTGCATGATGCTTTCGATCCCGATGCGCAATGAAGGATCATCGGACGAAGGGGATACCCTGAAGGTTACACTTGAAAAATGCCGTCGGATCCTGGTGCACGATCAGGCCGTGGGGATGGCGATCATGCTCGTTGGAGTTGTGTCGCTTGTGCTCAACGAGCTCCTGCCCGTCTCTCTGCAGTATATCGGCGTCATCCTCTTTTTTACATCTTTCGCAGGGATGCTCTATGTAAAATACACAGAAGACCTTCCCTATCGGAGTGTCATCCTTTTCATTTTTATTGTCTTCATCATCCTGAATGGTATTCTTATCGGGATGTTCACGATCGTCGCGTACATGGGCATCACGATCTTCTCTTACTTCTTCATGGGCAGCAAGGTTTCCATGGGCCGAAAGATATCCCTCTTCCTGTTTGCCATCTTTTTTGTGGTGGTGTTGCAGAACACGAAGACGACCTATCGTAAGATGATCCGAAATGCGGAGATCCGCGACAACAAGGCTGCCACTTTCGCTGTGCTTTTCTTTGAGAATCTGCAAAAGGGTTCTGCATTCTTTGAAGAACGTAACTTCTTCCTGATCTACACCCGTATGAACCAGGGAAATATCGTCACGCAGGTAATGCAGCGGATTCCGATCATACAGCCTTTCGATGATGGCAAGTACTTGTTCAAGACGATCCTGTCCAGCTTTGTCCCAAGGGTTCTTTGGCAGGACAAGCCCGAGGCTGGCGGACGTTTCAATATGCAATATTATGCGGGTAAGAAGATGAACCAGGTGACCTCCATGAATGTGGGGCCACTCGGGGAGGCATACGGAAGTTTTGGTACCCGACCTGCCATCCTGTACATGGTCCTGCTCGGACTCTTCATCCGATGGGTTTATGGTATCGTCTTCCGACTGAGCCGGAGTATACCCCTGCTGGTACTCTGGCTGCCTGTTATGTTCTACCAGATCACCTATTCTGCAGAAACGGATACTTTGCAGATCCTCAATTCATTCATCAAGACGGCCTTTTTCATCTGGATGTTGAATCGCATCCTGCCCCGTTGGTTTGGAAAGTCTGCCCGTACGGAACGGGGCAGAATAGAAGACGTGAAGATCGCGACATGAAGGTGACCCTCGTCTTTCGGCGGAAGAACCCCCGCTTTTTCAGCATAGAGTCAGTATTCAACCGGATCCTCGGCGCCTGGCCTTCTGCAGACCGGCCTGATACTGTCGAGCTGCCTGAATTGGGGGTATCCTTTCGGAACCTGCGTTTCCTCAGGCGCCACAGACGCCGTCATAACGCCGACCTGTGGCACATGACAGGAGATTCCACCTACGTCTCCATCGTACTGCCGGGGAGGAAAACCATCATATCTATACATGACTGTGGCTTCTTTGTAAGGAACCGGAACCTAAAGACACGTCTGATCAAGTGGATCCTGCTTGATATTCCGGTCAGGCATGCGGCTCAGGTGCATGCCATCTCCGAGAAGACAAAGGAGGAGATCGTCAGGTTGACGCGGTGCAAGCCCGAAAAGATCAGGGTGATCGCAAACCCTGTATCGCCCATGCTTTCATACACGCCGAGACCTTTTCGGCAGGACGCCCCCCGGCTGCTCTTCATCGGACTGACGGAGAACAAGAATTTTGAGCGGGCCTGTGAGGCCATTGCCGGTCTCCCCTGTGTGCTGGTGATCATCGGAAAGCCCGACAAGTTTCAGATGGAGGTGCTGCATCGCCTGGGCATCTCCCATGTCATCCGCCACGGACTGACAGAGGCCGAGATGGTGGCAGCGTACGAGGATACAGACATTGTCTATTTCCCGTCGCTCTATGAAGGTTTCGGACTGCCTGTGATCGAGGGATTCAGGGCCGGTCGCGCCGTATTGACGAGCGATATCCCGCCGATGCGGGACATTTCCGAAGGAGCCGCCTGCCTGGTCGATCCCTTATTGCCTGCTTCTATCAGGGAAGGTCTACTGCGTCTCATGCGTGAATCCGGATACCGGGAAGCGCTGGTCACAAGAGGCCTGGTGGTGGCCGAACGATATACGCCGGAGGCGAAAGCAGCTGAATTTCAATCATTCTACCGGGAGGTTTACGAAAAAATATGTGTGGAATAGCCGGAATCCTGAAGCATGACGGGCCGACACCCGATGTGGCGATCATCCGCGCCATGTGCGACGCCATGGTCCATCGCGGACCCGATGCGGGAGGATATATCGCCGAACAAGGCATTGCGCTGGGGCATCGCCGGCTGTCGATCATCGACCTGTCTGATGCCGCTAATCAGCCTTTCACGGATGCGTCCGGGCGCTACACCCTCGTGTTCAACGGAGAGCTGTACAACTACCGGGAGGTGAGGGCTATGTTGCCGGACTATCCGTTCCGCACGGGCAGTGATACTGAAGTGCTCATTGCAGCATTCGCCGCGTGGGGCCAGGCTTGTATCGACAGGTTCAAAGGCATGTTTGCGTTTGCAGTGTGGGACCGGGTTGATCGAACCCTGCACATCTGCCGCGACAGGCTCGGGGTAAAACCTCTTTATTACGTCCATCAGGATGGGATGCTGCTCTTTGCATCCGAGATCAGGGCACTGCTCGCTTCCGGCCTGATCGCCCGCCGCCTGGACCGCTCGGCACTGGCAGATTACCTGTCCTTTCAATCCTTCGGATATCCCTCCTCGCCGATCTCCGGCATCCGGCAACTGGAGGCCGGTTCCTGGATGCGTATCTCGGCATTGGGTACGGAAACCCGCCGTTATTGGTCGGTCACCCAACCGAAGGCCGTGGATCTGGACATGACAGACACCTCGGCCGTGAGAAAGCAGATCCGTAGCCTCCTGCGGACGGCGGTACAGCAGCGACTCGTGAGTGATGTGCCGGTGGGCGCATTCCTGTCGGGGGGTATCGATTCCAGCGTCGTGGTCGGACTGATGGCTGAGGTCTCCAATGAGCGGCCCTCCACTTTCAACGTATCCTTCACCGAAAAAGACTACGATGAATCGGCGTTTGCACAGCGTGTGTCCGATCGATTCAATACGCGGCATACGACCATCCGGCTGACGCCTGAAGACTACCTGGCACAGCTGGGCCCCGCCCTGGATGCCATGGACACCCCGAGCGGTGATGGCACGAACACCTATGTGGTGTCGAAGGCCATCCGAGATGCGGGCATACGCGTGGCGCTCTCGGGCATTGGGGGTGATGAGTTGTTTGCGGGATATCCGTTTTTCAATAAACATTTGTCGCTGCAGAAATATCGGCAGGTATTTGCCTTGTCCGGTCCGTTCAGAAGGCTTGCTGCCACATTCCTCGACCTTTCCGGTACTTCACGATATCACAGGATGGCCGCCCTGCTTCGGGCAAAAGACGTATCGATCACCAGCACTTACCCTGAATTCCGACGGATCTTATCAGAACGCATGATCGGTCGTCTCACGCAACGCGACCCCCTTGCTGATGGCCATTTCCAGCAACTGCTGAAGACCCGTGGACCGGAGCTTTCCGGCCTGCCCCTGCTCAGTCAGGTCACCGCTTCCGAATTGCTGGGCTATACGCAGCAGACCCTTCTCAAGGATACCGATCAGATGAGCATGGCCCATGCCCTCGAGGTGAGGGAGCCATTCTTCGATCACGAACTCGTCAGTTTCCTGCTGCAGGTGCCGGATGCGGTAAAGCAGCCGGTCTATCCGAAATCACTGCTCGTGGAATCCGTCGCCCCGCTGCTGCCTGACGAGATCGTACACCGGAAAAAGCAGGGTTTCCTTTTTCCATTCCCGCTCTGGATGCGCGGCGTCCTGCGCGATTTCTGTGAAACACGCATCCGAAGATCAGCTGGTCGGAACTCTGGCAATTTGTGGTGCTGGAACACTGGATGGAAAAGAACGGCGTCGAATGAGCGGTCAAACATCCACTGCCGCTTCTCCGGCCAGAAGGCCCCGGGTGCTGGTCATGGCCGACTGGTATACGCCGGGTTTCCGTGCCGGCGGACCCATACGCTCCGTGGTGAATCTTGCGGCCCAGCTCGATCAGGCGCTGGATATTTATGTACTGACGACCGATCGCGACCTGGGGATGGACGGATCCTATCCCGGCATCCGAACGGATCAATGGATCCCTTATGGAGGACACCAGGTGTGCTACCTGTCTCCCCAACGACTGAACTGGCGCAGCATCACCGGCATCATCCGGGCTGTTCGCCCCGATCATATTCAACTCAACAGCATGTTCTCCCGATACATGACGATCTATCCTTTGATGTTTCGTCGTTTCGGGGGTACCCGGGCTTCTGTCCTGCTGGCTTCGCGCGGTATGTTGATGGCGTCCGCTCTGGCGGTGAAGCCCCTTCGCAAGCGGGTGTTTCTCACCTTGCTGCGCATCGCCGGGATCGGACGCATCGTCCGCTTCCAGGCGACCAACGATGAGGAGGTCCTGGATGTGCAACGGCATTTCGGTCATGGTGCATCTGTCGTCCGCCTCGGAAACCTCCCGGCCCCGGTTCCGACCTTCGTTCCACCGCCTCCCAAGGAGCGCGGCGAGCTAAGGATGGTGTTCATTGGCCGGGCCCATCCGATCAAGCAGCCCGATTACCTGCTCAGTTTGTTGTCTGATGTGCATTCGTGCATCAGCCTCACCATGGTCATGACGCGGGAGGATGATGCCTATGCTGCACAATGCCGGCAGCTGGCCGCCGCATTGCCCCCAAACATCTCTGTCGCGTTCCGCGATGATGTTCCGCACGAGGAGATCACCGATATCATCCGGTCAAATCATATTTTTGTGCTCCCGACCCGCGGGGAGAACTTCGGTCACTCCATTTACGAGGCCCTGGCTGCGGGCCGGCCCGTACTTGTCAGCGATCGGACACCCTGGCGCGGGCTCCCGGAAAAACGGGCCGGTTGGGACCTGCCGCTCGCAGATCCCGCAGGTTTCAGACGTTGTGTCGAAGACCTGGCTGCGATGGATGCGACCGAGCTCCTTGAATGGTGCCAGGGCGCATGGCGACTGGCCAGGTCGGCCTCGGAGGAAAGCCCGGACAGAAACAACTACATCACTCAATTCTCATCATGTATATCCTTGGACTGAACGCCTTTCACGCAGACTCTTCCGCCGCCATCTTCAAGGACGGCGTGATGATCGCTGCCACGGAAGAGGAACGCTTCACCCGTGTGAAACACTGGGCCGGATTTCCGGTGCAGGCCATTAATTTTTGTCTTCGGGAAGCCGGCATCAGCCTGGATCAGGTCGATCACATCACGATCGGTCGTGACCCCGGTGCCAAGTTGTTCCGCAAACTGAGTTATCTCGCCACTCATCCGTCGCTGCTGCTCGCCGCTTTCCGCCGACTGGGCAACAGCAGGGAGGTGAGCCGGCTTGAGCACCTGTTCAGGGATGTTGATCCGGGTGTATCCGAGGCCCTTGTCCGCAGCCGGATCCGCAACATCGAGCACCACAGAAGCCACCTCGCCTCCGCCTTCTTCGCCTCCCCTTTTGAAGAGGCCGCCCTTTTGTCCATTGACGGATCCGGGGATTTCACCACCACCATGATCGGGATCGGAAGGGGTACAAAGATCGAAGTGCTGGACAGCGTCGGGCTGCCGGTTTCCATAGGATTCTTCTACACCGCCTTCACCCAGTATCTCGGTTTCCCGCATTACGGCGACGAGTACAAGGTGATGGGACTGGCGCCTTATGGCGAACCGAAGTATGTTGATCAGGTCATGAAGATCATCCGTTTCCTGCCGAATGGTCTCTTTACCTGGGATGACCGGTTCTTTGTGCCGCCCGCCAAGGCGGGATTTGAATATGTAGATCATGTGCCGCAGGTTGGTCATCTCTTCTCTGATCATTTCGTGAAGGTCTTCGGCCCCGCACGCGGTCGGGGAGAAGAATTGACGCAGTACCACAAGGATCTGGCGAGTTCTGTGCAGCGGGCAACGGAGCAGATCATATTCCATGTCCTGCGAAAACTGCGCGAACGGACCGGTCTGAAGCAGGTTTGTGTCGCCGGTGGTGTCGCGCAGAATTCTGTCGCCAACGGAAAGATGGCCGAAGCGACCGGCTTCGAGCAGGTATACATTCCGTCGGCCGGTCATGACGCAGGTATTTCCATGGGATCCGCACTCTATCAGTATCATCATGTGTTGGGGATGCCCCGCAATCCGGCCATCCGGTCAGCGTATACGGGCATCCGGTTCTCGAATGAAGAAATTGAGGCCATCCTCAAGGCCCGTGGCATCGCCTACCGCCGGCTGCCGGATGAAGAATTGTATGATGTCGTGACCGATAAGCTCATAGAGCCAGGCGTGGTAGGCTGGTTCAACGGACGCGCCGAATTTGGCCCGAGGGCCCTCGGTGGCCGGTCGATCATCGCCGATCCGCGCAATCCCAGGGCCAAGGACCTGCTCAACCTGAAGATCAAGCGCAGGGAGAGTTTTCGTCCCTTTGCCCCCTCCATCCTTAAGGAGTATACGAGCGAATATTTCACCAAGACAGGCGAAGTGCCATTCATGGAGAAAGTGTTTCCGATCCGGCCGGAAAAGCATGCCATCA
>JAJTFQ010000210.1 GCA_021299955.1 Chitinophagaceae bacterium
GACTACCTGCTTCCCGAATCCCAGGACAGTTCGAATCCGGTGCTTGCCTATCTCGAAAGATTACCGGACAGCTGGCGAGACTACTTGCCGATGAGGGAGGCCTGGCTGGCCGGCAGAGCCGGGCGCAGCGAAATCATCGCGCATGGCACCACGATCGACCCTGACTTTTTCGTTAACCGTCCATACCACCCGATCTCCCCCACCCTGGGGTGCCTTTGTGGAAAGGAAATATGGGATCCGTCCACCGGACGGCTCGTCGAAAGCGACCAGTTGAAGTTGGCTGAGAACTACATCAGGGCAAAGGGTCGCGAGGGGTATCTTTTTGTGATAAACCTCGACGACCAATCGATTCCGGTGAGTCATCAGGAAGTGGAAAAGCTCGTCGAAGACTATGAGCGGGCGTATTTAGATACGATACACTAAGCCTCCGACGAGCAGCCCATCAGAAAGGAAGTTCGTCCGCCCCTCCCGATTCTCCGGCCACAGCGAGGGAGGTTCCGCCCACGTTACTGCCTTCCTCTGCGTCCTCTCGCGGAGCAGAGCCCAGCAGCTGGATGGATCGTACACTTAGGACCAGCGCGGCACCGGCGGACCCATCATTTCTTGTGTACGTTCTCAGATCGGGTACGCCCTCCACATAAACCTGCTGTCCCTTGCGCAGGTATGGTGCAATACCCGGTCGTTCGGTCCAGTATGCACAATCGACCCAGATGGTCTTTTCCTTCTGCCCGCCCTGGGCATCCTTGTAACGCTCCGAATGCGCCACCGTAAAATTGATGACATTCCTTCCATTCACCTGGTTGGTGATGCAATCCTTGCCCAGGTGTCCGATCACATGTGTTCTGATCATGATGTAAAATTTTATGAGTGCAAGATGGCATTGCAGAGATGGGATAACAAGGTAAAATAGACGGATATCGGGTGTTGTTTTCGGACAGATCCTGGGGATAAACCACAAACATCGGCGAGGGATTCCACGCCGCCGGATGTCAAACCAACATGCATCGCCAACAACCTTATTTGTACCTTTGTATCTGAATTATGAGCAAACACGGAAAGGTAATGGTGGCCATGAGCGGCGGGATCGACAGCACCGTCGCTGCCCTGATGTTGAAAGACATGGGTTACGAGGTCGTTGGCATTACCATGAAGACATGGGACTACGCCCATTCGGGCGGTGGCGGCAAGGAGACCGGCTGCTGCAATCTTGATTCTTTCAACGACGCGCGGGCTGCAGCCGTACAACATGGATTTCCGCATTTCATCCTGGACATCCGCGACGAATTCGGGGATGCCGTCATACAGGATTTCGTGGATGAATACCTGGCCGGCAGAACGCCCAACCCCTGTGTCATGTGCAATACGCACATCAAATGGAAGGCACTGCTCAAACGGGCGGACGCGATGGATTGTGCATACATCGCCACCGGACATTATGCGAAGGTCAGGCCCCACGAAGGTCGATATGTCATCAGCAAGGGTATTGACGAACGCAAAGACCAGAGTTATGTCCTCTGGGGACTGCCGCAGGAGCTGCTGTCCAGAACACTGCTGCCGCTGGGCGGATATCGCAAACCCGAGATCCGTCAGATGGCCATCGACTACGGATATCCGGAATTGGCAAAGAAAAACGAGAGTTACGAGATCTGCTTTGTGCCGGACAACGATTATCGTTCCTTCCTCAGACGCAAAGTTCCCGGCCTGGAAGCACAGGTCAGTGGCGGCCATTTCATCGATAAATCGGGTCGGATACTGGGCAATCACAAGGGTTATCCCTTCTACACCGTGGGTCAGCGGAAAGGGCTTGACATCACCTTTGGAAAGCCTGTATATGTCACAGAGATCATTCCGGAAACCAATTCCGTAGTGCTCGGGGACGAGGATGACCTCAACCGCAGCGAGATGCTGGTGGGCAAGGTCAACCACGTAAAATATGAACGCATCCCCGAAGGCATGGAGGCCACGGTGAAGATCCGCTACAAGGATGCGGGTACTGCGGGTACGCTTGCGTACGACGATACCGGAAATATCCGCGTTGATTTCCTCCAGGATGCCAAGGGGGTGGCCCCGGGGCAGTCCGCTGTGTTCTATGAAGGAGACGATGTGCTGGGAGGAGGTACCATCCACCGCTATCGATCCGGCTTGTAGACTGCTGAAGAAATATCAGTCGACATGCATCGAAGCGACCGGTGTTTACGTTATACAAGCAACCATCCATATCCACAACCTGCGGGTTCATGAAGATCCGTTTTTCACAGACCATACTGATGCTGACCCTGATGTTGTCAGGCTGTCAACGTACGGAAGAATTCGTGAGTGCAGGTGATATCTCCGTCTACCAACCCTTCCGGATCGGATCGTCTGTAACCTACCGGCTTGATTCCACCGTTTACGCATCGAACCTCACCTCAAAAACTGTGCGGACACATGTGATACGGCTGGTCACCGATGCCACTGTTACAGACGGCATGGGAAGAACTGCCTGGCGGATCATCCGGTCGATCCGCGATCCGTATGACTCGACCCGCTGGATACCGGAAGTAAGTTTTTTGGCCATCCCCACGACCAGCACCCTTGAATGGATCGAACAAAATCAGCGTTTCATCCTCATGAGCCTACCGATCCGCGATGGTTTCAGCTGGGGGGGGAACCGTTTCATCAATACGGTTTCAGATCCGCAGCGACAGTATCTTGACGGGTGGGCGTACACCTGGAAATCCGTTGGATCGCCCCATGCAGCCGGTGATCGGATCTTTCAGAACACCGCCACGGTCGAACTGCGTAACGACAGCATCAATGACGCGCGCGACAGGACGAGGTATTTCTCCAGGGATTTCGCGCGGGACGTATATGCCAAGGGGGTGGCCCCGGGGCAGTCCGCTGTGTTCTATGAAGGAGACGATGTGCTGGGAGGGTGATGAGATGGATATCGACTGCCATGCTGTTGATGGCGGCATATACCACATGGGCCCAGGAGCGCCACATCGTAGAGTTGACGGATAAGCGCGCCACCACCTTTTCCCTGAGCAGGCCCCAGGAATTCCTGTCCATCAGATCGCTGGACAGGAGACGCCGGCAGGGCATCTTGATCGATAGTTCGGATCTTCCTGTCTGCGCCGCTTATATCGACAGTATCCGAAGTCTCAGGAACGTCAGCGTGCTCAATGCATCAAGATGGCTCAACCAGGTCGCCATCCAGACCGGCGACGCCCAGGCCCTGAAGCGGATCAGAAGCATGCCCTTCGTGAAACGGGTCTCCCAGGCATCATATCGGTCAATGACCCGATCGGAGGATGACGATCTGATGGAGGAAAATTTCACGAATGCACCGGACAGGACCCTGGATGCGAAGGGTACCGTGTTGAATTATGGTCTGAACCGACCGCAGATCGATATCCACAGGGGTTCGTTTCTGCACGATCGGGGGTTTCGGGGACAAGGAATGGTGATCGCGATGCTGGACGGCGGTTATGAAAGATATCTGACCAATCCGGCCTTCGACAGTCTCCGCCGCAATGGGAAGGTGTTGAGCACCTGGGATTTCGTGGCGGGTGGGTCCTCTGTCAATGAAGACGATGCACATGGAGCCAACTGCCTGTCGGTCATGGCCGCCAACATGCCCGGGAAGATGGTGGGGACAGCTCCTGACGCTCAGTTCCTGTTATTTCGAACGGAGGATGTCGCCTCGGAATATCCGATCGAGGAGCATTTCTGGGCGGTGGGTGCCGAACGTGCAGACAGCTTAGGAGCAGACCTGATCAATTCATCGCTGGGATACACAGAATATGACGACCCATCGATGAGTCATACATATGCAGATATGAACGGCCGGTCGACGATGGTCACAAGGGCAGCGAACCTGGCCGTGACGAAGGGCATGATCGTATGCAATAGTGCCGGGAATTCCGGATCGTCCAGGTGGAAATACATTGGCGCACCGGCAGACGGCGACCGGGTGCTGGCCATCGGAGCCGTGGATGCGAATGGCGTACCGGCGTCCTTTTCCAGCTATGGCCCATCATCCGACGGGCAGGTCAAACCCGACCTGGCCTCAGTTGGTGCCGGTACTTTCGTGGCCCTGCCGGGCGGAACGGTCGCCCAGGGCAATGGGACTTCCTATGCGGCGCCCAATATGACGGGGCTGATCGCCTGTCTGTGGCAGGCTTTCCCTGACCTCACCAACCATGAGGTTATGGATGCGGTGCGCGCGAGTGCCAACCGGTATCTTTCTCCGAACGACCGGACCGGATTCGGGATACCTGATATGAGTGCGGCCTACGGCATACTTGAGCGGATGCGCACCTACCGACGGCAGGAAATGCTGCTCGGACAGGATCGCATCCGTGCATATCCTGTTCCTTTCACGCGGCGAATGCACCTGTTATTTCGTCCGAGGCAGACCGGTACCATAACCTTCGATCTGATCGATGCGAATGGGCGTGTCATCCGGCATCTCGAAATGACGGGAACCTCCGGCGTGATGATCAGCACCGAGATCGAGGAATTGGATGGCCTGCCGGCGGGTTCCTATGTGCTGCGTTACGCGGAGGGGACGGATGCGGGTGTCCTCAGGATTCAGAAATGAAGTGCGCGACGTACATGTTATCGGCCCGGGCATCGAATCCCCGGATGACAGCGGAATCAATCAGACGGAATCTGCCTTGTGCCAGGATAAAATCCCGATTATCCTCATTTTCAGCCCGATACACCGAGCAGGTGATATACATAAAATGTCCACCGTAGGCGACCCTCGGCAAGGCGTTGCTCAGGATGCTGCGCTGCAGCTTCTGATATCCGATGATATCTGCAACATCGAACATGGCCATTTCCCAGGGGGTACGAGACCATGTACCTGAACCGGTGCAAGGCACATCCGCGATGACCAGGTTGCCTCCGGGCAATCCCTCATTTTTTCGGTTATGCGTGACCGTTAGATCTTCCTCAGAGACGGCGTATCGCTGGATCCCTGCGATCCTGAACCGCATTTCAAGGTTTCGGAGGATCGTGGATCGAATATCCGAAGCCCTGATCGTCGCGCCCGGGTAACGATCGCTGGCGAGGATGGATTTTCCTCCGCTGCCCGCACACAGATCCAGCACGACAGGATGCGAGGGTAGATCGGCAGGTGCGGGCATCCAATCGGCAGTGCGCTGGGAGGACAGGTCCTGCACCACAAAATCCCTGTCGGGGGTTCCGAGCATTTCCAGGGAGGTTGCATTGGCGAGCCTCACGGCTGTGGCCGACTCAAAGACGTGCGGAATACCGATTTCCTTCAGCCGGCGTCGAATGCGTTCGGTCTTGCCCGGCCGGATCCTGATGAACAGGTCTGGCTGGGTGAAATGTGACATGATGAAGGCCCGGCCATCCAATCCCTCGCTGAGCCGGTCTCTTCCCGGAAACACATCCTCGAGTGCGTAGTCGGGCCAAAGTGTCAACAGGGCTGACTCTCTGCTTTCGAAGGCCTCTGATAGCGGTGCTGAAAGTTGTGGGAAGAAACCGGAGTCCATGACTTCCGAAGCAGGTGCGGACAGCAGATGTCCGGCCAGGATGCGATCCCGTATCGGGTTTCCGGACAGCGCCTGGCCCAGCCTGAAGAACTGAAAGCAGAGTTGTGCGATCCGGCGCCGGTCGCGGGAGCCGAACTTGGCGTTCTCACGAAAGAAGTTCTTGAGGAAAACGGGAAATGGCTCTACCCCTTCGTAGTGTGCCAGAACCTGTTCGGCGGTGCGCAGATGCGCCTGCCAGATATTGTGTTCACGTTCTGTGCTCATGTTGACGGGGTTCAGATGCGGTGAAAAAGTCGGAAGCCACTCCATGGAGTGGCTTCCGAAGGCGTTCTTATCAGATTTCGAGCAGTGTCTTGACCGGATCGCGGCCCATGAGCAGCAATTCGGGATTTTCCAGGAGTTCCTTGACGCGTACCAGAAAACCCACGCTTTCTCTGCCGTCGATGATCCGGTGATCATAACTGAGGGCGAGGTACATCATGGGACGCACCACGATCTGCCCATTGACGACAACCGGACGTTCCTGGATCTTGTGCATGCCCAGAATGGCCGATTGCGGGATATTGATGATGGGGGTACTGAGGAGGGAGCCAAAGACGCCACCATTGGTGATCGTGAACGTACCTCCCTGCATTTCTTCGAGGGTGAGTTTGTTATCGCGCGCTTTCTTGGCCAGTTCCACGACCTTTCGCTCGATCTCGGCCATGCTCAGGCTTTCGGCGTTGCGGATGACGGGCACTACCAGTCCTTTAGGGGCTGATACGGCAATGGATACGTCGCAATAATCATGACGGATGATCTCATCGCCGTCGATATAGGCGTTGAGGCGTTGACCGCCGGCCACTCCTGCAGTGCGAAGGTACAGGCCTTGGTGAAGAAGCTCATGAAACCGAGTCCCACGCCATGCTTTTCCTTGAACCCATCCTTGTATTTGGATCGGATATCCATGATCCGGCTCATGTCCACTTCGTTGAAGGTGGTGAGCATGGCCGTGCCGTTCTTAGCTTCTACGAGTCTGCGGGAAATGGTCTTGCGGAGATTGCTCATCTTTTCCCTGCGCTCTTGTCGGGTAAACGCTTCGGTACCCTGCTTTCGGCCCGGGTTAGCGATGGCATCGAGTACATCCTGCTTGAGGATGCGACCACCGGTTCCTGAGGGGTTGACGATGGCCGGGTCTACTTTTTTATCGGCCATGATGGCAGCGGCCACAGGAGATGCTTTCACTTCGGTACTACCGACCGCGGCGGCCGTGGCGGGAGGGGCAGAAACCGGAGCAGGCGCGGGTACCGTCGCAGATGGTTCCGGAGCCGCTTGTGGGGCGCCCTCTGGCCTGGCTGCCGTTTCATCTATG
Organism: Chitinophagaceae bacterium; assembly: GCA_021299955.1. Lineage (GTDB taxonomy): Bacteria > Bacteroidota > Bacteroidia > Chitinophagales > Chitinophagaceae > Pollutibacter. Next base: position 6,859 of record JAJTFQ010000210.1, read on the forward strand.
CGGCAGGCGATGTCGCCGATCCGCAGGGTGTCTCCTTCAGATGCGAGCGGGTGCAGGACACCCGCCTGTTCAGCATTGATCTCGAAGGTGGCCTTTTCACTTTCCAGCTCCGCCACCACTTCATCCCGTTCCACCCAGTCTCCTTCCTTTCGCAACCATTTGACGAGGGTCACTTCACTAATGGATTCACCTACGGTGGGTATCCTGATGTCAATCATTGTCAGTTATTGGCTTTTTTCGTAAATTATTTATGCCCTTTCAGAGTGAAAAAGCGGTATGTATGAGTTCCGATTGTTCCCTTGCGTGCACTTTTCCGTAACCGGTTGCCGTACTGGCACTGGCATTCCTGCTGATGACCCCGTATGGGAATGCCTTGAAGTTCACCTGCAGGAATGTGGCCGCTCCCATGTTCAGGGGTTCTTCCTGCACCCAATACCAAGCGGCGCCGGCGTAGCGGGCATGCAGGCTTTTGAGTTGTTCAACGGGCAGCGGATAGATCTGTTCCAGGCGAACGATGGCTACACCTTTGATATCGTGCCGGAGGCGGTGTTCTTCAAGATCAAAATAGATCTTTCCGCTGCAGAACAACACCTTACGGATATCCTGCGGGGCCTCCACTGCGGGGTCGTCGATCACTTCTTTGAATCCACCCGTGATGCATTCCGAACGGGGTGAATAGGAGCCGGGATGACGCAGGTTGGCCTTCGGCGAGAAGTTAACGAGCGGCTTGCGGAAAGGCCAGGCCATCTGACGACGCAGCATGTGGAAGAAGTTGGCGGCCGTTGTGATGTTTGTGATCACCATGTTCAGTTCCGCACACATCTGCAGGTAACGTTCCATCCGGGCGCTACTGTGCTCGGGGCCCTGACCTTCGTAGCCGTGCGGCAGGAGCATGACCAGGCCATTCATACGATTCCATTTCTGTTCGGCACTGGAGATGAACTGATCGATCATGGTCTGGGCTCCGTTGGAGAAATCCCCGAACTGCGCCTCCCACAGCACCAGTGTGTGCGGGGTGGCCAGCGCGTAACCATATTCAAAGCCCAGCACACCATATTCGCTGAGCAGGGAATTGTAGATCCTGAATTGTCCAGTTGCCCCTGGAATTCGACTCAGCCGGTTGTAGGCGGCATCAGTGGATTCGTCGCGGATGACGGCGTGGCGATGAGAAAAGGTACCCCTGCGCACATCCTGACCTCTCATGCGAACATCCATCCCGTCCAGGATCAGGCTGCCGTATGCCATGAGCTCTGCCGTGGCCCAGTCGATCCGTTGTTCATCCCGGTACATACGCACCTTATCCTGAAGCAGTTTCTCGACCTTGCGGAGCGGCTTGAATTCATCCGGCCAGTTCATCAGTGCAGTGAACAGGGTATCAAATTGCTCTTCAGAGATGGCGGTGGCCGGTGATGACAGAAAATCCTGCTCTTTTGCGCGTCGCAGGCTCTTCCACCAGCGTTCGGGCTGCTGGTAGTGGTATGGCAATGGATTCTGCTTGACTTCGTCCAGACGCTCCTGGAGGTC
>JAJTFQ010000041.1 GCA_021299955.1 Chitinophagaceae bacterium
ATGATCGGTACGATCTCGTAAACGGCCACGCTCTGGGTGTCTGCCAGGTTATTGAGTTTGCCGCTCACCGAGGGCAGGGGGACGATCTTGTTCTCTGTAGCGCCGACGAGTCCGTTAGGCATCTTGGGCATGTTCCAAAGGAACACAGCGTTCACTGAGTTTGGCGGGGAGATGTTGAAATCGCGTCCGGTGCACACTTCCTGTGTCTGATCGTTCAGCGTGAGTACCGGGTTCACGATCTCGTAGACGGTCTGCGTTTGCGTGCAGCCGTTGGCCGTGAGGGTGTACACATACGGCACCCGAACGGTGTTGAAGGTGTTGTTGGTGAGTTTCTCGCTGATGCTGCCGGTGCCTGATGTCAGTGGCTCCTGTATCCCCACCACAAAGGATCTGGCCCAGCTGAAGCTCACATCCCTCGTGCTGCTCACAGGTGTGTAGTTGAAGGTGCGTTCGGAACAGATCGGTGTAGGCTGGAGGGGACTGACCAGTTTGGGCATCGGGTTCAGGACCATGGTCACCGACTGTGTTTTGGGATTTACGCATCCGTTGTACATCAGCGAATAGTTGTACTTCACGGTCAGCTGACTGCCGGAAGTATCTGTCAGTACCTCGTTGATGTCTGCATAGCCCGAAGCACGTCCATTCGCCAGTCCCGGCATGCTGTCGCGGCTCCATATAAAGGCCGTGGACGGGAAGTTGCTTGTGGGTGTGTAGCTGAAGGTGGAGCCGCTGCAGATGGCGGACGCGTACAAAGGACTGGTCAGTACGGCTGAATTTGATTTTACTTTCACCTTGACCGGGAATACCTGACCCGTGCAGCCGTTGGCCACCGGGGTAACGCTGTAATACGCAAAGCCGGATGTGGTATCGCTGTTGGTGTTGCGCAGGGTCTGGGAGATGACATTGACGGGTGTCGGCTGGATGAGGCCACCGCGAATGCCATTGGAATAGGTGGGCTCATTCCAGGTGTACAGGGTGCCCTGGGGGAGACTCTGCGGCATTACTACGCTAAAAGGGCTTTCGCTGCAGACGACGGAGTTCAGGGTGTCTGTGATGTATGGAGAGGCCTTGACCGTCACCATCACGGAGAATGGCTTACCGGGGCAATCCCCGAAAAAAGGTGTCAGCTTGTAGGTGGCCTGCACATCGATCGTGTTGGTGATATTGGTCAGCGCCTGGCTGAAGGATGGAACAGGCGTTGCCTGCGCACTTCCGCCTGTCACGGCATTGGGAATGTTCAGGATCGGGGCATCCCATCTAAAGGTGGTGATGTATGGCAGGGGAGTGGGTGACATGCTGAAAGGTAAGCCCGGGCATATCGTGGTGTCTTTGTTGGGCAGGGTAGGGTTGGGGTTTACCGAGGCCACAAAGGAGAAGGGCTTACCGGCACATCCTTGTGCCACGGGTGTAACAGTGTACGTTGCCTGCGCCACCGAATTGATGGAATTATACAATGTCTGCGTAATACTTGATACCGGCGAAGTGTTTGCCGAAGCACCTGTCAGCGAGCCGGCAGGTACAATGTCCGGAAGTCCCCATTGATAGGAAGTGGGTACGCCCACGAGGTTGCTGCCCGGTGAGGAGGCGAAGGGAGCACCGCTGCACACGATCCTGTCAGCCGTCGCCACAGAAGGCTTCGGCCTCACGGTGACCACAAGGGTGAAGGCACGCCCGATGCACTCTCCCGTTTTGGGTATAATGGTGTAGGATGCCGTCCCGCCTGCGTTTGAACCGCTATAACTGAGGTTTCCTGTGATGGTGGTATCGCCGTTGGGATACTGATTCTGACCGCCCGAGTTGATGCTGACACCCGTCTGTAGGGTTGGCATCGACCAGGTGTATACCGTGCCCGCAGGAACGGGGTTGGGGGTGGCGACAAAATTATTATCACTGCAGACCGCCAGTGTTTGGTTGCTTACGCTTAGGCTGGCCGCCGTTAGAAGTTTCACAACGAGATTAAAGGGCGCGCCCGGGCAGTTTTGCGGCGTGTTTGGCGTCAACCGGTAGTTGGCGTAGGCGGTCACTGTACTATTATTGTTCAGCACCGGCGCAAAGGTCGACTGGTTATTTGCGGCTCCCGTGCTGCCGGTGATGGCATTGGCCGGGATGAGCTGCGGTGCCGGCCAACTGTAGGTCGTACCCAGGGGTACGTCGGAGGCTGGGCATAGACATTATAGGTGGCCGTCTTCGCGACGGTTGAGCGGTTGACCAGGATCTGGCTGATGGGTGGGTCCTGGTAGGTTGGCGTAGGTGTCTGCGGGAGTCCTGATCCTCCGGAAATGGTTGTGTCCTCGTACTGCGGGGCACCCCAGGTGTACTGGGTACTGGAGGGGATGCGACCCGCACTTGGACTAATTCGGAAGGGAGCGCCGCTGCAGGCCGTGGTGGTTTGTGGCGAGTTGACCTGGGGCTTGGGATTAACTGTAAGCACATACTGCACGGTCGACGTGGCAGCGCAGTAGGCGTTGGCGGCGGTGCCCCAGACGTAGATGGGTGTGATGTTATAGATTACATTAATGGGTGTTACTGTACTATTTGTAATGCCCGACTGATTGAAATTGCTGAACTTTGTGTTGGGTGGGTTGTAGGCACCTGGGGTTATCCCTGAGAGGCCTGCGGCCGCGGGGGCCGTCCAGGTGAAGTACACTTCACCCGTCAACTGGGTCTTCGGGATGAATGGATTAATGCCCGTTTCACTGCAGATCGTATCGTATTTGAGGGTCGCTGACGATGGGATGTCCGGAGTGGGGATAACGTTGTATGTCAGCGTCTGCGTATTCTTGCAGCCGTTGGTACCTGTCATCTCAATGAAGTAGGGTATGGTGATATTATTGCTGCGCAGGTTCAGTACGCGGTCTGTCACCACATTTGAGTTGTCAAAAGCCACCGCCGGCTCTCCGAGCGTGTCCGGCCTGGACCATTTCCAATTGCTTACGCCAACCACGCCCGTGGCAAACAGTAACTGGTTCACGATCGTACCACAGCCGGTATTATTTGGCCAGGATGCGGTCGTATTCAGGCGGGGAATTTGAGCGAGATTCACTGTTAGTGCAAATCGCTTGACCGGCGTGCTGTTGTCCACACAGTCGAAGATGATGGCGCCTGTCGCCAGTCCCGTATTCAGGTTCAGCGTCTGCGAAAGGGCAGTGGCTGCTGTTGTGATCGATAACTGTCCGGTAACATTTCCGTTGGCCCTTGGAACAGCCGTGTAACTCGGCCCTGCCGGCAAGGCCGTCGCCAGGTCGATCGTTGAACCGCTACAAACCTGCCCGGGAAATGTGACATTGGTGGTCTGGGCCAAGAGGGCCGAGCACGGCAGCAAAGTCATAAGCACGATGAAGGCGCGGACAAAGCGCGCCTTGTAGACAAACTTCATAAGTCAGTAAGCTTTGTTGATAATTAGGCACACTTAAAATAAGCGGGATTAAGCCTGATCCTGCCATGTTGGGATGGAGGGACTCTTTTTTGTTTGACCGGTAAGTTATTCATTTAATCGGAAAAATGAATAAGGATTTATTCACGTCTTTCCAGGCATGCCCCCGCCGTAAAATAGCCTCACGGATCAAGCCTGCGGATGGATGTTCATTCCTTGTCAGCCGGTTCAAGTCTTTGAACAAGAATGAATTTGGTATCCCTTGCCCCGTGAAGTGGATGATCCGGGACATGCACGTTCAGGATCTCTTGCCGCCCCGGCGGTTGCGCGCCTGTTTATTCGGGGAGTCATTGGCTGGAGTTACCAGCCCTGCCTGAACGCCGGGCAACCCTCCAAGGAGTTCATGCATCCCCACTCCCAGGGACCCTGCGATCTTGTAGATGTGGAAAATGCCGGTATTGATCTTGCCTCTCTCGATCCGGCTCAATTGCGTATACTCCATTTCTGCCGCCACGGCGAGATCCTCAATGGTTAGGTTGCGTTCGTTGCGACATTCACGAATCCGGGTTCCGACTTGACGGGACAATTCCTCCTTTGAGAGCGGCATACTGGGGAAAGGGTGTTTTCTGGGCTTGCCGGTGCGTTACTGGCTTTTTCCGGTCAGCGCGGTGAAAAGGTCGAGTTCCTTTGAAAAAAGGTGAAATAACCGATAATCAATTGATTACACAATGTCAAATCTGCCATTTGCATTTATTTTCCCCAACTCGGGGACCAATTTCTTGTCAGCAGAATACAACCGGCAGCGTTCGTATTCTTGCAACAACGTCGCTGATATGGCTGGGCGATCAACAGCACCGATTAATCTTCAGGCACGAAAGGTATGAGGATGGATGGGTGTGGGAATGGTGAAAACACGACCAAAAAAGTGTTTTTTCCCCTTGGTCATACCAAAGCGGGGTTAAATGAAAAAAGCTCCCTGATGGGAGCTTTTTGCGGACCGGACGGGGCTCGAACCCGCGACCTCCGCCGTGACAGGGCGGCATTCTAACCAACTGAACTACCGATCCTTACATTACAATTTCAACATTTGAATGCTGCAATCGCGTTTCGGGAGTGCAAATATAGGCGATTATTTATTTCCAACAACAAATTTCCTCCTTTTTTCAGTCATCCCTTACCTTTACATACCGACAAGCCGTCCGATAAACCAACGATTATGCCCGAACTTAAGAACAGGCAGTTCCTGGAATTCGAAAAGCCGATCAGGGACCTGTATGACCAGATCGAACAGCTTCGCATCACCTCGGCGAAGAACGACATAGACCTGACAGACTCCATCCTACAGCTGGAAGAGAAGGTAGTGGAACAGAAAAGATCCATCACCGAAGGGTTGACATCATGGCAGAAAGTGCAGCTCAGCAGGCACCCTGACAGGCCATACTCACTGGCTTATATCAACAGGATGTGCGAGCACTTCACCGAATTACATGGTGACCGGAATTTCAGGGATGACAAAGCCATCGTGGGTGGATTCGCACAGCTCGACGGGCAGACCGTCATGATCATCGGACATCAGAAGGGCATCAACACCAAAATGCGTCAGTTGCGGAACTTCGGAATGGCAAATCCGGAAGGTTATCGCAAGGCGCTGCGCCTCATGAAACTCGCTGAAAAGTTCAATAAGCCTGTCATCACGCTCGTCGATACACCCGGAGCTTTTCCGGGTATCGAGGCGGAAGAGCGCGGTCAGGGTGAAGCCATCGCCCGAAACATCTACGAAATGATGTGCCTCAAAGTGCCCGTCATCTGCGTGATCATCGGAGAAGGGGCAAGCGGCGGTGCGATGGGCATCGCTGTGGGGGATCGTGTGTTCATGATGGAGAATACCTGGTACACGGTCATCTCACCGGAAAGTTGCAGCTCGATCCTATGGCGTAGCTGGGACCATAAAGAACGTGCTGCCGATGAACTGAAACTCACCCCCGAACACATGTTGGGTTTCGGCGTGGTAGATGGGATCATTCCGGAACCACTGGGTGGTTCCCATTGGAATTATAACGAGGCAGCCGCGATATTGAAGTCGCATCTGCTGCCAGTATTGAAGGAACTGAGCGCCATCGACCCGCAGGAGCGTATCGACCAACGCATCGAAAAATTCAGCCGCATGGGATGCTGGGAGGAAAAGAACGCCTGAATTCGATAACCCGACACTGAACAATCAATGACCAATCAAAGATTCCATGGCACAGGTGTGGCCATGGTGACTCCATTCGATGCCAAAGGCATGGTGGATGCAGAACGACTTACGAGCCTGGTGGAATTCCTGATCGCCGGAGGCGTAGAATATCTGGTGGTCCTGGGCACAACGGGAGAAACCGCCACGCTGGATCCCGAAGAAAAAAAATACATATTTTCTCATGTGATGCAGGTCAATGCCGGAAGACTCCCGCTGGTCGCCGGTATCGGAGGCAACGACACCCGAAGCGTGGTCGGTGATCTGCAAGGTTACGACCTCAAGGGCTATGATGCTGTGCTATCCGTGAGTCCGTATTACAACAAACCCAGTCAGGAAGGACTCTTCCGTCACTATCTGGCGATTGCTTCGGAAAGCCCCCTGCCGGTCATGATGTATAACGTCCCGGGCAGGACAGGCATGAACGTATCCGCCGAAACGACCATCCGCATTGCGCGCGCCTGTCCCAATATCTTCGCCACCAAGGAGGCCTGCGGGAACATGGATCAGATCATGCGCATCCTGCGAGACAAACCCCAAGGTTTCGATGTGATCAGCGGAGATGATGCCCTGACGCTTCCCATGATCGCACTCGGTGCTACCGGGGTCATTTCCGTGGTGGCCAATGCATATCCACGCATCTTCTCAAACATGGTACGAAACTGTCTGCGGGGTGATTTCAAGTCCGCTTTACCGGACCATCATCGTTTACTGGAAGTCGTGGATACACTGTTCGCAGAGGGCAGTCCCGCCGGCGTAAAAGCATATATGCAGGAACTTGGACGCTGCCAAGATCATGTCAGGCTCCCGGTCGTACCCGTAAGCGACCACCTCAGGCATCGGATCATCGGACTGATGGCGGGTCTTTAACCGCATCCTGCATGAGTCGTTTTTTCCCGCTCAACCCATCGAATATTATGCTGGACCCTGCGTATTATTGACTGATATTTATTTGTTGGTCCAATCATGTCGGGTTTATGATGAAGAGGCTACTCGCTATCCTAATGTTGACGATCATGATCGCCCAATCAGGCATCATGACCTTCACCATCACGACCAACGAAGGATGGTATCTGACAGCACTTTTCAGTGACACGGAAGACATTGGATCTTCCACCGGGGGTACTGTTCCTGCTGAAGAAGATAAGCGTGAGTCAGAGGTCCGTGAACCCTGGTAAGAAAATACCTGCAACCAGCATACATCCTACTGCCTGCATCGGTCAACTTCAGGATCGGAACGCCTCCCGTATCCTGCATCGGCCTAACTCGGGGGGCGTAGGATTCGCCGACATCATGGGCATGCGCGAATATTCAATGCGGATCTGGCTGCAACCCCAGAAAATGACCGCGTTTGGCATCTCTCCAGAAGATGTCATCCAGAGCCTCAAGCAACAGAACGTGGAGGCTGCTCCCGGCAAGATCGGCGAGAGTTCGGGTATGCGCCCGCAGTCGTTGCAATATGTCGTCAGGTACACCGGAAAATACAGTACCCGCGATCAGGCCATGGCCGGAAACGAGGCTATATTCATCTTCCTGGTGTGTCTGCTCTTCGTATATCTGTTACTGGCAGCCCTGATCGATACGGTCCTTGCAGGCAACCCTGACCTGAAGATCGCGACCGAAAGGATCAGGATCGCGGGAGCTGTGGCAGCCCAGGCCCGGGGTGCATTGCTGCCGCAGGTAAATGCCGGCGTCACGCCGAGTCTCCGGAAATTTGGCCTCTACACCATGGATGGGGCTGGTAATATTGTCACAGAGATTAAAAAAAGGAAACTGATCCCAATCGATCTGCCGGACCTCATGTTAGGGATGCAGCAAGTTGGGAAGCGGATCTCTGGGGAAAACTGAAAGATAGAAAGGCCGCAGACCGGGCGAGGTTCATGGCCTCCGAATCTGCCCGTCAGTTATTGAGGACGACCTTGGTGGCGGAGGCGGCTTCCGCATACTATGGGCTGGTGGCGGCCGATCAGGAACTCCGGATGCTCGACCAGACCATCGCCCTGCAGGAAGAGGCGCTCCAGCTCGTCCGCGTTCAGAACAAGGCTTCCGTCGTCAATGAACTCGCCGTCCAGCAGTTCGAGGCCCAGCTGATGGATCAGCAAGGGCTGCGCATTCAGGTCCGGCAGCTCATCATTGACACGGAGGCCCGGATCAACGCCCTGGCGGGTCGTTTCAATGCGCCCATACCCAGGGACACCTCTTTTTTTTCACCCGTTGCGCTGACCGCTATCCAGCCCGGTATCCCTGCGGGGATGCTTGTCAACCGCCCCGATATCCGTCAGGCCGAGTGGCAGCTGATGGCTGCCAGAGCCGATCTGCAAGCGGCCAGGAAGGCGTTCCTGCCATCTCTGATGATCACAGGATCAATGGCCTTACAGGCCTATCGGCCCGGCGCCTTGCTGTTTTTTCCGGAATCGATCGCCTACAGTCTGATCGGAGGATTGGCGGGACCGGTCATTAACCGAAATCAGATCGCGGGGGAGTTCTCAAAGGCCGATGCCATTCAACGGGAGGCGATCTTCAACTATCAGGCGATACTGAGCGGGGCATATCTTGAAGTGCAGCGAGAACTGCGCAGATTGGACAACCTTCAGACCATATTTGAATTGAAACGAAAGGAAAGCCTCATTCTCCTGGGAGCTGTAGACGTTTCGCGCGCGTTGTTCCGTTACGGCAGGGCCGATTATCTCGAAGTCCTGCTGGCCCGGCAAAACGCACTGCGGGTGAATGTGGAACTCATCGAGGCCCAGCGTATGCAGTTCCAGACAGCCATCCGGCTCTACCGGGCACTGGGTGGAGACTGATCACCATGGACCCAATCCTTGACTGTCAAAGCTTTCTGATCACTTGCTCCGATGGCACCCGCCGGCGTTCACCATAGATGCCGGCCTCCGTACCCTTACCTACGGCCACGATCATGCAGATCTCGGCGCCGGCCGGCAGGCTCAATGCCCGGGCCACCCGGACCCGGTCGAACCCCTCCATCGGACAGGTGTCATATCCCTCCGACGTAATGGCCAGCATGAAGGTCTGTGCCGCCAGTGCACATGATTTATGGAGGACGACCCGACGATCACCTGCCTTGCCCATCCGCATGAACGGGCGGAATAGCCCCAGCACCCCGGTGAACAATCGCCTGATCAGCCCAGAGATGCCCAGCACGTCCTGCCTGTAGACCAGTGGCATCAGGGTGCCGTAATACTTCTGCATGAGTTTATTTCGCTTTTCGTCCTTCTCTGACGCTGCCTTCGGAACCTGGTCAAGATTCCAAGTTGCCCGGGCTTGCCACAGATCTCCGCGGGTGATAAATGCAACCAGGTGCGAGGCAGTGGAGGCCGCCTGCTGCCCCATGCAAAGCGGAACCATCCTGGCCTTCATGGATTCAGAGCGGATCCATATGAATTCCCAAAGCTGCATGTTACTGCTGTTCGGCGACAGTGTAGCCAGTTCAAGGCAGCGATCCAGCACATCGTCGGGTACCGGGTGGGCAGGGTCGAATTTGCGGTTCGAACGCCGGCGCTCACAGAGTGCGGCGTACATGTCGGTCTCTCGCATTCGCTATTTTTAAAGATGGCAAACACCATCCCGTCGGGAAGGTTCATTATTCGGCGGATATGTTACCGCATCGAGTGATCTCAAAATTATTACCATTATTTTTGATCAATTTTTTAAAAAAATTGTATTATTGCGATACTGAACAAGCCAAACCCTAACTCATATGAAACGTTTTGCACTGTCCCTATTCACGATGCTCATCGCCGCATCCATGTCTATGGCAGCCGTGCCAACAAAAATGGCAAACCTTCCGACAGGAGACCTGAAGGTAAACGACAACATTGACCAGATCTTCCGCGATAACCTGACGGCCTTCCTGGACCTTACCCCCCGCAGCTATGAGGAAATGACTGGTCAGAAGCTCACCCTTAAGGAGACCATGAAGCTCAAGGCCGCCCAAAAGATGGTGAAAAACCAACTGAAGAAGGCTGATGGTGAAGATACTTTCCCTAAGGGCGCATACATCGTTCTGGTGATCCTAGGGTGGGGTTTCATTCCCCTGGGTATCCTCTCCGACTGGAAGGGTAACGATTGGTGGGTGAATCTGCTGCTCACTTTCCTCTGCTGGATTCCCGGCGTGATCCATGGATTGTCTAAAATGAAGAACTATTACAATTGATCATATCACAGGCCATCAACGGCCGATGACTCAGGCCATGCATGTCCGTTGGGGATGCATGGCCTTTGTCTTTTCATAAATCTATGCAGGGGAAATCCGATAGCAAGTGGTTTAAATGGATGGACAAGGGATGGTTGGCAGCCCTGACCTTGTTTCCATTTATCTTGTGGCTGCTTCCAGCAACCTTCTTTGACCGTACGGGATTCGAACTCTGCCCCTCAAAGTATTTCTTCGATATCGAGTGCTTTGGATGTGGGATCACCCGCGCAGTGATGCATTTGCATCATTTTGATTGGAGGGAAGCGATATACTATAACAATCTGGTCGTGATCGTGTACCCCGCCCTGGCTGTCACCTGGTTCATATGGTGGAGAGCGGCGCGGCGCAAGGTGTTTGGTCAGATGAAGCAGACTTCATACTGAGCAGGACTCCGGAGAACTGTCTTATTTTCTGATTGCATACAATATTTTACACATGAAATGTTTTTCCTACCTGCTTGTGCTCAGCATTCTCTTCACATCCTGCGATAAGATCGGTGTGAACAACGCGGGCGAAGATGGCTTTGTGACCTACAAGATCCTGAAAGGTCAGCAGTCCGCTTCGCCTTCTCAGTATAAGTACTATTCCAGCCTGATGGAGCAGAAATTCACGGTTCGATTCGACAGTTCTGCCATCTATGCCACAGTAAACCCAACCAATCAGCTGGACATCAACAAACTATATGGTTTTGCAGATGACGACAAGCAGCATCATGTCAGCAGTGCGCGGATCGGTTGGCGCTGGTACGCGAACCGGCTCGAACTCTTTGGCTATGTCTACAACGATTCCGTGCGGACCACCCAACTCATCACCCAGGTTCCGCTGAAGACGGACATACCCTGTACCATCAAGGTCGATGGCAACCGGTACATCTTTACGGCGAATGGCACTCAGGCGACCATGAACCGGACGGCAAAGACATCTTCGGGCAAAGGATATCGATTGTATCCCTTCTTCGGTGGCGATGAAATGGCGCCGCAGGATATCACCATCAGGATCCGGGAGGATTGATCCCTGTTTCGGTCGATGACCTTCATGCCTTTTCATCATATCACCGGAAATCAATTCCATCCATGTCCCGTTACCTTCAATCCATCAAACGCATCGTCCTGAATCGCGGGGCATATCTCATCAGCTACTTTCGCCTGCGAAAGATCTTGCGCACTGTAGGGCCCGGATCACTGGTGCTTGATTGCGGTGCGAATGTGGGCGAGATCAGTGCGCTTTTTTTGGCGCGGGGTGCGGAAGTGATCGCCTTTGAGCCCGACCCCCTGGCATATGAAGCCCTGCTCCGGAAAATTGGCCACCATCAACATTTCACCCTGCACAAAAAAGCCGTGTCCGATCGATCCGGTATGGCTTCCTTCTTTTTCCATAAGGACCGTTCCGAGGGCCAGGGTGGGGCTGAGTTCACGGTCAGTTCCACGCTGGTGGCAGAAAAGCGTAATGTCGATGTGAATCACTCGATCGATGTGGAACTGGTGGATCTGGATGCCTTTGTATCCGGTCTTGACAGAAAGGTGGACATCCTCAAAATGGATGTGGAGGGTGCGGAGATCGCTATTCTGACGAGGATGCTCGACAACGGGAGTTACCATAAGGTGGGTCTCATGCTGGTGGAAACCCACGAAACGAAGATCCCGGGTCACCAACAGGAAGTTGCCATGCTTCGGTCTCGCATCGCCGCGCTTGGGATCGACAACATTCGCCTGAACTGGATTTGATCAGCATTAGGCAGGCGCGGTCATCTGCCTTGATTTATCCCTGGAAAATAAAAAGCCAAGCCCCGGGATGGCCGTTGCGGTAGAAACCAGCCAGAATGCCGAGGCAACGAAAACGGACAAAGCCGCATCATTTTGCAGCATCTGCGCAGCATAGCCCATGGCAAACTCCCGGACACCCAGACCGCTGAGCCCGATGTTCAGGATCGAAAAGATCGTTGAGCCGTGGAAACTCATCAGGTAGGGTCCGTATGCAAAGGGGAGTGGTTGGGCTTTCAGAATGCAAAGTACAGATACTGACACTATTGTCTGGATGCCAAGGGAGATCAAGTGCGTGCGGACAAAGTACCTGGAATGCTCAGTAAAGAACCGGCGCATGACGAAGTAATACCCGACAGTGCCCAGGCCTATAACGCTCCAGGACCAGACGGGCGGCAGGAGCGGGGTGCTAAGCGTACCATTTAATATGCACAAGAGGGCGCAGATCGCCCAAAGTCCACTCAGGCGTTCAAAGAAAAAAGCCTGGAAGATCTGTTTGACAGAGGGACCGTCCGTACTCCGCAGGATCAGGATCTTATAACCATCACCGCCTACACCGCCCGGCAGCAGAACGTTGTACACAGTTCCCTTGAGGTATAAGCCCAGGGCATCCCAGTGGCTGAGTTGGATACCGATGCCCGACAGATAGATCGACGATCGGTAGCTGGAAATCACCAGCGTGCTGCCATAGATCAGGATGGCACCAGCCAGCCAGCCGGCATCAGCTGTACGGAAAATGGCGCCGATCTCACGCAGGTCTACTCTCCTGGAGACCAGCCAGATCAGCAATGCAGTTACGACGAGTCTCAGCGCATTGGTGAATGCAGCATGTTTGTACCATGGTTTCATCGGTACAAACATAGTTCAAATGATTTCGGAAGCAAATGCATGCGTCATTTTCCAACGAAAGACATAACCGGGTCTCCCGGGAAAGTAATGTCCGGATTATGCCTGGTCGCCGTTCCCGGGAGTCTCGTCCGGATGTTTTGCCCTCCATCCTCATCAAATACCATTCATCAGTGACAATTCTTTTTTTACATAACTCAAATGTTGTAAATTGGCATCATCCATTTTTTTAACATTTCGTTATTAAACGGATCTATCCTCTGCAAAGCCTCGCCAGTCGCCCGTTACCGATGATCGGTGGCGGGTATATCCCATTAACTTATGCAATCTTTGCCTATCCATAAACACACTGTAATGAGAAAAACTGCCTGGCTTGCCCTTCGGATGAAAATCGTGACGATGGTCATGCTGCTCATCACGTCGTTCCCGGTCCTTCGGGCTCAGACCGATATCGCCATTGGTACGGGTACGGTTGGAAACACCAACACCACCTACCCCGTTCCGATCCAGGGGTATTACGAGGGATCCCGTGCTCAGTATCTGTTTCGCGCTTCCGAATTGAATGCGGCGGGCATGAATGCGGGTGTCATTTCAGCGATCCGCTGGAATATTACCGCCATGAACAGCGCGGGCATCATCGAAGGATTGCAGATCAGGGTAGGACATACACCGGCTACCAGCCTCCAGACGACTGCCTGGGACGTGTTCAGCGGGCCCACCGCGGCGACCACACCGGTGAACTATCAGCCGGTGTTGGGAAACAATTCATTCACGTTACCGGGTGGCTTCAACTGGAATGGTACGGACAACATCATGATCGAAGTCTGTAACGGTGGGCCATCAGACTTCACGGGCAACCCCACCATTCCCTGGACGACCGGACTTTCCTTTAATGCTTCACATACCTACAGGGCTGACAACCTGGGGAACCTTTGCGGAACCGCCACCACCACCAATACGGGGACCCAAACCACCCGTCCCAATACGATCTTTTCCTGGACCCCGGCCGTGGCCTGCTCCGGTACGCCGAGCGGAGGTACCACGGTCCCCTCCTCCACGATCGTATGCGCTGGTGATGATTTCAGCCTGACACTGAATGGAGCCTCCATTGCTTCCGGACTTACTTATAAGTGGCAGCGTTCCACCAATAATAGCACCTGGGTGGACATCGCCGGAGCAAACATCTCCAGCCTCACCACCACCCAGTCCTTATCCACCTGGTATCGTTGCGTCATTACCTGTACGACCAGTGGACAAACCGTGAACTCTACCTCCGTGCAGGTGGTATCTCCGAGCTTGGTATCGGGCATCTTCACGATCAATAACAATCAGCCAACCGGAGGCACGAACTTTAATTCCTTCAACGACGCCTATAATTACATCAAGTGCGGTATCAGCGGCCCGGTCGTATTCAACGTGGACCCGGCTTCAGGCCCTTATACCGAGCAGCTGGTGATGTCAAAGGTCAATGGTGCTTCTGCCACCAACACCATCACCTTCAATGGTAACGGTCGTTTGATCCGGTTCACATCCACGAACTCCGCGCAGCGAGGGGTCATCACGCTGAACGGCGGCGATCATTTCATATTCGACAGTCTGAATATTTTCGCCAGCGGGGCCACCACCACCGATTTCGGCTGGGGCGTATTCCTTACCAATGATGCAGACAGTAACATCTTCCGCCGGAGCATCATCCGATCGAACGACTCTTTGAGCTCGTCCAACTACGCGGCCATTGTCATCTCATCATCGGCAAGCGGCGCAACGACCTCCGGTAATGCCAACTGCGATTTCAACCGATTCCTCAATAACGACATCATCGGTGGTTACTATGGTATCACCGACATGGGAAATCCGACCGGAACGGCCAACCAGCGTAACCAGTTCATCGGCAACCGCATCCGTGATTTCTATTATTATGGTGTTTATGCTTCAGGTACATTCGAACAACTCTTCCGCGGCAACGACATGTACCGCAGCAATCGAAAGGGTGCTGCATCTTCTACCAACTATGGGTTCTACTACACCGGATTGAGTACGAAGCTCCGGATCGAGGGTAACCGGATCCACAATATGTTCGACTTTGCCCCGGCTTCCACCGGAACATTTTACGGAATCTATTTCAGCAGTTGCGATGCCCTGGCCGGATTTGAGAACAGGGTATTCAATAACGCCATTTACAGCATCGGTGGAAACGGAAGCATTTATGGTATTGCGAACAGCAGTTCCGATAACCTGAATGTCGACCACAACACCATCTCCATTGATGATGCGGGCAGTGCGCCTGCTTCATCAGCCACCGCCCGGGGATTCTCCATGCTCGGCACTTTTACCGCAAACACAGTGTTGACGCAGTTCCGCAACAACATCGTGACGGTCACCCGTGCAGGTGTGGGCAGCAATTTCGCCATACATGCCAGTTCTGCAACTGTTGGTACCTCACTGCTTTCCAATCGAAATGACCTGTTTGTATCGGGTGCCAATAGTCACGTTGGGTTCAACGGCGTGAACCGGACCACCCTCTCGGCCTGGCAGACCAATGCCACGCAGGATGCGAACTCATTATCCGTCACACCCAATTACAGCAGTCTGGCCACCGGCAATCTCAAACCATTGTCCTCTGCCGTGAACAACCTCGGCACGCCTGTAGGTGTGACCACAGATATCCTTGGGACTGCAAGAAATGCTGCCACACCGGATATCGGCGCCTGGGAATTTGATGTGGAAGGTTGCGTTGCACCTCCGACTCCTGGTACAACTACGTCCAGCATTAGCGGTTCGGTTTGCCCGAATGAGGCAGTTACCCTTGGACTATCCGGCAATTCCTTTGGCGCAGGACAGACCTACCAGTGGCAGTCATCCGCCACAGCAGCAGGTCCATGGACCAATGTCGGCGGGGTGCTGAATACGCCCGGTCTGACGGTCAATCCCTCCGCAACCATCTTCTATCGCTGTGCTGTGATCTGTACCGGTCAGACGGCTTATTCAACTGCGCTGCAGGTGACGGTGAATGCGTTCTTCCCCGGAGGAACCTATACCATCAATAAGGCTCAACCTACCGGTGGTACGAATTTCAACAGCTTCTCCGATGCTTACTATGCCCTGCGATGCGGCATCAACGGACCGATCGTGTTCAACGTCGTGCCGGGCAGCGGTCCCTATGTCGAACAGCTGATCATGGATCCGATCCAGGGGGCATCTGCCACCAACACCGTGACCTGGAACGGCAATGGAAATGCGATCCAGTATCTGTCCACCAACACAGATGAGCGCGCGACGATCAAATTGAACGGCACAGATCACCAGATCTTCGATAGTCTGCGCATCGTGGCACTGGGTGCCACCTCCACGGAGTTCGGTTATGGCGTTCACCTCCGCAACAATGCGGATTCGAACGTGTTCCGGAAGTGCCGCGTCGAAGTTGACAAGACGCAAGCCTCAACCAACTATGCCGGCATTGTCCTGTCCGTCGGCCCATCCTCCACCGCTTCTGGTGACGCGGGCACGGATCACAACCTTTTTGATCGCAACGTGATCATTGGTGGTTATGTAGCCTTCCCGATATACGGAGCATCGGCTACACCGGTCACCAATAACCGTCTGATCGGGAACATCATCCAGGACTACTATCTGGATGGGGTCGATCTGTATTACGCCAACAATACCCTGGTACAGGGCAATGAATTCTCGCGGCCCACGCGTGCTGTCGTGACGACCTACTACGCTGTTTATGCCGCCGGGATCAACCCGGGGCTGAAGGTCATCGGCAACCGATTCCATAATCCATTTGGCGCAGCGCAGACCTCTACCTCCGGGGCCTATCCTATCTATCTGTCCGGATCCGATGGAGATGCCACCAATCCGAACATCATTGCCAACAATGCGATCTACAACATGAACGGACTGGGAACGATCTATGCTATTTACAATAGTGGATCGGATAACACCCTTATCCATTACAACACTGTGGATATTACGACAACCCAGGCTGTCACCACGGCATCCTATGGATACTATCATTCGTCGACCACCACCGGTGTTGCATTGCGCAATAATATCTTCAGCATGCGTCGTGCGGGAAGCGGTTCGAAATTTGGCATCTATATGTTTGCCGGTACAGAGCTGCCCTCTAACCATAACGCGTTCTTTGTAGAAGGGCCATCCGCACATGTAGGATACAATGGCGCCAATCGGACGACGCTGGCGGCCTGGCAGACAGCCACCAACGGGGATGCCAACTCCGTATTCGGTAATCCGCTCTTTACCAGTCCCGCTACCGGAGATCTGAGGCCTCGTACGCCTGTTATCGACAATAAGGGTACGCCCGTTACCAGTGTTACCGTCGACATCACCGGGGCAGCCCGGAATGCGACGACGCCTGATCCGGGTGCATGGGAATTCACCGTGCCGCCTTGTACGACTCCGCCGACAGCGGGTACGGCCACGGCCACCCCGAATGTCAACTTCTGCATCGGAACCCCCATTGCACTCGATCTGAATGGTGAAAGTTTCGGATCAGGCCAAACCTATCAGTGGCAAGTGGCTGCCACGGCGGCAGGTCCGTGGACCAATGTGGGTAACCCATTGTTGTTCGCAGACACGGTCATCGAGGCCAGCATATCCGGCTTCTATCGTTGTGTGGTGACCTGCTCCGGCCAGTCAGCCACCAGCACTTCAGTGCAGGTGACCATGAACCCGCCTTTCCCCGGAGGTACCTACACGATCAACAACGCACAACCCACCACCTATCCGACGGGCACGAACTTCAATAATTTCAATGCTGCAGTCGC
>JAJTFQ010000042.1 GCA_021299955.1 Chitinophagaceae bacterium
AGATTATGCTTGCGGAGGGTCTGTGTGATCCCAAATTGTTCCGCTTCATTGATGATGGCCAGTTTCTCGGCCGCTGTGAATGTCCTTCGATTCTTTGACATGGTCCCTAAATTTTCTGACTTAAATTGGTTACAATTTTTTGTCCAGTCATTTAGAGGGCTAATACAATCATATATGAATGATTAAACAGAAACACCGACTTTTGGGGTGCATATATCCGAAACAGAATGTTTTGGTTTCAATTTGAATTTGCGTGAGAACATACCTGTCGATTATCATGGCCGGTCAAGTAAGAGTCTATCTTGTAAAGGGTTTGGCGCTTTGTACGGCATTTATGCTGCTCTACCTGAATGTTCATGCCGGCCAGGACATACCCGACTCGCTCCAGGCCATGCTCAACGGGGCCACGACCGATAGCGCCAGGATCAGGGCCCATATCGGCATCGCCAATACTTTGACCAAGACGAATTACAAAAAAGCCCTTGAGCATGCCACACTGGCGGTTGGGCTTTCCGAGAAAACGGGGGACCAGTCCGCCATGATCGAGTCATACAAGCTGGCCGGCGGAGTCAGCATGTATAAGGGGCTATTTGACCTAGCTGTCAATTTTTTCAACGAACATTACGACCTGGCAAAGAAGGTCAGCGATGAGGTTGAAGCGGGAATGGCCTATCATAATCTGGGGGCCGTCTATCTGACGATGGAAGATTATGGCAAAGCCAAAAAATATTTTAACGATTCTTATGCAATGTTGCAGGCCGGATATCAAAAAACCGGCAACATCCTGCCGGTGACCACTGAGCTTACCTATCGGATGAATATGGCGATCATCCACATGTACCAGCGGGAATTTCAGCGTTCTGATTCCATGCTCGACCTGTCCATCTCCATGGTGAAGGATGTGCCCGACAATGAAGAGAAGCTGATGACAATCCATAATATCAGGGCCTTGCTTCACCTGAAGACCAATAATCCATCGAAAGTTTTTGAATCTTTGAAACAGTCCCGGATCATCTCCATACGGTTAGGCAACATCCCGGCTGTGGCCAGCATCCTTATTTCTGAAGGTCAGGCATACGAGCAGCTAAACAATATTGAATTAGCTAAAAAATCATATACTGAAGCCATTGGGTATGCTGATCATTATAATGGACTTTCTGACCTCTTTTTGATATCCGAATATCTTTACAGAATATACCGAAAAACGGGCCCATCCGATTCCTTGGTTAAATACGTTGAACTGTTTACCAATCTGGGACAGCAGTTAAAGGTGCAGCAGGCGAAGGAGGAGTTGATGCGTACGGAATTCAAGCGCAGTTACAGCCAGATGGTCGAAGATTGGGAACACCAGCAACAGGGTGCCAAACGTCAGCATTTGTTTTTAACCATCACACTGGTGCTTGCGTCTACTGCCGCGATGGCCACATTTATCCGTTTCCGGACTCGGAACCGGAAAATGAGGTTCGAACGCGTACGACGGGATCTGGAAGAACGCAAGTCCAAATTTGAACAGCTACGGCTTCAGGCCGAACTTGACCAGCGGGATGCCGAACTGGAAACCATACGAGCGGAACTCAACAAGCAGAGCATTATAGAGGGATTGGTTGGCGGACTCGATCCTGTAAAACCCACGCCGGACATCCAGTCTTTGGGTAAGACGCAGCTCGGTATCGCTTCCGCTTCCGACAGGAAGGCCAAGGCCTGGGAGGAATTCGAATATCGCTTTCAGCTGCTGCATTCCGGCTTTTATGACCGATTGAACCAGCGTTTTCCCGGGCTAACCATCAATGAACGCAGACTTTCCGCCTTCCTGAAACTCGACATGACCACCAAGGAGATATCTGACATCACCGGGCAATCCATCAGGGCGGTCCACATGGGCCGCATTCGCCTGAGGAACAAACTGGGCCTCACGCATACAGAGAAAGAACTCTTCGATTTCCTGTCAGAACTCTGATCCCCAACTCCACCTACCGTTTTTTCCAGCTTGTCGGGAAGTTGTTTCGCATCTCGGACATTTTAACGCTGTGCAGAAAACTTCTTGTTTTCAGTTATCTCATTCGCTTTTTTCCAGCCCCTCCTCTTCCATTGCCGCCTATTTTCTGAAAAATATTGGATTGTGACATATTTGTCGCATGCTCGAAATCATGATGTGACATATTTGTGACATGCTCGAAATCATGTTGTGACATGTGTGTTACATATCACAAATCATTGATAATCATTGTTGTATAATAAATTTGCAATAATCGTCGCATGCTCTCCGTAGCATTCACGACGTAAAAAAATGCAAAAAGTCCTGGATCATATCAGGGTTTCAGCCTGTCAACACAGTCAACTAACAAACTAAAGCGTATGGGAATCTTTCAATTCGGGGAAGGCAAGGCGTTACTGATCCTGCTGCTTTCGTTCTCCTTTGTAGAAAAGCAAGGGATGAGTCAGGAGCTTACAATTTCTTCGGACGACAACAGTGCGTCCGGATGGACGTACAACAGCGGAACGAAAACATTAACGGTAATATCAAATCACCATCATGTTATTTAATATCTCATTTATGCAATTTGTTAGGTATCCAAATTTTATTTTGGCGATTGTCCTCCCCTTCCATCTAGTAATACCAGTAGCGGTAGATGCTCAGGAGATAAATATCGTAGGAAATGGGACAAGCATTGCTTCCGGAACAACCGCAACTTCAACAAGCAACTGGACGGATGTGGGAACTGGCTATATTGATAATGCCACTTATGTATCTGTAAAGTCTTTTACGATCGAAAATACAGGATCTTCAACTCTGACTGTCAGCAACATTACGCCCTCAGGAACGGACGCAGCAGATTTCACCATTTCGGGTATTTCTTTTCCAGCAACTGTAGCTGCAAATTCCAGTACTACATTTACTGTCACATTCTTGCCCAGAAGTGTGTATTCTAACCCAAGCAGCACGCCGGTAAGGTTGGCAAGAAGTGCCACGATAACCATAAGCAATAATGACTCCGACGAAGGGACGTACACCTTTAATCTTGCAGGTACTGCTGGTGGGCAGGCTTCAGTCAAGTTAGCGAGCTACAAGTCTACAGTAACAGGGACACCTAATGAGACACATGGCTCGGCAATCGGTGATCTTTTAGCCACCTATTCTCCGGTATCTGAAGGAAACATCGCCTATTATAATGGCTCCACCACGCAAAATGGGTGTGGAAGCAATAAGGGGCTTGCGCACGGAGGAGGAACTGGGACAGGGTTTACATTAACAGTAACTCCATTGGGCGTGCTTCCCGGCCAGACTTGGTATTTATATTACGACGACGCTACGGTTTCTGGATATCCAGTCAGAAATACTTCAGGTGGAGCCGGATCAGGTACTACAATGATAACGGGTACAGGATCCTCGGATGTTTCAGTTTCCGACGTAGCTCTTGATGGCCCTTATACAGATTATCTCTTCTATGTTGACCCCGGCCCGTCATCAAGCAATACGGCAGGAACGGTGAGTGGCATTGCTGATACAACTTTTGGCCGCTCATTTAGCAGCACTATTATGGATGCGAATGTGAATGTGGCAGATACCGATAATGACCTGAAAAATAATGGAATTGGAAACTACACCGGGAGTACATTGACTATACAGCGAAGTGGAGGTGTCAATATTAATGATGCATTTTCACTGAACGTATCCGGTAAATCATATAGCCTATCTGGATCGAATTTGATCAAAAACTCCAAAATCTTTGGCACCTATACCACTTCGGGTAACGTGATAGTAGTCACTTTCTCCGGTACGGAAGTGATTGCCACTTCCGCATTGGTTGATGAAGTAGCACAATCAATTGTTTACACTACTTCGCTCACTGGTGATCAAACTTTGTCCTTTGACTATATTTTCAACGACGGGATTGCTTCTTCTACTTCCGTGAAAAAGATGACCCTGGATAATACATCTCCTAATATTTCGGGCGGTGGAGGATCGATTATCAGTCCATCTTCTTCAACGTTGGTAGAAAACGAAACTGCTGTCCTACAGTTCACTTCGAATGAAATCGTAACCTGGTCAAAAACCGGGGGAGCGGATCAGGCCTTATTCAGCGTGAATGCGACAACAGGTCACCTGACATTCCTATCGGCACCCGATTTCGAAAATCCGTCAGATGCTGGAGCTAATAATACTTATGATGTCCAAGTGACGGCTACAGATCGGTCCGGTAATACCAATGTTCATGTGCTTCAGTTAGGGATTTCAAATTCAACTAGTGAACCGATATGGACTTGGACCGGTGCTACCTCCACAGCCTGGAATTTGGCTTCCAATTGGACGCCGGCAACGGTCCCCACGGGTGGTGCATCAATAATCATACCTTCCGGAGTCTCGAGAATACCTGCATTGGATCAGTCTCGAATTATTTATGATTTGTCTGTTGCCAGTGGAAATACAGTAGCATTGTCTGCAAGTGTCTTGACTGTACAAGGGGCGGTCTCCAATAATGGCACAATTACAGCAGGGGTTGGGGGTAAATTAATTATGGCGGGTGCTTCATCCCAAATCATTTCAGGAACCGGAGTGATTGCAAAACTAGAAGTGAATAATGCTTCAGGAGTAACGATACAGACAGGTGCTGGTAATGTGCAGTCTGTCACCGAATCATTGATAATGACCGCTGGGGTATTGACTACAAATTCTGATCTCACACTAAAAAGTGATGCCACCGGTACTGCCAGAGTACATCCCATTGCTATTGGGGCATCCATTTCTGGAAATGTGATCGTCGAAAGGTTTATGGCTTTAACAACGGGTGGTACACGTAGTGGTCGTGCATGGCGTCTTCTGAGCATTCCGGTCAAAGGATCCGGGTTACTGCGAGACTTCTTCATGGGTGGATCTTCAGGGACTGATCTGACCATATCCGCCAATGTGAGTGCACAGACGGCCAACAGCGGAACTGTTGTCATGGGGCATGCACATATCACTTCTTCCCAGGCTCTGGCAGCCGGTTTTGACTGGATCGGTGTACCAAATCTGGTCAGCAGTCTGAGGTATTATCAGCCATCTTCCTCCGGTGGGTCCTTTGGCTCCACGCAGGTGCCTACTCTTTCAACGAATTACAACGATGCAGCTCAAGGGTACATGGTATTTGTTCGGGGAGATCGATCAACCTCATTCTCCGGAAATTCCAATGCGTCGGCTACCACTTTTAGAAGTGTTGGCACGCTGAATCAGGGGAATGTGCAGGTATCCGTCGCCCCACCTGCGACGGCCAGTCATACCCTGGTGGGCAACCCATATATGTCTGCACTGGATCTGGATGCCGTTTATGCGGCTAACAGTTCTGTGATCAAGAACGTTTTCTACCTCTGGGATTCGAGAAAAGCGGGCTCCAGAAATCAGGGGGGCTACCGGACGGTCAGTTTCAACAGCGGCACCAGCCAGTGGGAGATCACAGACGGAGGTTCAAACGGATATTTGATCGAAAGTCATACGGCGTTTTTTGTGGTGCCGAAAGATGCAAACACAACGTCCCAATTGATCACCATCTCTGAGACCCACAAATCGACCGGGACGCCCGGTATACAGCCACACGGCAACCAGGGCAGAAAATCGGGCAGCCTGTTTGTGAATATTGAATTGCCCGACACGACCGGTTCTCGTAATGTCGTTGATGGTGTGATCCTTCGGATGGACGATCAAAACTCTGAAGCCAAGGATCCGTCAGATGTACCCGCTATCACCAATCTGACCAATCCATCCTTGTGGCTTTCAGGGCAAAGCGGCAGATTGAGTATAGAAGGGCGACCCTGGCCGTCGGACACATCCTTCGTACAGATGGGTACGGGTGGTTTACTGAATGCGTCCTATCTAATGAGATTCATGCCCAACGGTATGCAGCAGGAGGGCCTGTCGGCATGGCTGGTCGATCAACAGAAGGGGAAGGTGAGCGAGATTGCACTTGATAGGGAAACGATCGTACCCTTTGAGGTTTCCGCTACAGGGCTAATGGATTCATCAAGGTTCCGGCTGGTGTTCAGCATGAAGAAAATGACAGGTGTTGCTACACCGGATGATGCGTTGGATGCTGAGAACAAGGTAACAGTCTATCCCAACCCTTCATCGACCGCTCAGGTGAGTCTGTCCATCCGAAACAAGGCATTGGGTAAATACACCGTGAAGATCTATGATTCGAATGGCCGATTGGTCAGGAGGCAGGACATCTCTCATCAGATGGAACTCTCGACGCACTTGATCAAGGGTTCTGAGACTTGGGTTTCCGGAACCTATCTTTTAGAACTTGTCGATGAACGGGGAGTTTCCCAGGTACTGAAACTTGTCAGGAACTAATATCAATCCATAATCGCAAAGCATATCCATCATGAAACACATTCGCAACAATATTTTTATTTTAAGCTTTATGCTGTCTTCATTCGGAGTTATGGCACAGGCAGATATGGATGACGGAGATGGGACTGTTCCCGTCGATGGCGGCATCAGCCTCCTCCTCGCAGCCGGCGCCGCCTTGGGTGGTCGCAAACTCTTTATACAATCCCGTCAAGATAAGGACTGATCAGTAAGCTCCTTGTCTTCTGATACGTACGGGCGTATGCGTCCTGTGCGGGTGCACCCGGGAAACACATACTTAGGCATGTGTTTCCCGGGTTTCACTTTTGCTATGCGTCGCCAACAACCAATGCCATCATTGTTTGTTAGATATTCATTAGTGATAAACATCAGGTTATTATGTATTTATTTGATTGGATCAACAAAGTGTATTCATATTTATTTTATCCATACTTCATGCTCTGTTGATCAAGCTGACTTACAGAGCGAAGAGTTATCTGTTTCCAGGATATAATTGAATTTGTACAGTCATGAAATCACATAAAACTGAGCAGTAAAACACATCGGTTTTTCTGAAAAGAACACTCAGATCTTGATCATTGGACAGGTTTAGTGCTTTTGATACATGGGAACTTTGTAAAAAAGCAAACCATGTCCGATCCGCGCAGTGACCGCATTTTTAAACAGATCTTTCATCACCATCCGTCTGCGCTGATTCATTTACTCAACACATTCCTACCCTTGCAGGATCCCATCGAAACGATCGAATATCTGCCCTCAGAATTGCAGGCGGAGATAGATGGGCTCAAGATGTCGATCGTCGATGTTCGTTGCCGGGATCGAAAGGGGCGTCATTTCATTGTTGAAATGCAGATCCGAAAAACAGCTGATTTCGAACAGCGGGTGATGTTGAATGCTTACAGATTGTACACGAGGCAGATGAAACCTGGCGGCAATATCGAAGATCTGTATCCTGTCTATGCGCTTTGTCTGCTCGATCATATTCTTTTTGATGATCATCCAAATTGGATCCATCATGTCCAACCCATGACAGGAGGTTCACCGCAGGTTGCCATCAAAGGGGTAACAATGACATTTGTTGAGATCAGAAAGTGGGAGAAATTGGCCAGAATGAGTACTTTCGGTATTGAGAAACACGAGGATGCGTGGATGTTATTTTTCACCCAACCTGAAAAAGTTATGGAAGTCCTGAAACCAGAACAACGCGCGGAACTGGATGGTCTTATAGCAGCTGTGAATGCATGGGATTTGAGCACCTATACTGAACATGAGCTGTTAATCATGGAACATCGGATGGATCGGATGCTGTCACACAAAATGGTCGTGGAAAGCATGTTGGACGATGCGATGAAAGGGGGCACGGAGAAAGTCTTTAATCTTGGAATAGAGGTTGGATTTGGCGACGGCATGGATAAGGGTATAAAGAGAGGTATGGCCAAAATGTTATTGATCTTATCATACCTTAAGGAACATCCTGAAACGCCGGACATCGAACTCATTCATCGTTTTCAGTTGACACCAGGTGCCATTTTTGAAATTAGAAATTATATCGCCTGATCAATTTGGACGTAAGCTTATCCGGGATCATTAAAATGGAAATATCCACAATATCTCAAAAAAAACTCCTGAGACCGGGAACTCATCCCGACTCAGGAGTTTTACATTATTCAGATCATTGATCAGACGTACTTCGTAACACCAGGTACGGCTACCTTGTAGAAACCGTCAGGGCCCGGCAATACAGGAGGAGCCGCAGCGAAGTCGTATACTGCCGGCTGGAGGTTGATACCGGAATTCAGCGCCTTCTCCATCGGGATCACCTGTCCGGAATAGGTGGCCATGCGTCCGAGGATGGAGGTCATGGAACTCATTGCACCATTCTCCGCATCGGCGAACTTGTATTCTCCTTTGGCGATGGCGGCGAAGAGTTCATCATGTTCAGACTGATAAGGGTTATTCTCTCCTTTCTTATCGAACTGATAGAGCACTTTGCCCTTGTGGTCGACGATGTTGGCCTTGCCGCAATGGATGCGTCCCTTGGTGCCCATGAACTGTTCGTCCACCCGGGCCGAAGTGCCCTTGATGTGACGGCACTGGCTGTTGAGAATGGATCCGTCGGCGTATTCGAACTCCACAAAATGGTGGTCGAAGATCTCACCGTGATCCTTTCCCTTCCGGACTTCACGGCCGCCCATGCCCTGGGCCTTGACGGGGTATCCGCCTTTGAACCAGTTGATGACGTCGATGTTGTGGATGTGTTGTTCGGTGATGTGGTCACCGCAAAGCCAGACGAAATAGTACCAGTTGCGCATCTGGTATTCCATTTCGGTTTGTTCGGGTTTACGCTTGTTGACCCATACGCCGTCGTTGTTCCACCAGGCCTGGGCGGAGGTGATGTCTCCGATCAGATCCTTGCGCTTGAACAGTTCGCGATATGAATTTTGATAATGGCGCTGGAGGCCAACCACCACGTTGAGTTTTTTCTTCTTGGCTTCTGCTGCTGCGGCCAGGACCCGCTGCACACCGGCAGGATCTGTAGCCACGGGCTTTTCCATGAAGATGTGCTTGTTCTGCTTCACGGCTTCTTCGAAATGGATCGGCCGGAAACCGGGAGGCGTTGAGAGAATGACCACGTCTGCGAGTGGAATGGCCTTCAGGTAAGCGTCGAAGCCGACGAACTTGCGTTCTTCCGGTACGTCCACTTTGCTTTTGATGTTCTTTCCCTTCTCCGAGTTTTCTTCGTTGGTGATGGCCTTGTAGCAACCATCGATCCGGTCGCGAAACGCGTCAGCCATAGCAACGAGTTTCACGTTCTGCGTGGTTGACAGCGCCTGCATGGCCGCGCCCGTTCCGCGTCCGCCACAGCCGATGAGGGCTACCTTGATCGTGTCATCCGCCCCTGAATAATAATTGGCGTTAGACATCAGCGGGGCTGCCATGATGCCGCCGGCAAGCAGGCCACTCTGACGCACGAAGTCCCTGCGTGAGGTGCCCTTTGAATCGTTGAATCCTTTCATGTCTGATTTTTAAAGGAGGGTTATCAATTTCCGAGATACAATGTATAAAATTTTTCCGCTTCTTCCGCACTGGGTTGAACGAAAGGTCGAACGATCCGGAAACCCACGAACATCCCGTCGGTGAGCCACCAGCGGCTTTTGGGGATCTGCGGGTCGCGTTTGTTCCACGAAGGGTCAGATTTTGAACGGTTCGATGGCGTCAGGGCCGTGATCTGACTCAGGTAGGAACCGCCCCGCACACTGCGCGGGTAACGGGTTGTCGGTCGGATGAGCGGGTCCTTCGGATCGTCGCCGATCTTCGTCAGATAGTCAACCTCATACTGATCCAGGGTCCATTCTGCCAGGTTCCCGAGCATGTCATACAATCCCCAGGCATTGGGCTTCTTCTGTCCGACCTTCTGATATTTCCCCTTGCTGTTGGCGGCAAACCAGGCGTATTGTCCGATCAGTTTCGGATCCTGACCGAAGGGATAGGTGGTCGTGGAACCCGCCTTACACGCATATTCCCATTCAGCTTCTGTTGGGAGACGGTAAAACACGCCCGTCTTTTGATACAACCAGCGGCAGAACATCATCGCGGCGTCCACACTCATGCTGTTCATCGGAAATCCGCCATCCTTGCCCATGCCCCAGCTCAGGTCGATATATTGTGCAGTAGGCCTGGTCACGGCATCCACCTTGGATCCCTGCTCGAAATCCTCGTCCCGGAAGAAAACACCGAACTGATCGAAGGTCACTTCATAGGCACCCATCCAGAAATCGGAAACGCCAACCTGTTTCGACAATTTACCGGTGGACATCTTGAACGATCCGCCCTTTACAGGCACCATCTTGATCTCGTGACTGGAACCTGGGGTGGGAAACGAATAGGCCTTGAAACCGGTGTCCTGTCCGTGCACACCCGCCGCCGTGATCATGGCGGCATACATCCATGCAATGCTCACTGTTTTTTTGTGGAAGATACGTCATCGATACCGGTCTTCCCAACAATCGGAATATTCCCGTGGGATGCTCAAACTTGTTTGCATTTCCATTAACTTAACATTTCAAACGACCCAACATGCAACGCAGACATTTTCTTCGTCAGACAGGATTGGCCGCAGGTTCGCTGATGTCGGCCGGACTGGTTTCCTCCTCCCATGCCTCTACGCCGCTGCCGGCGGAAAAGCCCTTCAACCTCGACTATGGCTTCCATGACGGGATGTTCGCCCAGCATGCCGGGAAGGATTTTGTCGAGCAGATCAAATTCGGACATTCGATGGGCTTCCGTTCCATCGAGGACAATGGCATGATGAGTAGAACACCTGCGGAACAGGAACGCATCGGCCGTACGCTTGCTGATCTGGGCATGAAAATGGGCGTGTTTGTGATCACCACGGATCGCTGGCACTGGTCGATGACCCTGGCCACCGGCAAGCAGGAGTGGAAAGACAGGATCGTCCGGGATTGTCAGACGGCTGTAGAAGTGGCCAAACGTTGTGGTGCCAAGTGGATGACCGTCGTACCCGGAAATTTCGACCGCAGCCAGCATATCGATATCCAGACCGGTCACGTGATCGATGCCCTGCGCATGGGTGCGGAAGTATTGGAGAAACACGGACTTGTGATGGTCCTCGAGCCGTTGAGTGACAATCCTGACCTCTTCCTGCGCACCTCCACCCAGACCTACATGATCTGCCGGGCGGTGAACAGTCCCTCTTGCAAGATCCTGTTTGACATGTACCACATGCAGCGTAACGAAGGGGATATCATCAGGAATATCGATCGCACCTGGAACGAAATCGGTTATTTCCAGATCGGCGATAACCCCGGACGAAAAGAACCTACCACGGGCGAGATGAACTACAAGAACATCTTCAAGCATATTCATGCGAAAGGCTTCAAAGGCATCATGGGCATGGAGCACGGCAACGCCAAACCCGGCAAGGATGGGGAACTGGCATTGATCCGCGCCTACCGAGAGAGTGACGCATTCCTTTGATACCGAACTCCCTTTTTGAACCGGGAGGGCAACCCTTTTAGCTATGATGTGTTATGAACACATGATGCTGAGAGTTGCCCTCCTTTTTACTTTGTTCATACCACAATGTTTGTCTGCCCAGGATGTTGACGCCCTGATGAAAAAACTCCGTCTGAAGATGGACGTTGTCAATGATTACCGGGCTACGGGGCGACTGAAAACTGATGTCAGTTTTCTTCGGGTGCCCGTCTCCAGGATCCAGGTGTTGTACCGCAAACCTGATAAGTTCCACATCAAAAAGGACGGGGGCATTTCTTTATTGCCCAAGGGGGGCATCAGTGTCAACCTCAATGCCTTACTGGCAACTGGCAATGTAGCGGCCATTGATGCCGGCGTGGCCTCCCTGAAAGGGACAGCCATGCGGATGGTAAAAGTGCTGCCGACCGATGAAAAGACAGACATCATTCTGTCAACCCTGTACATCGACGAACAGAAGCTACTGATCCGAAAGGCCGTGACAACAACCCGGGAGAACGGCACCTATGAAATGGAGATGGATTACGGTAAATATGCCGGCTATGGCTTGCCAGACAAGGTAGTAGTTACCTTCAATACCAAGGATTACAAGCTTCCCAAGGGTATCACGTTTGAATATGATCCGGGTCAGAAACCTGCGGACCCCAAGGCGAAACCGGCGGATAAGAAAGGCAGGGTGGAAATCTCTTATGATGTGTACTCCATCAATCCGGGACTGAAGGATGCTGATTTCAAATAAATGAACTGACCATAAATATAAAGCGGAGCTGTTTGATGGCAGCTCCGCTTTATATTTATCCGAAGGGAAGTTAGTTCAATTCGATGCGTTCGTCCTCCATCTTGGATACGACCTGATGTGCCACCCTTCGGAGGGGGTTCCTGCGGGCATCTGCATATCCCATCCGCTTGTTGTAAATATCGATGGCGGTGAAGAGGGCTTCGCGGAAGGAAGATTCATCTGCCCTGCCTTTACCTGCGATGTCCAATGCCGTTCCATGGTCAGGGGAGGTGCGTACTGCACCGAGGCCGACGGTCACATTGACTCCCTCACTTTTGGCGAGTGACTTGAAGGGGATAAGGCCCTGGTCGTGGTACATGGCCAGTACGGCATCAAATCTTTCGTGATGGCCATGGGCGAAGAAGGCATCGGGGCTGTAGGGGCCGAAGGCCATCAGGTCCATCTGCTTACGGGCTTCGATGAGGGCGGGGCGGATCTGTTCGAGTTCCTCCTTGCCGACAAGTCCTTCGTCTCCGGCGTGGGGGTTGAGTCCGAGTACCGCGACCCTCGGTTTGTCGATGCCGAAATCCTTGCGCAGACTTTCCTTGAGGATGCGAAGTTTGCTGAGGATATTTTCTTTGGTGACATGTTGTGCGATTTCCGCTACCGGAATGTGTTCGGTGAGCACACCCACCCGCATATTTTCAGCCACCATGAGCATCAGCACATCCTTGACACCGAACAGGGAGCGGAGGAAGGGTGTGTGTCCGGTGAAATCGAAGCCTTCTTGCTGGACGTTCTTCTTGTGCAGCGGGGCTGTCACCAGGGCCTGGATCTTGTTTTCCTTGAGGGCCTGTGCCGCTTCGCGCAGCGAGATGACGGCGTATTTCCCGCCGGTTTCATTGACCTGTCCGGGTGTGATGTCGATTTCCTCCTCCCAGCAAGGGTAGATATTGAGCTGCTTGGGATTGAGTTTGGTGAGGTCTTTGGTGATGGTGAAATTCAGGTTGTAGTCAGCCAGTTCTTTCTTATAAAAATTGATGACCTTGTTCGATCCGAACAGAACGGGGATACAGAATTCAGTCAGGCGGCTATCGGAGAAGGTCTTTATGATGATCTCTGGGCCGATGCCGTTGATATCGCCGATGCTGATACCTACAACGGGCCTCGCGGGGGTCACGTTCATAAGATGATGTGCGTTTTAACGTTAAAGGTACAAGGAAAACGGGGATGTTTCCTGTAATTTTGACCTGATGTACACCCTGAAAAAGTCGCTCGGACAGCATTTCCTGAAAGACGCGTCCGTGTGTCGCCGGATCGTTGGGGCCTTGACCGAAGAGCCTTTCTCCCGACTGGCAGAGGTCGGTCCCGGTGGCGGGGCGCTCACCAAATTTCTGATCGAACTGCCGGACATCGACTTCCGGGCCATCGAGGTGGATCATGAAAAGGTGGAATATCTCCTGAAGACCTATCCCTCACTTCAGGGTCGATTGATCGAAGCCAGTATTCTGGATACACCGCCACCGTTTGAAGGGCATTTTACATTGATCGGCAATTTCCCTTACAATATTTCTTCCCAGATCCTTTTCCGGGTGTTGGACTGGCGGGATCAGGTGGATCGGGTCATTGGTATGTTTCAGAAGGAAGTGGCCGTGCGGATCGCCGCAGGTCCGGGGTCCAAGGACTACGGAATTTTGTCGGTACTCCTGCAGGCCTATTTTGAGGTACGCTATCTCTTTGAAGTAGACGAGCGTTGTTTCAATCCGCCTCCGAAGGTCAAGAGCGGCGTGGTGAGTCTGAAGCATGCCGGGAATCCTTATCGGATCGAAGACCACCGGAAATTCATGGTGCTGGTGAAGGCGGCATTCGGTCAACGCCGCAAGCAATTGCGCAATCCCCTGAAGGCATTGTTTCCGGCAGC
Source organism: Chitinophagaceae bacterium (assembly GCA_021299955.1). Taxonomy (GTDB): domain Bacteria; phylum Bacteroidota; class Bacteroidia; order Chitinophagales; family Chitinophagaceae; genus Pollutibacter. The sequence goes on from JAJTFQ010000042.1 coordinate 13,999, forward strand.
TGAGTTGTCTGATCCCATTTTCACCAGGCGGGCGGAACAACTGTCTGTTTCCGAGTTCGTCGCCCTCATTCCCCGCATGTCATGAAACCTGTCGTCATCATCACCGCTCCGGTCCACGACTGGCTGCCCATGACGCTGAAGGCGAAGGGCTATGATGTGCGCCATGTTCCGGACATCACGGCGGATGCCCTTCGGGCTTGCATTGGCGAGGCTACGGGCCTGATCGTAACCACCCGGCTTAAGATCGACCAGCCGGTGCTTGAGCGTGCGGTGCGTTTGGAATGGATCGGCCGGCTGGGCAGTGGGATGGAGCTTATTGACACGGCATTCGCCGAATCTCGGGGCATCCGTTGTGTGAGCAGTCCGGAAGGCAACCGGAACGCGGTGGCGGAACATGCCCTGGGCATGCTCTTGTCGTTATTGCACAGGATCCCGTTATCGGCGAACCAGGTCAAGGCGGGCCATTGGGTCCGCGATGCCAACCGCGGGGTGGAACTCTCGGGGAAAACCGTGGGTATCATTGGCTATGGGCATACGGGGGAGGCTTTCGCCCGGCTGCTTTCATCCTTCGGGGTGACCGTGCTGGCGCATGATCGTTACCGGACCGGATTTGCCGGCGGGTATGTCCGGGAGGCGAGACGCGAGGAGGTCCTCTCGGATTCGGATGTCGTCAGTCTGCATCTGCCACTGACGGAGGAGACCTTTCACTACGTGAATGATGAATTTTTTGGCAGACTGGTTCGCCGGCCTGTATTGTTGAATACATCCCGGGGCAAGGTGCATGACACGGCTGCCATCATTCGGGCGCTGGATGGTTCCCGGATTTCTGCGGTGGGGCTTGATGTCCTGGAGAATGAACGACTGGATGCTTACACGGAGGCAGAGCGTCTGCAATTGGATCGGCTGCTGGGCGATCCAAGGGTACTGATCACCCCGCACATCGCGGGTTACAGTCATGAGTCGTATGTAGGCATGGCCCGGGTGGTCTTACAAAAACTGGGCATCGCCGACTGATATTTGATTTCCACGGAATTGTCTTATCTTTGTATTTCCGCAACGCCCCGGTCATCCGGAGCGTTGCGC
>JAJTFQ010000043.1 GCA_021299955.1 Chitinophagaceae bacterium
ACTCATCGCCAGCGGCGGGGTCAGTTCGATGGACGACCTGGAAGCCTTGCGGACACTGGGTTGCAGCGGTGCGATCCTGGGGAAAGCCATTTATGAACAGCATATTTCTTTGCCGGAGCTGACCGCCTTTTCAAGTTGAGATCACTGAAGGATACCTGAACAACATGCTAACAAAACGCATCATACCCTGTCTGGACATCAAAGATGGCCGAACGGTCAAGGGCACCAATTTTGTGAACCTGCGCGATGCCGGGGATCCCGTTGAGCTGGGAGCCCGATATGCCCTGGAGGGCGCTGACGAGTTGGTGTTTCTGGATATCACGGCTACCGTCGAAAAACGCAAGACCCTGAGCGAATTGGTGACCCGGATCGCACGGCATATCAACATCCCGTTCACCGTTGGTGGCGGGATATCGAGTGTGGAGGATGTGAGTGTGCTGTTGCAAAGTGGAGCCGATAAGATCTCCGTCAACAGCGCGGCCGTCAGGCGGCCGGAACTCCTGCGGGAACTATCAGGCTCCTTCGGCAGCCAGTGTGTGGTCCTGGCCATCGATACCCGCCGGGAGGCCGATGGTCATTGGTATGTGTACCTGAATGGCGGCCGGGTGGCCACCACCATCCGGTGTGAAGAATGGGCAGAAGAGGCCGTTCGTCTGGGGGCAGGGGAGATCCTGTTGACTTCCATGGACCATGATGGTACCAAGCAGGGATTCGCCGCCGACATCACCCGCACCCTGTCGACCGCTCTGCCGGTGCCTGTCATCGCCTCAGGTGGCGGGGGTGTCCCGGAACATTTCCTCGATATTTTTCGCGAAGGTGCCGATGCTGCGCTGGCCGCGAGCATCTTCCATTTCGGAGAGGTTTCCATCCCCGATCTAAAGCAGTATTTGTCTGAGGAAGGTGTCCGGGTCAGGTTGTAATCGGCATTTTACGGAACTTTACCGCTAATATTCACCATTAAAGCCCCCGAAGTGCAGATCGATTTTAAGAAACATCCCGACGGACTGGTACCTGCCATCGTGCAGGATGATGTCACCCTGAAGGTATTGATGATGGGTTACATGAACGAAGAGTCCCTGCAGCAGACCCTTCGTTCAGGCTTTGTCACTTTCTATTCCCGCAGCCGTCAGCGCTTGTGGACAAAGGGAGAGGAGAGTGGTAATCTGCTCGATCTGAAAAGTCTGTCGGTTGACTGCGACGGGGATACGATCCTGGTGAAAGTGCATCCCCGCGGGCCGGTTTGCCATACGGGGGCGGACACCTGCTGGAATGAAGTCAATCATTCCGGTGATTTCCTGACCTATCTGGAGGAGATCATCGAGCTGCGCAAACGCAGTGATGATGAACAATCCTACGTACGCTCGCTCTTCGGTAAAGGACAAGCCAAGATCGCCCAAAAGGTGGGTGAAGAGGCCGTCGAGCTGGTCATCGAATCGATGCGCCATGAGCCTGATCTCTTCGTGAACGAAGCGGCAGACCTGCTTTTTCATTATTTAATATTGCTTAACAGCAAAGGATATAAATTGCAGGATATCCGGGAAATCCTCAAACAAAGACATTCAAAATGAAAAGAATCCTGATCTACTGCTGTCTGCTTCCGCTCATGGGACTGGCGCAGTCCGCCAATACGATCACCATCGAGGGAAGTCTGTCCGGACTGCCTGACGGCACGGTGGTTTCACTCCGGGATCAGAACCCGGAACAGACTACCCCCATCGCCACGGCGAAGACCTCCGGTGGAAGGTTCACGATGAAAGGCTCGCTACCCGCATCCAACCTCTACTATCTCAATTATCCCGGAACAGACCAGCGGCTGTTTCTATTCCTAGAGCCGGGAATTGTGAAACTCTCCGGACACAAGGACTCCCTCCTGGCGGCCAGGGTGTCCGGTTCCAAAGCGCATGATGCCTTTACTGCCTTTAACAACGAATTCAGCGCACCCTTCGGGAAGGTCAGTGCGCTGGCACAGCAGTTGAACGGAGGTGCTTCGGATAGTTCCGGAACCCTGCGCAAACAGTATGAAGCCGTTGTTACAGACATCAATCGCCGGACAGACGATTACATCCGTAAATATGACCAGTCCGTGGTAGCACCCTTTGCTATTTTGGTGATGTCGCAACTCACAGAAGACCTGACCATCATGGAAGGCCGGTTCGCATTGCTGAAGGCAACGGCCCGAGAGAGTTTCTATGGTCAGATGGTGGCCAAGACCCTGTCTGACGCCAAGGCGGGGGCTGTTGGCTCGCAGGCCATTGAATTCACCCAGAATGACCCGGACGGGAAGCCCGTGACCCTGGCATCATTCCGCGGTAAGTACGTGCTGATCGATTTCTGGGCCAGTTGGTGCCGCCCCTGCCGGGATGAGAATCCGAATGTTGTGGCCGCCTTCGAAAAGTTCAAGTCGAAAAACTTTACCGTACTCGGCGTGTCGCTGGACCGTAGCAAGGATCCTTGGCTCAAGGCCATCGCAGATGACCGGCTGACATGGACACATGTGAGCGACCTGAAGTTCTGGAATAATGAAGTGGCGCAACTCTACAAGGTGTCCAGCATACCTCAGAATCTCCTGATAGGCCCGGACGGCAAGATCATCGCTAAAAACCTGCGTGGCCCCGAACTTCATAAGCAATTGGAGAATCTGATCAGGTGATTTCTTTCGTTCTTTACCGGCTGATTGGGTGGGTGAAATGTGGATAACTTGGCGTTCATTATCCCAATCATTCGAAATCATCTTAAGAACTGACCTGAACTTTGCAAATGCATCAAGAAATAATGATATTTCTTGATGCATTTTTATTTCAGACTCTGTCTTATTCAGGGACTGACTTCATCGTTTGTTAATAGTATGTTATCGCGCTTTTCAACAAAAGGCGGTACTTTTGTGCCCTAAAAACAACGTCTATGCGCATATTCAAGTTCCTCGCCTCCATGGTGATGGTCCTGCTGGCGGCAGTTGCCGTTCAGGCACAGGTCACCACCAGTACGATGAGCGGTGTCGTGAAGTCATCCAGTGGGGAGATTCTCCAGGGTGCTTCCGTGAAGATCACCCACCTGCCCACAGGAACGGTGGTGACTGCATCCTCCGCAGCCAATGGCCGATTCACGGTGTCTAACCTGCAACCTGGCGGCCCCTATACCGTTGAGGTTTCTTATCTGGGCTACACCACTCAAACAAGGAAAGAAGTATATCTCGACTTGGGTGAAACGGGTCGTGAAGATTTTACCATGAGCAGCAGCTCCCAACAACTGAGCGAAGTAGTGGTTACCGGTACCCGCGCCAAGCAAACTGTTAATGGCGGAGTCGGTAGCAATATTTCTGCTGAGCGGATGCAAAACATGCCCACGGTTGGTCGTAACCTGACAGACTTCATCCGTCTGACGCCCCAGGCCAAGACGACCTTCGGCGGAGGTATCTCCATCGCAGGTCAGAACAACCGATACAACCAGATCATGTTCGACGGTGCGGTGAACAACGACATTTTCGGTCTGTCGGAAACCGGCACCAACGGTGGCCAGACCGGATCCTCTCCGATCAGTATCGATGCCATCGAATCATTCCAGGTCGGTGTTTCTCCCTATGATGTTTCCCTGGGTAACTTCACCGGTGGTTCTGTGAACGCCATCACCAAGAGCGGTACCAACACGGTCAAAGGATCTGCATATTTCATCAACCGTAACCAGCAGTTCGCCGGCCGCACACCGATCGGCGACAAAGCAGCCGCCATCAGCCTGCCCGACTTCCAGGCAAATACGATCGGTGCCACCATCGGCGGCCCCATCATCAAGAATAAGCTGTTCTATTTTGTAAGCGCCGAGATCCAGCGCGACGAGCGCCCTCAGCCTTTTACCCCCTCCGCTTTCCGCAACCCGCCCGGAGCCTCCGCCATGCAGGACTCTGTAGGCCTGATCGTTGCCAAGCTGAAGACATTGGGCTATGATCCCGGAAGCTACACTGACATCCCGGATCTGCTGAACTCCAATAAGCTGGCCGCCAAGCTGACCTGGAATATCAACAGCAAGCATCGCCTGAACCTTTCTTATCGTTATACCAAGTCTGACCGCTCCCTGACTTCTGCCGGTACGACGACCCAGATCCGTTTCTTTAATAACGGTTATCTGATCCCGTCCACCACGAACTCTGCCTCCGGTGAGTTGACCAGCCGTTTCACCAACCGCTTGTCCAACAAGCTGTTGCTCACCTTCACGAATGTGCTGGATGACCGTGATCCGTTGGGCAAAGACTTCCCCCGTGTGACGATGAATTCTGTGAATGATCAAGTTTGGTGTCGATGCTGAATACAGCCGTTCTTACAACCTGTTTGTACGCGATAACTATGGTACCTATACCTATAACTTCGTGAATCACTGGCTGCAGGACCTGCGTCCCGCCCAGTACACCCGTTCTTTCTCCCTGGTTGACAAGGTCGTGGGTGATGGTAGCGAGGCTGCCGCCAAGTTCAACAGTGTTCGTGCCGCCGTTTTCCTGGCCGATCAGTGGCAGGTGAGCGATAAGCTCGAATTGAACTATGGTGTTCGCCTGGATTACTTCGATTTCCTCTCTACGCCCAACGTTGATCCTTACTTCAATGCCACAGCACTGCCTGTGCTGTCAAGGTTCTGGGATATGAAAGGTGCCCGTTCCGGCCAGAAGCCCGACGCTCAGTTGCATTTCTCTCCCCGCATCGGCTTCACCTATGATGCCGAGAAAGGTTTGAAAGTGCGCGGTGGTCTGGGTGTCTTCACCGGTCGCCTACCCCTCGTATGGCCTGGTGGAGCCTTCAACAACACCGGTGTGAACGTCGGTGGTGTTGCCCTCAACAACCCGAACATCACTTTCCGTGCGGATCCGTTCAATCAGTATCAGCCTTCAGACCTGGGTGTTACCGTGGCTACGCCTTCCGGTCAGATCGATCTGATGGCTAAAGACCTGAAGGTTCCAAAAGTGCTGAAAGCTTCTCTCGGTTTCGACAAGAGCTTCGGCAAAGGCTGGAAGATCACCAGTGACCTCCTTTTCCAGTCGCACCTGAACGAAGTAGTGTACTACAACGTATTCAGCAATACCAAAACCAAGAACGACCTCGGTCAGGATGTGTTCCTCCCGATCAACGGTACGTCAGTTGGTTCTTACGTCCGGACGGATTTCGATGCTAACGCCACAGGTATCCAGAACCCATATTCCACGGGAATCTTCATCATCGCCAACGGTGAGAAGAACAAGGGCTTCTCTTACAACTACACCCTGATGATTGACAAATCCGCAGGACGTGGCTGGAATTTCAACGCCACCTATGGCTGGGGAGATTCTTACACCCTGTTCGACGGTACCAGCTCTCAAAACAATTCTCAGTGGAGGTACGTTGAAGCTCGGAATGGTCGTAACAACATCACGCGCAGCCGCTCAGACTTCGCACAGCTGCATCGCGTGAATGCCTATGTGTCCAAGAAGGTCAACTGGCTGAACGATATGCTCGGTACCACCTTTACCATGTTCTATAATGGTCAGTCCGGTACGCCTTATTCTTATGTTTACTCTCGTAGCATGATCTTCGATCAGAACGGAGCCAACGGAGAAAGTACAGATCTGATCTACGTTCCGCGTGACCTGGCCGATTGGAGCCGCTTCGCGGAAGCGTATACCACCAGCGGCGTTACCTACAGTGTTGCCCAGCAGTGGGATAAGTTGGATGCCTACATCAACAACGACAAATACCTGAACAAGCGTCGTGGTCAATTCGTGGAGCGTAATGCCGCCATCCTCCCGTGGAGCCATGTCGTCGATATGCGCATCCAGCAGGACCTGAACATCGGTCGTGGTAAGAACAGCCAGAAGGTTTCCCTGATCTTCGACATGTTCAACTTCACCAACTTCCTGAATCGTTCTTGGGGTCGTGTATTTGTATCTCCGGGTGTAGATGCCTACTCTCTCATCAGCATGGAAGGTTACAGAGTCAATACCGCCAGCAACACGCTGACACCCAGGTTCACCTATCGTAACATGAGCAACAACTCTGCTGCAGATATCCTTGATATTCGTGGTTCCAACTATCTCTCCACCCGCTGGAGAGGACAGTTCACAGTACGCTATTCTTTCTAAGCGACTGAACTTCGATTTAAATATTCGAGAGGAGCAGGTGAACCCTGCTCCTCTTTCTTTTGTTCTCAAGACATACTTTTGCAAAAATTTTTTCTGGCATGCTCGATACGATCCAACGCGCGATAGAAGATATTCGGAATGGGAAGATGGTGATCGTCGTGGATGACGAGGATCGTGAAAACGAAGGGGACTTCATCGTTGCGGCCGACCAGGTCACCCCGGAGATCATCAACTTCATGAGCAAGGAAGGCCGGGGGCTGATCTGTGCGGCATTACCGGAGGAACGCTGTGATGAACTCGGGCTGGAACTCATGGTCAACAACAACACGGCCCTGCACGAAACGGCCTTTACGGTGTCTGTCGATCTCATCGGAAAAGGCTGCACATCCGGCATCTCCGCTCATGACAGGGCTAAGACCGTGCTGGCCCTGATCGATCCGGAAACCAAGCCTTCCGACCTCGGAAGACCCGGTCATATTTTTCCCCTGCGGGCCAAGCGGGGCGGTGTGCTTCGCAGGAGCGGACACACCGAAGCAGCGGTCGATCTTCCAAGATTGGCAGGAAGGGCCTCCGCCGGTGTGCTCGTGGAGATCATGAATGATGACGGCTCCATGGCAAGGCTTCCTCAACTGGAAGAGATCGCCCGGAAATTCGATATGTGCATCGTCAGCATCAAGGACCTGATCGAGTATCGACTGAAATCCGATTCTCTGATCGAACAGGTCGTGGAAGTTGATATGCCGACTAAGTTCGGTCATTTCAAGTTGGTGGTGTTTCGGGAAAGGAATGACCCCAATGGACTCGAACACCTGGCACTGATCAAGGGAACATGGACGGAAGACGAGCCCGTGCTCGTGCGTGTGCACTCTTCCTGCTTCACGGGGGACATCCTGGGATCCCTTCGCTGCGATTGCGGTGAGCAGTTACACTGTGCTATGGAAATGGTCGAAGCGGAAGGCAGGGGAGTCGTATTATATATGAACCAGGAAGGTCGTGGCATTGGACTGGTCAATAAACTCAAAGCCTACCGTCTGCAAGAACAGGGCATGGACACCGTGGAAGCCAACCTGCATCTCGGACTTCCAATGGACAAACGCGACTATGGATTGGGAGCTCAGATCCTCCGACATCTCGGCATCTCGAAGATCAGACTAATCAGCAATAATCCACGGAAACGTGCAGGACTGAAGGGCTATGGGATGGAGATCATCGAGAACGTCCCCGTCAGGATAGACCCCAACCCCCATAATGCGCGCTATCTGGATACCAAGCGGGATAAGATGGGGCATATCCTCTGAGCTGATGACCTCCCAGATTCGCTGTTAAATCAATTAAGTTTATTTTTTCTTCGACCCGAAGAATCTGTCGAACTCTGTACGGAACGATATGTTCCCGCCTGTCCGGTCGCGCCGGCCGGAAGTAGACATCGCATCGAAGTTGCTTCTATAAAAGAACGATGTACGGAATTTACCATCCGGGCTGATCTTATACTCTACGTTCACATCGGGCAGGAAGAGAAATGACTGAGATCCTGTCATCACCCTGGAGCTGGTCGTGAAGTTGAAGTCACTGCCAAAGGTGATGATCAGTTTGTCATTCATCATCGACTTGATGAATTGAAAACTCACATTTTCGCGGTAATTGGTAGCCGAAGCGTCTGAGCCGGTTGACCCCGTCCCGTTCGTTTGCATCCGGGAATAGTTGACGTTCACATCCATGGAAGAACCGAACAGCTTGTAAAAGAAGTTCTGCATACTATTCGCCAGGATGCTGTTGATCACCCCGGAAATCGTATTGCTCACGAGTTCTGCATTCATGTTGCTGGCCACCACGGCTGCCTGGGGAGCGAAACTCTTGAAGACGATCAGATAGGTGGCCTGCTTGCTCACTTCCAGCGGATCGCGGTTGATCTGTTTCAACTTGGCATCGATCGTAGGATTGTTCCGCATGGTGCTGTAGGAGGGCATCAGGATCTGGAAGGCCGGGTTCGGCTGACTCAATGAGCCCGTCAATCGACACATCACAAATACATCACTGTTCTCCCGCAAGACATCAGAACTCACACCCGATACCGTGGCTGCATTTGGATCGTTGAAGAGACTGCTCATCCTGACTTTTTCCGCCAGATATCGCGCCTGAACGTTCAATTCCGCTTCGTATGGATCCCCGGTCCAGCTGATGTAACTACCGGATCCGGGTTCCAGCGTGAATGGTTTTTTGAAAATGTCCTGAAAATTGAAATTGTAGCTCCCCCGTTCGATATTGTATCGGCCATTCAGGGTCGTTGCTTCATTGGTTCCCGTATGGATCTTAAGGGTGCCATCGCCAATGGCGGAGATGACATCGCCACTCAACTCGTCGAGTACCACATCCACTTTCAGCAGATTGTTCGCCCTGAGATCGAGATCGATGGAGAGGTTTCCGGAGGAGGTCCGCATCGAGTCGAGGTTCATCTCCCGGCCATACTGACGCCAGACGATGTAGTCGACATCTCCCTTTTGCTTGGTGCCGCCTGTGGTAAGCACGACGATCCTTGAACTGTCGACCGGCGCCCCTTCCATATATAGGCGCATATTGTCCTCCGGTCCGTTGAACAGGAAATTCACACGACCGATCGCCCGCCCGAAAAACAGATCGTTATCCTGCTTGGTAGTATTGAGCAGCAGCAGCCTTTTGGATTGCGCGGAGAAATTAAAGCCGATCCTGCTGAAGAACCGGTGGGTGAGGTTACCGCTGACCTGTCCTTCATTTCCGAGACTATCTCGGAGCCGAATGGTCCCGAAATCGATGACCCCTGGCCTGAAATGGATGGAGGGCGACTGCAGCCTATACAGACAACGGGTATAACCCACCCTCACGGAAGCATCTTTCAGGGTCACAGTACCCGTGATATCAGGTGCCGACAGGTTGCCGGAGAGTTTGAGTTTGCCCTGCCCGGTGCCTGAAATATCGGAGAATACGATGTCGAGATATTTGCGGAGGATCGACATACGCAGGAGCCCAACGTCGATATCCGCATCCAGCACGGGCCGCACCGAGTCTGAAAGGTCTGCTACTCCCCGGATGTCAAACACATATCCTTCATTGGCGGAATTCAGGAAGAAGGTAGCCTTTCGGGCGCGGTTGTTCCAGTTGGCATTGATCGAAGTGATGCCGATGGAGTCGTCCTCGAAACGCGTCTGTTCCGTTTGCGCATTCATGTAGACATTCATCCGGCCATATGGATCCTCGATCGTGATGTCGCCACTGGTGATCCCCTCGATCTTTGGTTCATTGAGCACGTAGGGCAGCAGATCGCCCAGGTTCACGCGCCGCAATGTAACCAACAGGTCATTGCTGTTACCCACCGCAGAAGGCAGGGAGGCGACCAGGATCTCCTGTTGTCCGTTGACGATCCGCACATCACTGGCATCGATGAACGATCTGCTGATCGTGATCTGTCCGTTACGTTCGATCCGCCAGGTCTTGTCATTGATGACGACGGCCGAAGGATTGAAGGAGATGCGCACGCCGTCGGGCAGATTCTGCACGGAAACAGACAATTGGGCAGAATTGCTGGTCTGAGCTGTCGATGTATTCAACCTGATCTCAGAGATGTCCCTGGATGAGCGGATGGAAAGTGCTGCGCCTGGGATCTTCAGGCTGTCATTGAAGGTGACCTGATCCGCATTGGCGAAGATCCTGAGGCTGTCGAGGTCGCCGATGCCGTCGAGCCGCAGATCGCTGAGCATCGTGCGGTTGAAACCAAATCCGGGTATCTCGGCGTGTAGGCGGAAACTGCGGTCACGCCCGTCGATACTGCCTTCCAGGCGACTATCGTCGAGGCCGGTGAAACGGTCGTCGAAGAGTGGCAGATAGCTGCTCAGATTTTTGATCTGCGCAGAGAACTTCAGGTATTGGTCGGCTGGTAGATCACCGGCAGACTTGAAGTACATCGGATAGTACTTGCTGAGATAGGCATTGAATATGGTCGAAAGTGAAGTCACCCTGAATGCCCCGGTCATGGTTGCGCGCAGGTCGCGATTGCCCATTTCGATGGTCCGAATTCCTGCGGAATCCGTTTCCGCTTTGAGGGCCAGGTCGTCAAAGCGGTAATTTCTTGGCCCGTCAGAAACATCCAGGTCCGTTGCACTGATCTTCCCCGTCATGTCATCCGGATCCCGGCCCGCGAGGTCTATCTCCAGACGGCCTGAGACGGTGATGTTCCGGCGGGTGAAATGCATCTGCCCAAGGTCGCTGTGTCTGACATCCAACGCCAGCCGGTATCCGGGCGCCTGATCGTCGAAGGCGATCTGTCCAGAAAAACCAGCCTCCAGGTACTTATCCTCTATGCTTCCCTCCGCCGTAAAGAGTTGTTGACTGAGATTACCGGAGATGGTCAGATCCCTGTACCGGTATCCCCGATATTCAAGTCCGGAAACGACCCCTCTGAACTCTGTTTTCGCAGTGGCTGCATCAAAACCAGCGCCTTTTACCTTTCCATTGAAGGTTACCCTGCCCAGATCGGGCAGTTTGATGATCTTTCCCAGGTCCAGTTCCATGCTTTCCACTGAACCCTGATAGGTCGGTGGCTTTCCGGAGGGCAATGTCATACTGATATCAGTCTTCACCGCGCCGAGGCCTGTCTGGACCGTACCATTCACGCGGAAGTCTGATGTGGTACCTGAAAAGGTCCCCTGGTAGGTCGCATATTCCAGCGCCTTCAGGTCGGGGGTCGTCAGTCGGCCAATGGAGGGAATGAAACTCACCGCGTCTTCGTAGCGGCTGCTGAATTCCGCGATGCTTGCATCAAAGATGGTGGTATCGGTTTCCGGCAGTCCGCGCATCCGGATATCGCCCCGGAATCTCGCCCCGCGGCCATATTCCATGAGGATGTTTTCTGCATACAGGTCCGTAAGATGACCGGATATGAAACCATTCAGCCTCACGGCCCGGTCGAGGCCCTTCAGTTGGGGCGCAAAATAGACCAGGTCACGGGAGTCCACCGTGCTGTTCACGAAACGGCCCTCCATCGTGACGCTTTCGTAGAAATCGTTCATGTCCTGGAGGAACTCGTCATAGCGCAGCACGAAACTGTTTCCCAGCCTGCTGTGCGGAGTGACGATCTCCAGGTTGTTGAATTCCATCGCCCGGGGATGCATTTTGAGGTCGGCATCCAGGTGATCTACGAAAAGTCCGCTGCGTTCACGGGTCGTGAAATTCATGTGTCCGGATATCGTGTCCTTCTGCCAGCTAATGTCAGTCAGGTCGGCATCGATTCCGGAAAACGCATAGTGCAGTCCGTCGAAAAAAGGGTAAGGAGGCCTTTCGGTCTTCACGTCATTGACGAACACCCCATTCGTCAGTCTGATGCTATGTACCAGGATATCCCAGTCATCTATGTTCCATTGAAGCCCGTTTGTTTCCGGGGGGGGCGGTCGCTTTTTCTTACGGGGCCTCGGTGGCCGGTTGCCCGGATAGTCATAAATGGAAAAGTAAGGCTCCTTCAGTTCCAGTTCATGCACGAACAGCTTCTTTCTTTCCAGGTTGATCTCGTCCGCATCCAGATCGAAATGATTGAGGCGGATCGTCATGGTGCGACCGTACCAGTCGTCGCGCTCCACATACCTGATCCGGTCGATCTCCAGGCGCTGCAATCGGATCGGCGCGTTCTTCCGTGTCGAATCTTTTTTCTTCGGTGTGGATGCAAAGGCATCCATGATGAAACGATAGTTCCATATGGAGTCTGTACGACTAGTGTTGATGACAACATCATGGAGGCCTACATAACTGAGTTCCGTTTCATCCTTCAGAAAGAACCAGTCGGTCAGGGAGATGCGCAGTCCCCCGGCGTATACCAGCGTATCACGGCTGCGATCCCGCACCAAAGCGCCTTCCAGTTCGATCCGGTTGAAGAGGGAGACACTCACATGACGGATGCTTACCTCTGTCCGTAACATGGAGGAGAGCCGGGTCGTAGCCAGCCTCACGAGCCGCTGCTGAACAGGGTCAAGTCGCACGAGCAATACGATCGCGAGCATGAATGCCACGATCGATGCCAATACGATCCCCGTTATGTTCAGGACTTTTCTCAGCAATGGGTGGGTTGATGCGTGAAATTACGCCTTATCCCCCAAAAGAGACGGTTAAAGTAGCAATCCTGCCAGCCATGTAAGCCCGTGTGTGCCGGCACATGCCGATCAGTTTACACAACATGGTCCGATACCCGACTGATCCTAAAGATCAATAAGCTTCCGCATGATCATCTCCCCGGATATCTCCCACCGCTTCGAAACTCAGTTTCTTTCGGCCTTTTCTGTCGATACGGATCACTTCGGTCCGACCGATCTGTCCTCTTTTCGCCAGGGTGTAACCCATATCCTTCAGGGCATTGGCCACGGATTCCGGAAATCCATTTTCGATGGCGATCACATCGGGCTGCCACTGGTGGTGGAACTTAGGTTTGTTGACGGCATCTTCGATGGATAAGCCAAAATCCAGGATGTTCACGATGGTCTGCAATACAGAGGTCGGGATGGTGGTCCCCCCCGGTGTGCCGATCACCAGGTAAGGTTTCTTGTCCTTCAATACGATTGTCGGCGTCATCGAACTCAGCATCCGCTTGCCCGGCGAAATGGCGTTGGCTTCCGTGCCCAGGGCGCCGTACATGTTGGGTACACCCGGCTTCACACTGAAATCGTCCATTTCATTGTTCAGCAGAAATCCCGCACCACCAATGACGGTATGAGAGCCATATCCTCCGTTGAGGGTCGTCGTCACCGCTACGGCATTCCCCCACTGGTCGGCCACCGATAAATGGGTCGTTTCCTCACTTTCCGGGTTGATCCGGCCGGGGCCTGTGACGGAACTCTTGCCGGCTACACCCGGTTTGTAATCCGCCATGCGCTCTTTGATATATTCCTCACTCATGAGTTTTTTCACCGGCACTTTCACAAAATCCACGTCTCCCATGAATTCCGCACGGTCTGCATAGGCCCTCCGCTCCACTTCCGTTATCAACTGCACGCTGGCGGGGGTATGAAATCCGAGGGAAGGCAGGTTCCGATCCTCCATCATCCCGAGGGCCTGACGGATGATGATGCCGCCGCTGCTGGGCAGGGGCATGGAAAGGATCTCGTAGCCCTTGTAAGGGAACCGGATGGCTGTCCGTACCCGGGCCTGATAGTTTCGGAGATCTTCGTAACTGATCAGTCCGCTGCCCCGTTGCATCTCCTCGACGATGAACCGGGCCGTTTCTCCTTCATAAAAACCTTTCTGACCACCGTCCCGGACGCGTTTCAGCGTAGCCGCCAGTTCCGGCTGAAGCAGGGTGTCTCCGGCCTTCCACGGGTTACTTTTTACCAACGCAGTGGGACGGGTGCTATGCTTCACAAAGGATGCTTTGTGATTATTCAGCGAAGAAGCTTCCGCAGCCGTGACAGCAAATCCCTTTTCCGCCAGTTCAATGGCCGGAGCGATCAGGTCAGCAAATGGAAGTTTCCCATGCTTGTGAGAAGCAAATAGACCGGCGATGGTACCCGGCACACCACCCGCCAGATGGCCGTTCTGGCTCCGATCTGTTCGTGGATTGCCGGCACTGTCGAGGTACATGTCGCGATACGCTGCCGCCGGGGCTTTCTCCCGATAGTCGATCGCCAGCGTATTTCCGTCTGCCAGACTGGCGACCAGGAATCCGCCGCCGCCCAGGTTGCCGGCACCGGGATAAACGACCGCCAGGGCCAGTTGCACGGCGATGGAGGCATCGATCGCGTTACCGCCCTTCTTCAGGATGTCCAGTCCGGCAAGCGTCGCCAGGGGGTGTGCAGATACCACCGCTCCTTTTTCACCGGAGGCCTTTTTACGGATCGAATACCGATAGGCGTTCTCGGCAGTTCCCGACTGCCCGAGCAGACTTTGAAGGGGAATACTCTGCAGGCCGATCAATAGCGCAAGCAGCGTAGTCGTTTTCCGAAGAATTTGCGTCGTCATACGATAAAATTAAGCACTTCACGCGCATCTCGTTCGCCCATGGCTTAAATTCGTCATCTTTGGTTTTTACAGACAAATATGCAACAGATGAAGATCCGATTGAAATCCGCTGCGACGCTTTGCACCTTGCTGATCACCTGCATGCTGCAGGGGCAGAACCTGGTGAAAAGCCCCGAACAATTCCTGGGATATGCCCTGGGGGAACGCTTCACCCGTCATCATCGCGTGGTGGAATACATGGAACATCTGGCTTCGGGTTCCGCCGGCCGGATGATCACCCGTTCCTACGGGCAGACCAACGAAGGCAGGCCACTCATGCTGGCGTTTGTATCGTCGCCTGAGAACATACGCAGACTGGAGGAAATCCGGAAGAACAACCTGCGCCTCGCCGGCCTGGCATCCGATAAGATGGCGCCTTCTGAGGATATGCCTGTTATCGTGTGGCTGAGCTATAACGTGCATGGAAATGAGGCGTCCTCCATGGAGGCGGTGATGAAAACTGCCCACACCCTGCTTTCAGGAGCGGATCCACGCGCGGCCGGCTGGCTCGAAAAGGCGGTGATCGTGATCGATCCATGCATCAACCCAGACGGGCGCGACCGCTACGCCAACTGGTATAATTCAGTTACTACGCTGAATGGCGACCCAGACCAGAACACCCGCGAACACCGCGAACCCTGGCCCGGCGGCAGGGTCAACCACTACTATTTTGACCTCAACCGTGACTGGGCCTGGCAATCACAGGTGGAAACCAAGGCCCGCATGAAAGTCTACAACGAATGGTTGCCGCAGGTACACGTTGATTTTCATGAGCAGAGTCCAAACTCACCTTATTATTTCGCACCGGCTGCAGAGCCCTATCATGAAGTGATCACCCCATGGCAGCGTGAATTCCAGCAGCTGATCGGAAAGAACAATGCCCGGTATTTCGATCGTCAGGGATGGCTCTATTTCACCCGTGAACGCTTCGACCTGCTTTATCCTTCCTATGGAGATACTTATCCCGTCTACAACGGGGCCATCGGTATGACCTTCGAACAGGGAGGTGGCGGCCGTGCCGGTAAGGCCGTGCAATTGGAGGATGGTGATACGCTTACCCTGGCAGCCCGGCTTGAGCACCATCACACAACGGGACTCTCGACCATCGAAGTGTCAGTCCGTGAAGCCGCCAGACTGCGGCAGGAGTTCCGGAAATTCTTCGCCCAGGCTGTGGCAGATGTACCTGCTGGTGGGGTGCAATATTATGTGGTAAGGCGTTCGACTTCTGCCGGGGCCGACGGTGGGGTGGTCGGAACCTACATGCGCCGTAATGGCATCCAATATGGATATGCGCAAACGAAAATGATGTTGAAGGGATTCGGATACCGCAACGGCCGCGATGCTTCTGTTAATGTAGAGCCGGGAGATATCCTGATCCCCGCCCGCCAACCCCGGGCGACCATGCTCCGCGTACTCTTCGAACCCCGTACGAAGCTGAGCGACTCCGCTACCTACGATATCACGGCCTGGTCGTTGCCCTATGCCTTCGGTCTGGATGCCTGGGCGGTGACCGATAAACCAACGCCGACTTCCCTGGTGGATGCCGATCCGATCACTGCATCTACCTTCTCCCCCGATGCCGAAGCCTATGCCTATGTTATCCCCTGGCAGGGCATGCACTCAGCGCGCGTCCTCGCTCACCTGTTGCGTAGCGGCGTGACCGTTCGATATGCTACCAGTCCCTTTATGGTCGAAGGCAAGCGGCATGAACGCGGCAGCCTCATCGTTACCCGCGCCGCCAACCGCACCGATGGTGCCTCGCTGGGATCAAAAGTTAAAGCCGCCATCAATGCAGTTCCGGAAGCACACCTGAATATTACAGCCGTCCGCACCGGCCTGGTCGACCAGGGCTTCGATTTCGGCAGCGGAGATGTCCGTCCGATCAAAGCCCCCCGCGTGGCCGTGCTGTCAGGAGAAGGCATCGTCGCCAATGGATTCGGAGAGATCTGGCATTACTTCGAGCAGCAACTCGGCTATCCGTTGTCGATCCTCAATGCCACGGATATCCCTCAACTTCCCCTGGAAAAATATGATGTGATGATCCTGCCTGACGGGAACTATCGCATCCTGAACGACCGGATGGTCACCGATGCCCTGAAAGCATGGGTGCGCAGGGGCGGCAAACTGATCGCCATGGAGAACGCCGTGTCTCAGATGGCATCGCTCGATTGGGGACTCAGACTCAAAAAAGAAGATGACAAGTCTGCCAAAGTTGCCGCTGACTCGATCCTCAAATACGCCGACCGTGAAAAGGAATATCTGAAAGGTTCCATACCCGGCTCGATCTACCGGATGGAACTAGATGAAACCCACCCGCTCGCCTTCGGTTATGCCTCACCGTTCTACACCCTCAAACAGGACGACCGGATCTATGAATTTCTGAAAGATGGCGGATGGAATGTCGGTGTCATCCGAAAGGATGCACACGTGAGTGGCTTCGCCGGCGTCAGGGTGAAGCAAAAACTGAAGGATGGCCTCCTCTTTGCCGTGCAGGATCTCGGAGCCGGAAGCGTGGTCAGCTTTGCCGACAATCCGATCTTCCGCGGATTCTGGGAGGGTGGTAAACTCATGTTCGCAAACGCTATTTTCCTCGTCGGTCAATGATATCACACATCATGAAGTTTTGTATCAGCTTATTACTCGCCCTGATCGCACTCATGCCTTTTACGGCCGGCGCACAGTCGCCCCGCACCCTGACGAGCGCCGAGATCTTTGCTGGCATCCAGCGCTTGAAAGTCCTGGGTTCGGTTCTCTATGTGGCTGCTCATCCGGATGATGAAAACACTCGTCTGCTCGCCTGTCTGGCCCGCGAACGGCATCTCCGGACTGGTTACCTGTCCCTCACCCGGGGCGATGGCGGCCAGAATCTGATCGGCGATGAACAGGGCATCGAACTCGGACTCATCCGCACGCAGGAACTGCTGGCTGCCCGCCGCATCGACGGGGCGGAGCAGTTCTTCACCCGGGCATTCGATTTCGGATTTTCGAAGAGTACGGACGAGGCCCTGCGTACCTGGGGCCGCGAGAAGATCCTGGGGGATGTCGTCTGGGTGATCCGGAAATTCCAGCCCGACGTGATCGTCACCCGATTTCCGGAAGATTCACGTGCCGGTCACGGTCATCATTCCGCCTCCGGCGTGCTGGCGCGCGAAGCCTTCACTGCAGCGGCTGATCCCACCCGATTTCCGGAGCATTTCGCCCTCGGTGTGAAACCCTGGCAGGCGAAACGCATCCTCTGGAATACCTTTAATTTCGGCGGGAACAATACAACATCTCCCGACCAGTTTCGCATCGATGTAGGTGGATACCTCCCCCTCCTCGGTCGCAGCCTCGGGGAGATATCGGCCGAAAGCCGCAGCCAGCATAAGAGTCAGGGGTTTGGCGTACCATCTTCTCGCGGTGCCTCCTTAGAATATTTCGTACATCTGCTGGGTGACCGCGCCTCGAAGGATCTCATGGATGATGTGGATACCCGCTGGAGCCGGATCGCCGGCACACAGTCGATCGAAAGCCGGATCGATGATATCCTCCGTGGTTTTTCCCTTTCCAATCCTTCCGCCTCTGCAGCGGGACTGGCCTCTTTATACAAGGACATCGCCGCCCTGCCGGCATCTTTATGGCGTGATGCCAAACTGAAGGAGATCCCCGAACTGATCGCCGCCGCAGCCGGTCTATACCTGGAAGCGACCTCCAACCAGCCGATCGTGGCGCAGGATGACAGCCTCACGGTGTCGATGCAGGTGAACAACCGCTCCGGGATCCGCGCGCGCTGGATCTCCAGCCGCATCGATGGCAGGGACACTGCCATCGGACAGGCACTGGCAGTGAACCGAAACCTAACGGTGATGCATACCCTCCATGTGCCGGGCGACTGTGCGCTCTCGCAGCCTTACTGGCTGGCGAAGGAAATGGAGCGTGGATCCTTCAGCGTGGCCGATCCATCCATGATCGGGATGCCGGAAAATCCCCCCGCCTATACGACCCGTTTCCTGATCGAAGTGGAAGGCGTTCCGGTTGAATTCTCCCGGGCGGTGATGCACAAGTTCACCGATCCGGTGAAGGCAGAACGTTTCCAGCCCTTGCATATCGTGCCACCCGTCGTCGTCAATGCCGCGCCGGGTGTCATGGTCTTTCGTTCCGGTCAGACCGGTTCGAGATCGCTTCAGATCACGGCCGCAGCCAATACACGGGTAAACAGTGCGGCTGCAGTTTTTGCCTGGGGAGCCGGCGACCGGCGTCAATCGCTGGGTGATACTGCCTTCAGATTCGGCAGGGGAGAAGTGCGCACTCGGAGTCTCTCCGTTACTCCACCCGCAGCAGGATCCAAATCCATGCTGATGCCTTCGGTCGAATACAAGCATCACGGCAACGCACAAACGAATGCGCTTGCCTTGTCGGAGATCGAGTACGATCACATTCCGGTGATCAGATATTTCTATCCCGACCGAACGACCGCCCTTTCCGTTCAGGTATCAACCACTGGCCGGAAGATCGGCTATGTCCGTGGGGCAGGCGACAAGGTGCCGGAAGCGATCACCGAACTAGGATACGAGGTGACCTTCATTGGTGAAGAGGACATGCAACCTGCCGTCCTGCGTCAGTTTGATGCCATCGTCACCGGTGTGCGTGCCTACAATGTCCATCCCTGGCTCGATACCCGGCACTCCGTGCTGATGGACTATGTCGCACAGGGAGGCAATCTCGTCGTTCAGTACAATACCAACAGTTTCGCAGGTCCGGCCAAGGCCCGGATCGGTCCGATGCCCTTCAATATCTCCCGCGGACGCGTCACCGATGAATTCAGCGCTGTGAACATCCTGGATGCGACGGATCCGTTGTTGAATTTCCCGAACCGCATCACGCCGGCCGATTTCGACGGATGGGTGCAGGAGCGTGGTATTTATTTCGCGGAAACACCGTCGGGGGGCTACAAGACCGTGCTGGGGATGCGGGATCCCGGAGAGTCATCCGATATGACAGGCAGTCTCATCCATGCTACCCATGGAAAAGGTCGGTTCATATATACCGGACTGGTCTTCTTCCGCCAACTGCCGGCCGGCGTGCCTGGGGCTTACCGACTGTTCGCGAATCTCATATCTAATCCCCACGCCAAAATGAAAACCATGCCAGACGATAGCCGTCCGCCGCTTTTCCCGAAATGGGTGCATTGGTATGCCCTGGTGGCGGGCCTACTCCTCCTGCAGGTCCTGTTGTATCAACTCTTCACGCGCCACTTCTCATGAATACCATCGACTGGATCGTGCTGTTGGTGACACTCGCCGGGATCATCGGTTACGGAGTGTCCCGGAACCGGTCTTCGCGCAACCTGGAGGGCTATTTCCTGAGCAACCGGGAACTCCCCTGGTACGTGGTATTGCTGAGTATTATGGGTACACAGGCCAGCGCCGTAACCTTCCTCTCGGCCCCCGGACAGGCGTACACAGACGGGATGCGCTTCGTGCAGTACTATTTCGGTCTGCCGATCGCCATGATCATCCTCTGCATCGCCTTTGTGCCGATCTTCCATCGACTGAAGCTCTTTACCGCTTATGAATTCCTGGAACAGCGGTTCGATCGGAAAACCCGCCTGTTGACTTCTGTCATTTTTCTGATCTCCCGTGGATTGTCCACCGGCATCAGCGTATATGCCCCATCAATCATTCTATCATCTCTGATGGGATGGAACATCTATCTGACCAATATCGTCATGGGCGGAATGCTTATCTTCTATACGGTGAGCGGCGGTGCCAGGTCGGTGGCCTACACCCAGCAACTGCAGCTGGCCATCGCTCTGCTGGGGATGTTCCTCGTCGGCTATATGGCCGTCCACCTCTTGCCGGAGGGCATTGGTTTCGGCGAAGCGCTCGAGATCAGCGGACATTTGGGCAAGTTGAATGTGATCACAGACGGTATGAAGGACGGCGGCTTCGACTGGACGGATCGCTTCAACCTGTGGAGCGGCTCCATCGGCGGTCTCTTTCTGGCTCTGTCATATTTTGGAACAGACCAAAGCCAGGTCGGTCGATATCTCACGGCCAGGTCTCTGCGTGAAAGCCGCATGGGACTCCTGCTCAACGGCATCGTCAAGGTGCCGATGCAATTCCTGATCCTCCTCACAGGCTCACTGATCCTGGCTTTCTATCAGTTCCATCCCACTCCTGTTTTCTTCAATGAAGTGCCGATCGAACAAGTGCGAGGCTCATCTGCGGCAGATTCTTTGCACAGACTGGAACTTCGGCATGACAGTCTGATGGCGGTCCGTCAGGCGGTGGTTGTGCCTCTGCCTGACCATTTTAAGTCGGGAGATGAGACGGGCCGCGACA
>JAJTFQ010000044.1 GCA_021299955.1 Chitinophagaceae bacterium
CGCGCAGACTATTTTTCCATACCTCCGATGCTTTGCCGGGGAAGATGAGTTTCCTGGAACCGGGTGCCACCAGCCAGCTTCTTTCGGCAATCTCAGCTTCCAGCTGGCCCTCCATCCAACCGGAATAACCGATGAAAAACCGGATCTGCCGGCAATCGATACGCCCTGCCTTCAGTAGCCGGACGGCCAGTTCGAAATCGCCTCCCCAGTAGATCCCATCCCGCAACTCGGTGCCGCCAGGAATCTCCACCGGAAACCGATGGATGAAATGAAGGGTGTCCCGTTGAACGGGACCGCCGTCATTGACGATATTGTCCATACCCTCAAGGTCCGGGATCAGGTCTTCGAGCGTGTGATTTGTCTTTCTGTTGAGCACCAGTCCGAAACTACCTTCGGGTTTGTGCTCACAGAGCAGCACCACCGACCTGGTGAAATTCGGATCCTTGAGGAATGGCTCCGCGATGAGCAGCATGCCAGGTTCGGGGTTATACATATATGTAAGATAGAAGATAAATCAATATAAAAATTGTTAAAAATTTACGCTTTTAAAATGAATGAAAATTAAACAATCGAACCGCCCATTTCCAAACGGGGGGTTAATATCCATTTCAGGTGTCCTCAACCTGAGGATCGATGCGTACCTTTAATACGGTGAAAAAAGCGATCCCACTCATCACGATATTAATCTCCCTGTCACTGGTGGGGATCATTGTCATTCAGGTTTCCCTGTTCCAGAGCATGCTGAGTAAGCGGCGGGATCAGGTCATGGAGCGTCAGGACGAAGAGATCTACAAGGTGGTCAAGGACCTGGTAGAGGACAAGAGCCGAAATCTGACCATCCCGCCGTCCAATCTCATGTCTGACTGGCCGAAGGACCCATTCGGTGCCCTCTTGCGTCCGGGGGTGGCTCAACGTTACACCATGCCAGACATCCAGCGTAAATTAAGGAATGCATTCACCAAGGCCGGCCAACCTAAGACCCGATTCGAATTTGCCATCGCCTATGCCAGCAGTACAAATGGATATGAGATGGCCTCTCCGGGTTTTGATGAGCGTTTCGAACTGGCAATGACGGACACCCTGCACAACCGAATATCTGCATGGGATCTATCCGCCCTGGCCGGGAGTGACACCGAAAACCTCGTCCCCAATGAACAGCTCATCGTTGTGATCAGCGATGTTAAGGAATATGTGATCCGATCCCTGGGTACGCTCATTATCGGACTGATCCTGCTGACCGCTCTCATCATCGCTGCTTTCACGATCACGTTCCGTACGCTGCTCCATCAGAAAAAACTCAGCGAGATCAAGTCAGATTTCATCAATAACATGACCCACGAGCTCAAGACGCCCATCTCGACGATCGGACTCGCGGCTGACCTGTTACGGACCGAAGCTGTGGCAAACAGCGAGCAACAGCGGAACGAACTGGCGGACATGATCAAGAGTGAAAACGATCGGATGCATCTGCAGGTGCAGGCTATCCTCGATGAAGCCCTGCTGGACCGGGATGGGATCCACCCCAAGCGCACACGCATCTCCCTTCATGACCTGTTTTCAACGATCCGAGATCGCTTCAAACTTAGGCTGGAAGAAGAAAACGGAACCATGGAATTCCGGCTGGAGAGTGCGGATGACATGGTCCTGGTCGATCAGGCATTGATCACCAATATGTTCAACAACCTGGTTGACAATGCCATAAAGTACCACCGGGAATCCGTACCGCCCGCCATCATCATCTCATCACGTGACCTGAAAAAGCATATCCGTATCAAAGTGGAGGATAACGGCATCGGGATGAATCGGGAGACCGTCTCCCGGATCTTTGAGCGATTCTTCCGGGCGCATACCGGAAACGTGCATAACGTCAAGGGATTCGGGATCGGACTCAGCTATGTTAAATCCATCGCAGACGCCCATGGCATCAAGATCAGGGTCGAAAGCACACCGGGACGTGGCAGCACATTCACCATCGATATTCCAAGGATGATCTGATCAGCGGCCGGGCGGATCCACCCGATGGATCAGACTCCCGTCGCCATAACTCAGGAACCGGTACCCGTTCGTCAGTGCGTGTTCGTACATGGCCCTCCAACCCGGTCCGGCGATGGCGGCAACCAGCAACAGCAGCGTCGATGCAGGTTGGTGGAAATTCGTGAACAACCCGTCCACCATCCTGAATCGGTAGCCCGGCGCGATCAGCAGCCCCGTCTTGGTCATCACCCGATCCCTTGCCCGCGCATCCATCCACGCCATCAGGGCATCCAGCGCCATATCCCTGCCGGGCTCAGTGCCTGTTAGGACCGCATCGTATGGGTCCCACTGCCCGACTTCCGGTGCCGATGCATACCCATCAGGTCCGTCCATGATCAGACGCCGTCCGATCCAGTACAGACTTTCGAGGGTGCGGATCGATGTGGTGCCCACGGCATATACCGGCCCTTTATGCGCCCGCAGCTGTCCGATCAGGTCACGGGAAACATCCATATATTCTTCATGCATGATATGGTCCGACATTCGGTCCGCTTTTACCGGGCGGAAGGTCCCGGCCCCGACATGCAGGGTGACGAAGGCCCTGCCGATGCCGCGCCGGTCCAGATCGGCGAACACCTCCTCTGTAAAATGTAAGCCAGCCGTAGGCGCGGCCACCGAACCCTCCTCCCGGGCGTAAACCGTCTGGTAACGCGTACGATCCGCCTCTTCCGCCGTGCGGTTCAGATAAGGAGGCAGCGGGATCTCGCCTGCCAGGGCCAGCAACTCCGAAAAACACCGGTCGGCCGGGGTCCACTCAAACCGGATCAGATAACCTTCATCCGTTCTGCGGGTCATCGAGGCCCGGAGACGAAGGTTACGATCCGGATCAAACGAACGCTCCAGCACCTGCCCCTGCTTCCATTTCGATGCGCCACCCACCATGCATACGCATTCGGCGGCTCCGGTGGATGAAAGAAGTTCCCCCATACCGCCCGGCCTGTCCGCCGCAGGTCCCAGCAGAAAGACCTCGATGGCGCCCCCGCTCGGTTTCCGGAAAGGGATCCGCGCACTCAACACCCGGGTGTCGTTGAATACCATCAGCGCACCGGCCGGGATATACCGGCCCGCATGCCTGTAAGTGTCTTCCGCAATAATTCCATCACGATAAACCAGCAGCCGGGCGTCATCCCTCAAGGGCAGGGGGTGGGCCGCAATGCGTTCCTCCGGCAACTCATATGCATAGGATTCGATCCGAATATCCCTGGGATCCATGTTTCTTTCCGTTTTTTCACGCCATTCACACCAAAAACAGTTAAACGCAGGTCAGGTTGACAGATATCCACGTTTTTTCCACTTTAATTCACAGTCTATCCACGGGTAAAACCCGCCCGGTCCCCGGGATGCAATATCCACGGGACTTCCCATTGTGGAAAAAAATTAAACGCCCAATTCTCCGGTGAAAGTGGGAAAATGTGTTATTTTGTGTCAATAAAGGGATAATCTCTCCTAATCTATTGTAAATGACGGGTTTCCTGGGTGAATACGAGGCCACTTTAGACCCCAAAGGTAGGTTCCTCCTCCCGGCTGGCATAAAAAAACAGCTGCCGGAGGATGAGGGTTCCCACTTTGTGATCAATCGTGGCTTCGAAAAATGCCTCACGATCTACCCGATGTCGAGCTGGACACCCCTTTTTGAGCGCATCAGCAAACTGAACGACTTTGATCCCAGGGTCCGGGAGTTTCGCCGCTTCTTCCTGAATGGTGCCATCGCCACGGATTTGGATTCAGCGGGCAGGATGCTGATCCCCCGGAATCTGATGGAGCATGCAAGCCTCGAAAAGGATATTGTCCTGGTATCTGCCGTAAACAAGATCGAAATATGGTCGAAGTCGACCTACCAACAGCTCTTTGATACGCTTTCACCGGATGCGTTCAGTGAACTGGCCGCCCAGGTCATGGCGCCGCCCGGACTCTGATGACCGACCAAACCCCAGCGCATGGACGACACGCTTGCTGACAATGATGCCGGGAACTACCATGTGCCGGTGCTTTTGAAGGAAGCGCTTGACGCCCTGGCCATCAGGCCCGACGGAACCTACGTCGACCTGACCTTCGGCGGTGGCGGCCACAGTCGTGGGATCCTGGAGCGGCTCGGCCCGGATGGCAGGCTCATCGCCTTCGACCAGGATGAGGACGCCCGCCGCAACCTGCCGGATGATCCGAGGCTGCTCTTCGTGCCACATAATTTCAGGCATGTCGAACGCTTCCTTCGTCTCCACAGGGTATTGCCCGTAGATGGCGTGCTGGCCGACCTGGGTGTGAGTTCGCATCAGTTCGACGAGGGCGAACGCGGATTTTCCATCCGCTTCGATGCCCCGCTGGATATGCGGATGGATCGCCGACAGTCCGTCACCGCGGCTCAGCTCGTGAAGGATATGCCCGAGGAAGACCTCCACCGCATCTTCGAGCGATATGGGGAGGTGACCAACGCGAAGACCCTGGCCCGGACCATCGTACAGATCCGGTCGACACAGGCCATGCATACGGTAAAACAGTTCATGGACGCCCTTCAGGGCGTGGTGAAAGGTAATCCGCACCGCTACTTCGCGCAGGTATTTCAGGCATTGAGGATCGCGGTCAACGACGAATTCGGGGCGCTCGAGGAGATGCTGACGCAGCTCCCCTCGATCGTGAAACCCGGCGGGAGAGTGGCCGTCATCACCTTCCACAGTCTCGAGGACCGCATCGTGAAGCATTTCTTCCGCGAGGGCGCCATCGGGGCGGTGTCAAGGGATGAGATCTTCGGAACCCGACCCGATCTGCCGTTCAGGACCGTTCTCAAGAAGCCGGTCCAACCGACCGACAAGGAAGTCAGGGCAAACCCCCGCTCAAGAAGCGCAAAGCTCCGGGTGGCGGAAAGATGTTAAGGATCGAAAGGAACATGGAACAGGATACAAACAGAGAGGCGCCGGTCGGGCAGGAAGAGGAGCGGGGCAGACCTGCACTCGGTAGCCGGTTGTTCAATCAGCGATGGCTGGTGACCAATATCCCTTTCTTTCTGTTCATCGCCTTCCTGACAGGTCTTTATATATACAACGGACACTTCGCCGAAAAGAAGATAAAGGACATCAACCGGGCCGCCGCCCGCATCAGGGATCTGCAGTACGAATACAAGACCGTGAAGAGCGAACTGATGTATCTGCAGAAACAAAGTGAAGTAGTGAAGGCGGTCCAGGGTATGGGATTGAAGGAGATCAAGGCGCCGCCCGTCAGACTCCGGGATTCGCTCACAGGACAGACGATAACGAAATAATAAAAACAAGCCGATTGGAAATCAAGAAGGACATATTGTGGAGAGGGTACCTGGTATTCCTGGGTATGCTGATCTTCAGTCTCTTTATCATCGGCAAGGCCGCCTACATCCAGCATGTGGAAGGCGACTACTGGAGAAGTCTGAGCGACAGTATCCATCTTCAGTACCAGGAACTGGATGCCGACCGCGGCACCATCTTCAGCGAAGACGGAAGCATGCTCAGCTCATCCATCCCCTTCTTTGACGTGCGCATCGATTTCAGCGCACAGGGCCTCCGCGATAAATCCGGTGCGCGCTTCCGAAAGCATGTCGACTCCCTTAGCATACACCTCGCTTCGCTGTTCGGAGACCGCAGTCCGGCAGCATACCGCAGCGAGCTGGAGCAGGGCTTCAAGTCCAAAGAACGCTATCACCTGCTGAAACGAAACATCAGCTTCCGCGAATATCAGGCATTGAGGGATTTCCCCCTCGTGAGGGACGGACGTAACAAGAGCGGCTTCATCTTCGAAGACCGGGAGAAGCGTCTCACCCCCTTCGGCCTGCTGGCCAACCGGACCATCGGCCTCTCGAGATCCTACGTGGATGGAAGCGGACGCATCATTAATAAGAATGTAGGACTCGAACTCGCCTACGACGAGGTGCTGACAGGCGTCAGGGGTCGTCGTCTGGTGCGCAGGATATCCGGCGGAGCCTATGTGCCGGTGGAGGGTTCAGAAACTGAACCGGAAAACGGACGCGACATCCGCACAACCCTCGACATCAATGTCCAGGAGATTGCACATCAGGCCCTGTTGCGACAGCTCGAGGCCATGGAAGCTACCAACGGAACCTGTATCGTCATGGAGGTCAAGACCGGAAAGATCAAGGCCATCGCCAATCTCGGACGTCAGCCGGACGGTACCTACCATGAGGACCTCAACTATGCCATCACGGGCACCGAACCGGGGTCGACCTTCAAACTGGTGACCATGCTTGCCGTATTCGAAGACGGCCTCGTGACACCGGAAACCCAGGTGGACCTGGAAAAGGGTACCTGGCGCGTCGGCAGCCGCACGGTGAGGGACAGTGAACATCACGGCAGGAACGGCGTCACCGTCAAACAGGCCTTCGAACTGAGTTCGAATGTCGGCATGGCCAAACTGGCCATGACACATTACGCCGCCAACCCCATGCGCTTTGTGGAACACATGAAGAAACTGGGGATACATCAACCTACCGGACTCGGCCTTGCAGGGGAGACGAAAACCGTCATCCAAACCCCCGGGACCCGCAGCTGGTCTGCCAGCTCCCTGCCCTGGCTCAGCTTTGGATATAACGTAAAACTCACCCCGCTGCACACCCTGATGCTATACAACGCGGTCGCCAACGGCGGACGCATGATGAAGCCTTATCTCGTGAACGCCATCCTGCGGGATGGCCGGGAAGAGCGCAGTTTCAGCCCCGAAGTGGTCACTGAGCGCATCTGCGGCCCGCAGACACTCGAAAGACTGCGCGGCTGCCTTGAAGGCGTCGTAACGGATGGCACCGCCAGGATCCTGCGCAGTCCGCTGTATTCCATTGCCGGCAAGACAGGTACGGCACAGGTGGCAAATGGCAACAAGGGCTACAGCGATCGGATCTATCAGTCGTCTTTTGCCGGTTATTTCCCGGCCGACAACCCACGGTACTCCTGTATCGTCGTCGTCCGGAACAAGCCGCAGGCAAAGGTCTACTACGGCAGTGCAGTCGCCGGCCCCGTATTTCGCGAGGTGGCCGATAAGATCTATGCGCTGGATGTCAGCGCACAACCCTCGTATGCGGCCAGGGAGGCCACGGATAGCACAGCTTTCCGCTGGGTGGGCGCAGGCCGGGATTTCAGACTATTGCAGGAACGGATGGGCCTGAAGTCACTGGATTCAGCCGGAAAGGCCGGATGGACGGTCATGACCAATGAAACCGCCGGTCCCGTGCGCCGAAGTATGGCTTTGACAAGCGGGCAGATGCCCTCCGTCGAAGGCATGGGCCTGAGAGACGCTATCTACCTGCTTGAGAACCTCCGACTTAAAGTGGTACCGGTAGGAAGCGGCAGAGTGAAGAGACAATCCGTGGAACCCGGCACACCCATCAGAAAAGGACAAACCATCACCCTCGAAATGGGAGCCCCCTGAGACCCTGAAAAAAGAAGCATGCCCGCATTGCACGACATATTATATCAGGTCCGACTGCGCTCCGTGATGGGCAGCACCGCCGTGGATATCGGCAGTCTGCACATCGACTCGCGTGAGGTCAGGCCGGGCGGCTGCTTCATCGCCATCCGGGGCACAAATACAGACGGCCACGCACATATACCGATGGCCGTCGAAAAGGGAGCCGTTTGCATCGTTTGTGAAGATCTGCCCGACTTCGTCAGTGAACAGGTTACCTATATCCGTGTTCATGACAGTGCGGCAGCGGCCGGTCGCATGGCCCATGAATTTCATGGCCGTCCCTCAGAAAAACTCAGACTGGTCGGCGTCACCGGCACCAACGGCAAGACCACGGTGACGACCCTCCTCTATCGCCTCTTCGGGGCCCTGGACCACACAGCGGGACTCATCTCCACCGTCTGCTGCCAGATCGGGAACGAACAGATCCCATCTACCCACACCACACCGGACGCCCTTAGCCTGAACGCGTTGCTCCGCCGCATGGCGGATGCCGGCTGCACCCATGTGTTCATGGAATGCAGCAGCCATGCCATCCATCAGCGGCGCATTGAGGGCCTGACATTCGCAGGTGCCATCTTTACCAACATCACCCACGACCACCTCGATTACCATAAGACCTTCGACGAATATATCCGGGTGAAGAAGTCCTTCTTCGACGGCCTCACCCCCGAAGCGTTCGCCATCTCCAACCTCGACGACAAGCGTGGGACGGTAATGCTTCAAAATACGCCGGCGGATAAGTTCTACTACGGACTCCGGTCCATCGCCGACTTCAAGGGCAGGATCCTGGAGAACGGACTCTCCGGTCTGCTGATGCTCGTCAATGAACAGGAGGTTCACTTCCGGCTCATCGGTGAGTTCAATGCCTACAACCTGCTCGCCGTCTATGCCTGCGCCGTCTGTCTGGGAGAAGACCGCCAGGATGTCCTGCGGGAGATGAGCAGGCTCGAAGGCGCCGAAGGCAGATTCGATCAGTTGAGCTCCCCGGGCGGCCGCATCACCGGTGTGGTGGATTATGCACACACGCCTGATGCCCTGCTGAACGTACTCGCCACCCTGCGGAAGATAGCCTCCTCAGGTGAGCGCATCATCACCGTCGTAGGCTGTGGCGGAAACCGCGACCGGGCAAAGCGACCCGTCATGGGACAGGTAGCCGCCGCACACAG
The DNA here is from genome assembly GCA_021299955.1 of Chitinophagaceae bacterium. GTDB lineage: Bacteria > Bacteroidota > Bacteroidia > Chitinophagales > Chitinophagaceae > Pollutibacter. The sequence goes on from JAJTFQ010000044.1 coordinate 8,640, forward strand.
CGACCGGGTAGTATTCACCTCCGATAACCCGCGCGATGAGGATCCCGCGGAGATCCTCCGGGAAATGGAGTCGGGCGTAACGGTCACGGATAAGCGAAAAGTCATCGTGATCGCCGACCGTCGGGAAGCGATCAAAACAGCCGTGAGCCTGGCCGCTCCCGGAGATATCGTACTCGTGGCAGGCAAGGGTCACGAAAAATATCAGGAAACCAGGGGTGTGCGCATCGCCTTCGACGACCGGCAGGTGCTGGAGGAGATGTTCAGGATGCTTGAAAAATAAAGAGACAGGACGACCGGAAGGTCGCCCGATAAATATATACCATGCTCTATCAACTGTTCGACTGGCTTGCAGATCAGGGCGTCAAATTCCCGGGGAGTGGACTGCTGCAGTTCATCACCTTCCGGGCCATGCTGGCCGTCCTCCTGTCGCTCGTCATCACCCTGTTCATCGGGAAGCATATGATAGCGTTCCTGAAACGCCGTCAGGTAGGGGAGAGCGTACGCAATCTGGGACTGCAGGGAGAGGAGAAGAAGCACGGCACCCCGACAATGGGCGGCATCATCATCCTGCTCGGTATCATCGTCCCCACCCTGCTATTCGCCGACCTCGACAAGGTGTACATCCGCCTGCTCCTGGTCAGTACCATCTGGCTCGGTATCGTCGGATTCATGGACGACTACCTGAAATTGCGCGCCAAGCGCATGGCCGCCAAAGCAGGCGGCACCCATGTGAAAACCAACAAGGACGGCCTCGCAGCCTGGTCGAAGATCATGGGGCAGGTCGGACTCGGTATCATCATCGGTGCCACCCTCATGTTCAGCGACAATGTCAAAGTGTACCGCGAATACACAGGCAACAATGCTGTCGGGAAAAAGATCAAGGTCGAAACCGAGGGAAAGACAAGATATTTCGTTGCCGCCGACGAACCGATCACCACCATCCCGTTCGTCAGGAGTCATGAGTTCAACTATGCCCGGCTGCTCCCCGCCGGACTGCGGGAATATGCATGGGTGCTGTACATCCTGATCGTCATCTTTATCGTCACCGCCGTTTCCAATGGCGCCAACATCACCGACGGACTTGACGGACTGGCCACGGGCGTGTCTGCCATCATCGGCGTCTGCCTCGCCATCTTCGCCTACGCCAGCGGAAACGTTCGCCTGGCAGACTACCTCAACATCATGTACATCCCCAACCTGGGTGAGGTTTCAATATTTATCGCCGCCATGATCGGCGCCTGCATCGGCTTTCTTTGGTATAACACCTTCCCCGCTCAGGTATTCATGGGCGATACCGGAAGCCTGGCCCTCGGTGGCATCATTGCCTCCCTGGCCATCATCATCCGGAAGGAACTGCTCATACCCATCTTCTGCGGCGTGTTCCTGGTCGAGAACCTCAGCGTCATGATCCAGGTATCCTGGTTCAAATACACGAAACGAAAATATGGCGAAGGCCGGCGGGTCTTTCTGATGAGTCCCCTCCACCATCACTACCAGAAAAAAGGATACCACGAGAGTAAGATCGCCGTGCGCTTCTGGATCGTGACGATGATGTGCATCGTCTTAGCCGTAATGTCACTGAAAATGAGATGATTTACCACCGCATTTATATGGAAAACCACAACACCGAAGAAAAACACTGTACCCTGAAACCTGAACGATCTTTTACCCATGGACAACATCCGATGAAAGACCATTTTCTTTTTCCAATGTACTATGCCAGATTATGAAGACCATCATCCTCGGAGCTGGTGAAAGCGGAGTCGGCGCGGCGATCCTGTCCAAAAAGGCAGGACACGAGGTGTTTGTCAGCGATGGTGCAAAGATCGCTGACGGATACCTCGCGGAACTCGCCGCGCACGACATCCCCTTCGAGCAGGGCGGTCACGACGAACAACGCGTCCTCGAAGCCGACCTGGTCGTGAAGAGCCCGGGCATCCCCCAGGAAGTTCCGATGGTTCGCGCCATCAGGGCCCGGGAGATCGAGGTGATCAGCGATGTTGAACTGGCCTACCGGTACAAGGGCGACAGCAAGATCATTGGCATTACGGGCAGCAACGGAAAGACCACAACGACGGCCCTCATCTGGCATATCTGCCGGCACGGCGGCCTGGACTGTGCCCTGGTGGGGAACATCGGGAAGTCCATCGCCCGACAGGTGGCCCTCGACCCGAAAGCGGTCTACGTAACGGAGATCAGCAGCTTTCAGCTGGATGACATCCGCACCTTCCGACCGGATGTTGCGGTACTGACCAACATCACAGAAGACCATCTCGACAGATACGGTCACGTATTCGAAAGATATGTCCAGGCCAAATTCAATATCGTCAAGAACCAGACAGCCAGCGATCACTTCATTTATTGTGCGGATGATCCCGTAACCATGAACTACATCAACAAATTCAACATCCACTCCATCAAACGTCCGTTTTCCATGAAAAGAGAATTCCCGAAAGGCGCATTTATCTCGAACGACCAGATGACCGTAGGCGGACAGGACCCCATCACGATGGGTGTACTCGATTTCACGCTCCGCGGCAGACATAACCAGTACAATACAATGGCTGCCTGCCTCGCCGCTTCCGTGATGGATATACGAAAGGAAAAGATCCGTGAAGCCGTCACCACCTTCGAAAGCCTCGAACATCGGATGGAAAAGGTGGCCAGCGTGCGCGGTGTGGAATTTATCAACGACAGTAAGGCAACCAACGTGAACAGCACCTGGTTTGCGCTGGAAAGTATGACCCGACCCGTGGTCCTCATCCTCGGCGGAGTAGATAAAGGGAATGATTACAGCCTGATCACGGAACTCGTGAAGGAAAAGGTGAGGGCCATCGTGTGCATGGGCCGCGATAACAGCAAACTGCACAAGGCATTCGGAGAAATCGTACCCAGGATCACTGACGCCGACAGCGCCGCTTCGGCCGTGCACCAGGCCTTCAGCCTCGCGGAGAAGGGAGACATCGTCCTCCTCAGTCCCGCATGCGCCAGTTTCGACCTCTTCCGGAACTACGAAGACCGCGGTCATCAGTTCAAGGATGCCGTCAAGGCACTCTGATCAAAAAGCTACACACGAAAAACACGCGAACACTCATAATGAACGGAGGCATCGACATACGAACGGGAGCGCAGCGGAAATGGCGGCTGGAAACCTATGGTGATAAGATCATCTGGGCCGCCGTGCTTATCCTTTCGCTGTGGAGCATGCTGGTCGTGTACAGCAGCACCGGCACCCTCGCGTATAAAATGTCCACATCAACGGAGTCCTACCTCATCAAGCAGGTCGGTTATATCCTCATCGGTCTGATGGGGATTTATCTGCTGCATCGACTCAATTACAAGCACTACTCGAAGGCTGCCCTCTGGCTTTTCTGGGCCTCTGTTCCACTGCTGCTCTATACCCTCTTCTTTGGCTCCCGCATCAACGACGCCAGCCGATGGATCAAACTGCCCATTGTCAACATGACCTTTCAGACATCGGACATGGCCAAACTGGCCTTGTTCATGTTCCTCAGCCGGCAGCTGAGCCGAAAGCAGTCCGTCATCCACGATCTGCGGAAAGGGTATCTTCAGCTGTTGTGGCCGGTGGCACTGGTATGCCTCCTCATCGCCCCCGCCAATCTCTCCACAGCTCTGCTGGTGGGTGCATCCTGTATGATGCTCATGTTCATCGGACGGGCACGCTTCACCCATATCCTGCTCACCATCATGGTGCTGGCCATCCCGCTTGGTATACTGGTGGCCATCGCATCCGCATACCGGAGTGCACCGGGTGAGGAACAGGTCGAACTGCCCGTATCGCTGCAGAAGGGTCGCGTGGAAACATGGGTGCGCCGCATTCAGGAATTCATGTATGCCGAGAGCCAGGATGCTTCCTATCAGGTCCAGCAGGCCAAGATCGCCATCGCCAAGGGCGGCTGGATCGGCATGGGCCCCGGAAACAGCCAGGCCAGGAACTTCCTCCCGCATCCGTATTCGGATTTCATTTTCGCCATCACCATCGAGGAATATGGATTGGCGGGCGGTGCCGTTCTCACTTTCTTGTATCTGCTGTTCCTGTTTCGATGCATCCGGATCTTCAGAAGATGTCCCTACGCATTCGGAGCATTCCTATCCATGGGACTGGGATTTACGCTGGCGGTGCAGGCGATGGTGAATATGGCCGTCAATGTCAATATTCTGCCGGTTACAGGCGTCACCCTTCCCCTGATGAGTATGGGCGGCACCTCCATATTTTTTACCTGCTGTGCGATCGGGATCATCCTCAGCGTATCAAGACATGTTGAACAGGAGGAAGGTTTGGCCGCCTCCGGAAAAACCACAGAGCATGGCGGAGCGTAGGTTCATCATAGCGGGAGGTGGTACCGGGGGACATATCTTCCCGGCGCTGGCCATTGCCCATGCCCTCCGGGATATGGCGCCCGATGCCAGGTTCCTGTTCGTGGGCGCACGGGGCCGGATGGAAATGGAAAAGGTGCCCGAAGCAGGATTCCGGATCATTGGTCTGGACATCGCGGGCATGGACCGGAAGCATTTCTGGAAAAATCTGGCGCTGCCCTGGCGATTGCTCAAGAGCTTCTGGCAGGTGCGTTCGATCTTTTCTGAATTCAGACCCCATGCCGTCATCGGTGTCGGCGGATATTCCAGCTTCCCTGTGCTGCGATACGCACAGTCGAAGCGTATCCCAACTATCCTCCACGAAAGCAACGCCTTTGCAGGCAGATCAAATATCCTCCTTGGACGTCAGGCCAGCGCCGTCTGCGTCGCCCATGAAGGCATGGAAAGATTTTTCCCCGCCGATCGCATAAGGATCACCGGAAACCCGGTACGTCAGGTCCTGGAAGAGCCACTGCCTGCCAGATCGGAAGGTATCCGATTCTTCGGGTTGCGTGAAGACCGACCCGTGGTGCTGGTCATCGGCGGCAGCCTGGGCGCGAAAAGCATCAATGATGCCATCGCTGCAGGCATGCCTAAATGTACTGAGCGGCAGGTGCAAGTCATTTGGCAGACCGGCAGGTCATACGTCAAGCAGGCAGAAGAGGCCGTGAGCGGTTACTCGGGCATGTGGACAGGCCCCTTCATACGTGAAATGCAGTTTGCATTCGCGGCCGCAGACCTGGTGGTGTCTAGAGCAGGTGCAATGTCCGTCGCGGAAATCGCCGTGACCGGCAAGGCCGCTGTGTTTGTTCCTTATCCGCTTGCAGCGGAAGACCACCAGACGGCCAATGCCCGCATCCTGGCCGATCGCGGAGCAGCCCGCCTCGTTGCGGATGCGGAGGCACAGGATCGCCTGGTAGAAGAAATGCTTGAACTGGTCTCCGACGAGGCGACCAGAAAGGATATGTCAGAAAAAGCAGGCGCCATGGCCCGAAGGGGCGCCGCCACCGCAGTAGCGGGCATCGTTTTGGAATGGTTGAAAAAGGATACGGCAGCATGATCAGGCTGGATGACATAAGGACGGTCTATTTCATCGGCATTGGCGGCATCGGCATGAGCGCCCTGGCCCGCTATTTCCTGTCCCGCGGTTGTACCGTGGCGGGATATGATCGTACGCCTACCCAACTGACCCGCACGCTTGAAGCAGCCGGCATGCAGATCGTATACCGCGAGGAAACGGAAGGCATCCCTGATCAGCCGGACCTCGTGATCTACACGCCCGCCATCCCTCAGACCAATCTCATCTACCGGCACTTCAGAGACCATGGAACGGAGATGCTCAAACGCAGCGATGTCCTCGGCATCATCAGCGAAGGCACCGAAAATATATGCATCGCCGGTACGCACGGAAAGACCACCATCTCGACCATGACCGCTCACCTGCTGCGTCATGCAGGATATGGATGCAACGCCTTCCTGGGTGGCATCTCCTCCAACTACGACACCAACTTCTGGGCCCATGAACGCCGGACCTCCGTCATCGAGGCCGATGAATTCGACCGGAGCTTCCTCAAACTCAGTCCGGATATCGCTGCCATATCTGCGATGGACCCGGATCACCTCGACATTTACGGAACTGCGGAAGCCATGGAGGATGCCTTCATCGACTTCTCCCGCCGTGTCAGACCCGGGGGCATGCTTTTCGCCCATCATCAGCTGCACAGACTGCGGGACCTCCAGGGTCCTGTCACAACATATTCCTTGGAGGACAAGGGTGCGGACATCCATGCCTCTGGCCCTGTCCCCCGGGACGGGGCATATCATTACGACGTGCACGGCCGGGGGTGGACCCTTTCCGATGTGACGCTCAATATGGGCGGTCGCCACAATGTGGAGAACAGCCTGGTAGCCATCGGCATCGCCAAACAGCTGGGCATACCGG
>JAJTFQ010000045.1 GCA_021299955.1 Chitinophagaceae bacterium
GTGGTTGCACGGATTCCATTGCTCAAACCGTAGAAGTATACCCACGACCGGTTTCCTCGTTCTCCGTCACCGCGGGTGTATGCGCCGGTAAGCAGGTAACCATTACCAATAACGCTACGATCCCGTCCGGGGCCATCGCCAACTGGCAGTGGGATCTCGCTGATGGCAACACCCCGTCATCCACCAATGGCAATGCGTTCAACCATGTGTATGCCGCAGCGGGTTCATACAAGATCACCCTGGTCACGAAAAGTCTGCTGGGCTGTGTGAGCCTGCCCGCCGAACAGATGGTCCTGGTCAGCCCCACCCCTAAAGTATCCTTCACCCCACCCACTTCCGTTTGTTTCCCGGGTAACCCTGCCGTATTCACCAATACATCCACCGTTGGGGATAATTCCGGGCTTTCGTATGTCTGGGATTTCGGCGATGGCAGTCCCACTTCCACCACCGTCAATGGCTCGCGGATCTACAGCACGATCGGTACCTACTCAGTGAAACTGACGGCGACTTCCGGAAAGGGTTGCGTGGATTCAGCACGCCAATCATTCGGCGCCTTCTTTGGCAAGCCTGTCGCCGCTTTATCTGTTGACGCCCGCAATATCTGTCAGGGTGTGGATACCCGCTTCTCGGATCGCAGCACCGATGCCGGCAGCACGATCACCGGCTGGGCATGGACATTCGGCGATGGCACCGTCTCTGCCAGCCGAAATCCGGTGAAGCGATACAGCCTGCCCGGCACCTATGTTGTCTCCCTCTCTGCAACAAATGCCGGAGGCTGCGTCTCCGATCCGGTCCGCGACACGGTGCGGGTATTCCTGCAGCCGGTGGTGGATGCAGGCCCCTCGTTTGTCGTTCAGCAGGGAACGCGTGTGACTTTCCAACCGAAGGTCAATGATACGACCCTCCGGTTCGCCTGGTCGCCCGCTCCGGACCTGAGTCCGGCCAGCCTGCTGCGTGCTTCGGTCACTGCATCTCAAGACCAGATCTATCGACTGACGGCGATTGGCCAGAATAACTGCACGGCTTCGGACACCCTCACCCTCAGGATCCTCAAGCCCGTCAAGGTACCCAATGCCTTCTCTCCCAACGGAGACGGTGTGCACGATACCTGGAACATTGAGCATATTTCAGATTATCCCGGCAGCTCGCTGCAGGTATTCAACCGCTACGGCCAGCTGGTATATAGTATCAAGGGATATTCCACGCCTTGGGACGGCAGAGCCAACGGCAAGGACCTGCCGGTCGGGGTCTATTATTATATCATTGAACTCAGGAACGGCTTCAGTCCGCTGAACGGTTCCATCACCATCATACGCTAAACCAGTCAACATGAGCACATTCACTCAACTGTCGAAAGCATGCAGGTTTGGAGCGGTCCTCCTGGCGCTCAGCGTCACGGCGGTCAGCACGCATGCGCAGGTGGATCCCCATTTCACGCAATACTACGTGTATCCATCCTGGCTGAACCCGGCGCTGACCGGCGCCTTCGACGGAACTTACCGGGTTTCCGGCATCAACCGGAACCAGTGGGGGAATGTCAGTATCCCATATCGGACGACCGGAGCATCCGCGGATTTCACTACCGAGAAGAACCTCAATTACGGGGCGAGTGTGCTACGGCAGACGGCCGGTGATGGGGGATATTCATATACTACGGCCTATGGCAACTTCGCCTATACGGGGGTTCGGTTTGGTCCAAATGAACAGAAGCGGATCGTTTTCGGCATGCAGTTCGGACTGATCCAGCGCCGCTTCGATCCCGACAAGCTGAGCTTCGGCGATCAGTGGAACCCGGTGTTGGGATACTCGGCTTCGAATCCGACTTCTGACGTGCTGAATGCCCGGACCAACGCCGTCTTTGATGCCGGTGTGGGCATACTGTATTTTGATGCACAACCGGGTAAGAAGACCAATTTCTTTGCCGGATTGTCTGCCGCGCACATCACCCGCCCGACCGATAAATTCCACTCCTTCAACAACCCGAAACTACCCATGCGGGTGACCGCCCATGCGGGCCTGCGGATCAACCTGAATGATCGCACCAGCCTGGTGCCCAATGCGCTGTACATGATGCAGGGATCTGCCCGTGAAACAATGCTTGGAGCCTATGTGGCTTCGAGGTTGAGTGCGGTAACCGACTTCATGCTCGGCGCGAACTACCGGTTCAATGACGCCGCCTCTCCATTTGTGGGCTTCACTTACAACAACATGATGTTGAGTGCGAGCTATGACATCAACACCTCCGACCTGGGCCGTATCGTCAAGGGTACCAATAGTTTTGAGATCTCCCTGACCATCATCGGGCGCAAAAGCGCGAAGACACCGGAGATCGATTTTGTGTGCCCACGGCTCTGAACCTGACCCCAACTTGCAGTCATGATCATCACCAATCAAGATAAGATGAAAAAGATAATGTTAACCCTGAGCATCGGCGCCCTGAGCATCGCCGCCCATGCACAGTTCGCTTTCGACTATCTCAAGGCTGCGGATGCCTATTACAAAAAGCAACAACTCGCATCCGCTGCGGAATACTACGAGAAGCATCTGGCATCGGTCAAGGGAAAGGGTGGTGGTGCCGCCTACAATCCTTATACCATACAGACCAAAGCGGGCAAATCGGCCAAAACCGCTGTCAGTTCCACCGCCCAGGCCCGTTACAATCTGGCCGAATGCTATCGCGGGCTGAACTTTCCCCAAAAGGCACTGGATGCTTACGAGCAGGTGCTGGTCAACGATGCAGCGGCCTTTCCCCTGGCTAAGTATCACCAGGCCGCTCAGCTCCGGGCGTTGGCAAAGTATCCGGAAGCAGAAACGGCATTCAATGCCTTTCTGTCGGCTTATCCTCAGCAGGACGATTTTTCTGCCAGCGCCAGGCGGGAGATCGAGAATTTGAAATTCATACAGGAACAGCTGAATCGTTCTGACCTGCGTCTTTTCAAGGTGGATCGCTTCGATGAAACCGTGAACGCAGGCGGTGCCAACTACGCACCATCCTTTGGTCAGGGCAGCGAGGTGTTTTTCACATCGACCCGCATCGACAGCAACTGGAAGGGTGCCAGATTTTCCAATCGGGTCTATCAGGGCGTCTACACGAACGGTAGCATCGGTGAAGTGAAGGACGCCGGCCTCCCGGCGGATGTCACCAGCCAGCAGGGTGTTGCCAGTGTTGCTCCGGATGGTCGATCGATCTATTTTACACGCTGGACGGTGAAAGACGGGAAGAAATCAGCGACCATATTCCGGTCAACCCGTGGTGCGCAAGGATGGGAAGCACCCGCGGCCCTCGGGACTTCCGTCAACGTTGATGGCTACAGTGCACAACAGCCTTTCCTGGATGCGGCCAATGGCCGGCTGTTCTTCAGCAGTGACCGGCCCGGCGGCCAGGGAGGTTTCGATATCTGGGTCGTTAGCGTGGATGCCCGCGGAAATCTGGGCGACGCGGTGAACCTGGGCAATCCGGTGAATTCCAATTCCGACGAACATGCCCCGGCCTATCACGATCCCAGCGGAAGCCTGGTGTTCAGTACGAACGGCCGGGTTGGTATGGGCGGTTTCGATCTGTTCCAAACAAAGTCGGTAGGAAAGTCATGGTCCGCACCGGTCAACCTTGGATATCCCGTCAACTCGTCAAAGGATGATATCTACTTCGTCAGCCGCAGCGCCAGCCGGCATCTGATGGCCGAGGCGTTATTCAGTTCCGACCGGGCGGCAGATTGCTGCCTGGAGACCTTCTATCTCCAAAAGACCATCGAGCCCAACCGACTCTCGGGTGTAGTTGTCTCCTGCGCTGACAACCAGCCGGTGAGCGGTGCCAGCGTGACCATCGCGGGCAAGACCGTCACCACCGGAGCGGATGGGGCCTATGCCTTCCTCTTCGATGAGTTTGCGCCAGTAAGTATCCAGGCCAGGGCGGAAGGATTTGAGGAGAATTCGATCAGCGTGAAGGCGCCGGGTGAGGATGTCGTCAGATTGCAGGCCCCACTCCTTTGCCTGAAGCCGGTGCAGACATTCCCGCCGCCCGTTGGCACCATCGAAACGCTGGATAATATCAATTTTGACTTTGATAAGTATCGGATCCTGGACAGTTCCATGGCTTATCTCGACAAGCTCGCCGAGAAGCTGGTTGCCAATCCGACCACGATACTGGAGATCGCCGGTCACACAGACAGCAAAGGTGGGGCGAAATACAACCAGCGGTTGTCTGAACGCAGGGCACAGGAAGTTGTCAACTACCTGATCAGCAAGGGTGCCAAACCCCTGCAGCTTGTGGCCAAAGGCTACGGAGAATCTCAGCCACTGGTGCCGAACAGCTCGGCGACCGACGGCTCAGACCTTCCGGATGGTCGTAAGGTCAACCGCCGGATCGAATTCAAAGTGCTGCAACGATGATCGGATCATGTATCAACGGACGCTGCCGATGACCAGGAAGAAGGTTTTGCTGTTGACGGGATTGCTTTGGTCTGCCTTTTCCGGGGCACAGCAGCGTCCGCATTATACCCAGTATGTGCTGAACCAGTACATATTGAATCCGGCGATCTCGGGTATTGAAAATTACACGGATATCCGGGCCAGCCACCGCCATCAGTGGGTGGGGGTGCAGGACGCGCCGGTAACGACCTACTTCACGATCCATGCCCCGTTGGGCAAAAAGGACCTCCGAACTACGTCAACCTCATTTTCAGGGCCGGGCGTGAATCCGCGGGGGCGGCAATACTGGGTCGACTACCTGGCGGCCGAACCGCATCACGGGATCGGTGCGCAGGTCGTAAATGACCGGACCGGCCCATTGCAGCGTTTCTCCGCCAGTCTGACCTATGCCTATCACATCGGACTGACTTCGAGGATGAACCTGTCGGCGGGTTTCGGGGCGGGAATCAACCGGGTTGCCCTGAATGCGTCGAGGCTTGATTTTGGCAGTTTCAACATCGATCCTGCGGTGGCGGGCAGCGGTGTCCTAAACCGCATCAAGCCGGATCTGAGTGCCGGACTTTACCTCTATTCCGCAACATTCTTTGCCGGGTTGTCGGTACAGCAGGTGGTACCGGAGCGGCTCTCATTCGCGGATGGGAAGGTGTCACCTGCCCCGGGGCGACTCGTGCCTCACCTCTTCGCCACCGCCGGTTTTCGGACCCTGCTCGGGGAGGACTGGAACCTGGTGCCTTCTGTGATGATGAAGTCCATCACTTCGCTTCCGCCTTCGATCGAGGCCAATGTCAAGTTCCAGTACCGAGATATCTTCTGGCTGGGGGGATCCTATCGGATCGAGGATGGTTTTGCCGGTCTGGCGGGCATCAATATCTCCAACCGCCTCAACATCGGATACGCTTATGATCATACCATTTCCCGTCTCAATCTGTTCTCGAAGGGAACCCATGAGGTGCTGGTGGGCTTCATGATCGGCAGCCGGATGGAGGAGCGCTGTCCCCGCAACGTATGGTAGCCGGTCAGCCACATAGCGCGGTCTCATCGGCAGACGCCGTCTACCGGAAGGTGATGTGGCGTCTGCTACCGGTGCTTTTCATTTCCTATATCCTGGCCTATCTCGACCGGGTGAATGTAGGTTTCGCCAAACTCGGAATGAAAGATGAGCCCTGGTTTTCGGATGCCGTTTTTGCGACGGGCTCCGGGATATTTTTCATTGGTTACATGCTCTTCGAAGTGCCGGCCAACATTATCCTGCACCGGGTCGGTGCCAGGATCTGGATGACCCGGATCATGATCAGTTGGGGGATCGTTTCTTCAATGCTGGCTTTGAGTGATGGGACCACCAGTTTCTATCTGCTCCGATTCCTGCTGGGGATCACCGAGGCCGGTTTCTTTCCCGGCATCCTGTTGTATCTGACATACTGGTTTCCTGCAAACTACCGGGCCCGCATCGTTGCGATGTTCATGACGGCCGTGGCCTTTGCCGGAATTTTCGGGTCGCCTGTTTCCGGATGGATCCTTTCTAAAGCCGGGGACTGGTCCATGGTCAAGCCCTGGCAATGGCTTTTTTTGATCGAAGGTGTCCCAAGTATCCTGATGGGCCTGTTGCTTCCTTGGCTGTTAACAGACAGACCCGCCCGTGCGCATTGGTTGACGGATGGTGATAGGGCGGTCCTGCTGAGTGATCTGGCGCGCGACGAAGCCCAAAAACCAGCGGATGTGAGGGATGCAACCGGGGCGATGTCGGCCCTGAAGTCTCCCCTGGTATGGGTCTGTTGTCTGATCTATTTCTGTTTCACCATAGGACTTTACGGGGTTTCTTTCTGGATGCCGCAGATCATTTCCTCCACCATTACCAGGGATCCTCTTCAGATCGGATGGTTGACGGCGATCCCATGGGTGGCAGCGGCCGTGGCGATGGTGATCTTTGGCCGCCATTCCGACCGCACAGGGGAACGGCGCATGCATCTTTCGCTGGCCGCCTGGACCGGTGCTGCCGCCTTTATCCTCGCCGGGATCTTTTCTCACCTGCCATGGGTGACAATGCTGATGCTTTCAATAGGTACCATGTCGGTCATGTCTGTGGTTTCGACGTTTTGGGCGGTGCCCTCCGCCTTATTGTCCGGTGCAGCCATGGCAGCCGGCATCGCCTTCATCAATTCCATCGGAAATCTGGGAGGATATGCCAGCCCGGAAATCTTCGGCTGGCTGAGGACCCATTATGGGATCGGCGCCGGACTCGCAGCGGTCGGTGTCATGCTGGGTTTGGGTGGCGGGTTGACCTTTTTGGCTGTACGCCAATTACCTCGCAAACTAAATTAGTATACCGGCACCTCCAAAACGCCACAGTCTCGGCCAGCCATACCTTTCGGCATCTGCAGCCTCAGGATGCCGTTCGTGTAAGCGGCGCTGATGCGCTCCGGATCAACCCCTTCAGGCAGGGGAATGTAACGCCTGAAGGGGTTGGTGTCGAATTCATGCCGGCAAAGACGCGTGGCACAGGGCGCTTTGTCGGTCACCGGCACCCGCCCGATCAGCAGCCCTTTTCCGTCCACCCTCACGAAGAAGTCTGAGGCGCATGCCCCCGGTACCGACATTTCCAGTACGAAGCGATCCTCCCATTCCGACAGATTCACCGGATGTCTTTCCCCCAGGCTTGCGGGCTCACCGGCTGCCGCAGCCGCAGGCGGTAAGGGCGAGGGTACATATCCACCGGGATATCTTTCGGCTTCGGGATTCAGCGCGTCTTCGGGGAGCATGGCGGTAGGTTGTGGTGATCAGTGAAAAGATCGGATGGTCCCTCCGCATCAGGGGGTCGACCAAAGCCAGGTCATCCATTCGGATTTAAGCAAGAAGAATTTTCGTTCCACGCAGCGAATACGATCGCGCAGACGCTCCTGACGTCGAAGCGACCGGTGGGGGAAGTCCTGCTGACGGTCGTTCAACTTTTCCGACAGATAGCTCACCTGCAGGGTGATGGCCCGTTCGACCCGGCTCATTTTCTCCTCCAGTTCCCTGAGGGCGCTCCGGAAACATTCAACACGACACTCCCGTTCTTCGTCCGAAAGCCGACGGTTCTGTACGAACTGCCCCATACTGGTAAATAACACATTCAGGTCTGCACGCTGGCGACGGATAAGATCCTCCCAGGCCTCGTTCTCTTTCAGATAGGCGTCACGATCCACCAGGTCCATGATATAGGTTTTAACAGGTAAGCTTGGTATGGTTCCGGGGGATATTGGATGACAGAGCGGAAACAAAATTAAGCCCCCGCAGTGGTGCCGGTCGTGCAGTAACCCTCGATGAGGCAGAATGTGTGAATCTTGAAAAGTACGTGGCGTCCGATCCCACATGCCCGGAAGGCCTCTTGCTACCAAGAAAAAAACGTAAATTTCATGACCCTTCCGTGCCGTATGACATCCAACCCCCTCATTCAGACATCATGCGGCACCTGCTTCTGCTCCTGTTTTGCGGCATCCTGACGGCGACCGGCCTCCGAAGCCAGTCACCCTGGTCCACGGGCATTCATGCCGGTATCGGTGCCAATTTCCTGTTGCATCGTTCTGCCGCACAGCGTTTTCCGGGACTGCGCATGTTCGCCTCTGTCAGCGTCACCGGCACCTGGAAGGACCATCTGTTGCTGCATTATGGTCCTGCGCTAAGTGTCTACACCCGCACGATCGGGTCGAGCATGAATCCGCTTGTTGGCGATCTGCAGGTGGATTTCAGTCATACATTCTCCTTCGGTTGGGTGGGCGGACCGAACGATCCTTATCCCCGGCAGATCCGGACCCTGCACACCGGTGATTACTACAATCTGGTCCTTGATCGCAGATACGGCCTGGTACTTTCCACCAATGCGATCTTCAACAACCACCGCCGGAATCAGATGCAGGGGGCCATGACGATCGTGACAGATCGGGTATCGCTGAACTATTACAACGACGGACCTCCGTTCCAGGCCCTCATGCTTGCGGATGGTTTCGACAGATTCTGGACGGGCGGCGGCTCGATCTTTGTGCATGATGACCGCGGCTTCAACCGCATCGTAGCAGGCTTCGATCAGTTCACAGGCTATCAACCTCTCCTCTATGAACTCTCCGGACTCCTCGGTATCCATCTTCCGCAGTACGGGCCTGACGGACGCGGAATGCGCCGAGACCAAAACACATCTCAATATCATCTGCGCATCGGGCTTGACCCTGGCCTGGCGATCGACATGGGCGTGGTAGGGTCACTCTATGATGCAAGCACCAGACGATATTTTGGCCTGCAGGATATCATTCACCTGAAGGGCGGTTATCCCTTCCATCCGAACCATGATGCCAACCGGTTCTTCATCGGAGCGGGTGTCAATCTACAATCTGCGTTGAAATGAAAATCATCCTTCTGTTGATCATGATATGGTGTCTGTTGCCTGGCTGTAAGCTGCCCGGTATCGCCTTCACGGATGACACGGTCGACATCGACTATGTGAAGCGACTGGCCGTTGCGGCCCGGGGATTCAAAGGCAATCTGCAACATGACACACTCAATGCCACCGTGGATCCGGAGGATACGGCTTACACCACCATGCGGATGTATCAGTGTGTGCTGAAAGAGGCGTCACAATTGCGCAATAACCTGGTGGAAGAGACCATCCTGAATCAGGACCATCCGGATGGAGATGGCATTGAGCCCATGGAGGGACATCAATTTCGGTTATACATGGCCGTTATGGGTGAAAAGTCGGGAGAGCTGGCCGTTTTCATGCCGGCCATGTTCGATGCCGCAGACCATTGTCTGAAGCTGGGTCCGGCATGGATAGGTACCTGGAATGCGGGGGAACTGCTATTTTACAAGACCCTTCGGCACCGGGCTGACAGGGACGGTGGTCCGGGAAGATGGATCTACGACCGGAGGGAGAACGAAGATCGCCGAACGAAGAGTATCATCCTGCACGGAACGAACAGGCAACTCCGCAAGCAGTCCGTCCGGTTTGTGACCGACCGGATCGAAGACATCGCATCCCTGGATAGTTTTCGCGTGGTTCGTATCTTTCGGCGTTCTCCCTCGCAGATCGGGGCCGACAAGGGCGTGATGTTCAGTATTCCGGAGATCTTTCAGGATTCATCAATGCTGCGGTTCATCCGAACGCAACCAGAACGCTGAATCTTCGGTAACTTCCGAATGATGCATGTTCCAAGTCTAAAATAACTATGTCATGGGGTTTAGATCTTCACGATCGATCGGCCAGTCAGTTTCGGCGTTGAGGCGGGCCATCCTCCGCTCCCGCCGCCGGAAGCAGGGGGTACTGCTGTTGACGGAAACCTGGCCTGCCTGCATTCCAAGGCAGCGTACCGACGGGCGTTGGGACTGCATGGTCCGGACGCCCTCTGGAAAACTTCGGTTATGCGCTACCGTTGGTCCGTTCGCCACAGAGCCGGAATGCCTGGCGGCTTATTGTCATTGAACTGAAACGGGGGTCAGTCGACCAACAGGTTCTCCGCTACCTTTCGGGTGATGATCATGCGTATGCCGGCTGATTCGAGTTCCACGGAACCGTCGAAGGGGATGTGGCGGGTGATGGTCAGCCGCAGTCCCAGGGACAGTCCGAGCCGATCCAGGTACTGCAGAAATTCCGCGCTGTTGTCGCATACGCCGACGATCCTTCCGGCATGTCCTTCTTCGCTTTCCGCCAGGGTGCGGCGGACTTCAGGGGGCATGCGACCTTCTTTGTCAGGGATCGGATCTCCGTGCGGATCCACGCTGGGATACCCGAGGAATTCTTCCAGCCGGTCTGTCAGATGCACAGATCGGATATGTTCCAACTGCTCGGCCACATCATGTACTTCATCCCAGGTGAAATGGAGTTTCTCGTACAGAAAGGTTTCCCAGAGCCGGTGTTTACGGATGACTTCCACCGCATGCAGGCGACCGGCCTCTGTCAGCAGGATCTTGCCATATCGCCGTTGCTCCACCAGTCCTTTTTCCCGCAGTTTTTTCAGCATTCCGTTCACCGTAGCCGGGCGGATGTCCAGTTCCAGGGCGAGTTCATTCGTGCCGGCCGGTCCCTTTCCCCCTTCAGACAGGGCGCCCAGCCGGAACAGGGCCTTGAGGTAATTCTCTTCCGTTGCGGTGAACATGCAGGCAAGCTAAACATCAAAGCGCAGAATCTGAATAAAAAAAGTTAGACTACCCTAATAAAATATGTTTTGTATGTTTGTTCGATGAAAATAGGCAAGCCTGTCATCTTTGTTTTCCTGTTGCTGATGCTTGCGGCACCGGATCTGCTTGCCCAATCCGCGGTGGTTTCCGCTGGGTCTGATTCGGTCTGGGATCGTCTGATGCAGGAGGTCGTGGTGACGGCCACACGCACCCTTCGGCGGAAAAAGGATGCCCCCGTGCTATCGAGCGTACTGGATCGCCGGTCCATCGCATCCTTGCCGGTCTGTGCCCTGTCGGATGCCCTGTCATTTCAGCCTGGGCTTCGGGTAGAAGTCAATTGTCAGACCTGTCAGTACAGCCAGCTCAGAATGAATGGGTTGGCAGGTGGATATTCGCAGATCCTGATCAATGGTCGGCCTTTGTTCTCCGGTCTTATGAGTCTTTACGGGCTGGAGCAGATCCCGGCTGAATGGATCGAAAAGATCGAGGTGGTCCGGGGCGGAGGTAGTTCTTTGTATGGCACATCTGCAATAGGTGGTACCGTGAATGTCATCACCCGGGTGCCGGATCGGAATGCGTTGACCCTGCATGCTCAGCATCAAAGGATCGGAGGAGGTTCGAATGAATTCAGGGCCGGGGCGATCGCATCCATCCTGGGCCGTAGCCGAAAGGCAGGTGTTTCGCTGACTTACGACCATCGACGGCGGGAAGCCTGGGATGCCCAGGGTGACGGATTTTCGGAGATGCCCAAGCTGCGCAGTGATTTGTTGTCTGCCGCTGGCTGGTGGAAGCCGTCCGCCAGGCTGTCCTTTGATCTGTCGCTCACCCGCATGGGAGAGCATCGATACGGGGGTGATATGAAGGCCAGGGGGCTGGAAACAGCGGCACAGGCGGAGGAACGCGATCACCGGACCTGGATGGGTACTTTCTCGGGGCAGTGGTATTCTTCGGATGGATGGTCGCGGCTGCAGGGCTATGTGGGCTGGCAGCGTCTGGGGCGTGAACATTTCACGGGCGTGATGCCGGATGATCCGAGGGAGCGGTGGAAGTATTTGCAGGCCTTGCCCTTCGGCGAATCTTTGTCACAGACTGTTCAGTCGGGCTTACAGTTCGATCGTCGGCTGCATAGGGAAGGAAAGGGGCGACACTGGCTGACTGCCGGGGTGGAGTTTTTACAGGAGCGGGTACACGACAGTATACCTGCCTATGGATATGAGGTGAATCAGCAGGTTCGGGATCTGGGCGTCTTCCTGCAGAGTGATTGGGAATTGAGGCCTTCTTTGTCAGTACTAACCGGCGTACGGGCGGATCTCCATAGTCGGCTGCCGGGCCGGATGCCTGTTTCGCCACGACTCTCCCTGCTCTGGAAAACCGGCGGTACCGGAAGGATTCGGATCTCCTACGGCGAGGGATTCCGCGCACCTCAGGCCTTTGACGCCGACCTTCACATGGCCTTTGCCGGAGGTGGCGTCTCCCGGGCTTTTCTGGCAACCGGCCTGAGGCCTGAGCGTGGCCGTAGTTTCAGTGTTTCTTATGATGCTGATCATGCCAATGAGTACAGGATCTTCGGCTATACCTTCGATCTCTTTCGTACGCGTTTGCGGGATGTGTTCAATACCGTAAATATCGGCCGGGATGCAGTGGGGGAGGTGTTTGAAAAAAGAAATGGATCCGGGGCGTCGGTATTTGGCATCAACGCGGAATGCAGGGTCAACTTCAACCGGAAGATTGAATGGGAGGCCGGGGCTACAGCGCAGCGGAGTCTGCTGGACGAACCGGTGGAGCCGGCGCCGGGACTCGCGAAGGAAAGGCAGTTTCTGCGGACGCCTGATTGGTATGGGTTTAGCCGGTTTGATCTTTCTCCCTTCGGTCGATGGAAACTGGGCATCAGCCAGGTCCTGACCGGGTCGATGAAAGTATTGCACCTGGCGGGGGGAGAAGGGATTGTTCAAGACCGGCTTATCGATACACCTTGTTTCCTGGAGCATCATGTAAGGCTTTCCCGAACCGATAAATTCCGGGGGGATGCCATCCAGCTGGAAACATTCATCGGGATCCGAAATCTGACCGATGCCCGTCAGCGGGATGCTGATCGGGGCCCGCACCGTGACAGCAATTATGTGTACGGACCGGGAACGCCCCGAACCTTCTTCATGGGGATCCGTTGCCGGTTGATGTGACAGGGAAGGTTTTTTCATTTAAATTGTAGGCACAAAACAATTATTTATGAAGCGCAGCCTCCTTTCGCTGTTGATTTTCGTGTGTTCGTTACCGTTAGTGTCTGCCGCACAGTCGAATCGAAAGGCCGTCATCGCCTACTACTCCGGCAGTCCGGAAGCACTGGACGCCTATGATCCACGGGATTATACCCACATCATTTACTGTTTTGGCCGGTTAAAGGGAGATGTGTTGCATCTCCGCGGAGCCAGGGACACCCTGATTATCGAAAAGATGGTGGCGATGAAGCAGCGCAATCCAAAGCTGAAGGTGCTCTTGTCGCTGGGCGGATGGGGTGGTTGCGCCCCCTGTTCTGATGTCTTCTCCACATCGAAGGGACGGGAGGCCTTTGCGCGTTCCGTAAAGGAGCTGACAGATCATTTTGGGTCTGATGGTATCGATCTTGACTGGGAGTATCCGACCATTTCAGGCTTTGAGGGGCATCGATACGCTCCGGAAGACAAAGCGAATTTCACCGAACTGGTGCTTGCACTCCGTAAAACGCTGGGGCGTCGTAAGATCATCACCTTTGCGGCGGGCGGATTTGACCGATTCATCGACCAATCTGTTGACTGGGCTTCGGTGATGCCGCTGGTGGACTATGTGAATCTCATGACATACGACCTGGTAGGTGGCGGTTCGAAGGTGACCGGCCATCACACGGCGTTGTACAGCACGCCTCAGCAGAAGCAATCGACGGACAATTGTGTGCAGCGGCTCCTGGGTATGGGTGTGCCTGCCCGGAAGATGATCATCGGCGCGGCATTTTACGCCCGGACCTGGACGGGTGTCGCGCCGGAACAGAATGGCCGCTACCAGTCGGGGACTTTCCGCCATTTCATCGGCTATAATCAGTTTCCGACGCGAATCTCAGAGGCACAGGGCTTCCGTCAGTACTGGGACAGTATAGCGCAGGCGCCCTACGCCTACCATCCCGGAGAGGGTGTGTATGCAACTTTCGACGACAAGCGTTCCATAGCCTTGAAGACAAAGTATGTGCTTGATCACCGGCTCGGCGGCATTATGTTCTGGCAACTCGGCCATGATCCAGCCAGGGATGGACTGGTTTCAGAGATCAGGCGTGTGCTTGGCAGGCGCGCGGGATAGCTGTGTATCCTGTCATGACGTGATGACCTGCACGCCTGTGTGGAATTTCATGTTTTTCCGGTGACCGGTCTAACCGGCTACCCAAACAATGTCGGAACGACATAACCCCATGGTCATGACCTCGTCTTGTCGAGTGCCTTTGCATCACTGACCTGGCATTCCATTTCATGCGGATCGGATAATTCCGGGTATAGATCCCGATGATCGGGGCGAATCCTACATAATCGAGGACCTGAAGCTGTAAAGGTCAGGCTGCTCCTCCGGGGTCTGGGAACTAAGGGCAGACGATGCCTTAGGGAAACACGCCGGTTCATTCAAATACAAGGTAGGGTTGACTGCTAATGTTGCCTGCCTTATCTTTCGCACATGCATACATAGTTCTGGTAGTACCGGATCACTGAAATGTTTGTACTGGTCCGGGACTGCGCTGATCTGTGTTGGTTTGCTCCGCTTGCGGTTCAGTTAATTTGTGGTACGCAAGATCCATATCATTTGAATGACCGATGCGGATATCCGGTTCGTGGATCAGTTTCCATTCCATCCGTTCCGCCTGTATACACAACTCAGGATCTTCATTGGTAAATGTGCATCATTCGTCATTGAACCTCCAATCCTTTGAATCTCGTTGAAGCGATCACTTTACGCCTCCGGCCCCTTTGTCTGCACCGATAAATGGTCCGGGCAGCAGTCGCGGTTGGTTGATCGGTAACGTGTCGAAATGATGACAAAGAATTAGGGGTGTTCATGATCGCATTTACGTGTAACAGTTAACGAAGGGAAGGAACTAAATGATATATACACTGACATTTTCAGAACTGGCGGCATCGGTATTTTCCGCACTCATGCTCATCGCGTCGTTGTACTCGATCGGTGGGTTGCTGCATGCCAGACTAAAGTGGAAGGATGTTGGGGCCGATGCGGCATTGATCACGGGCATGGCCTTCAATCACCTCG
>JAJTFQ010000046.1 GCA_021299955.1 Chitinophagaceae bacterium
GACCAGGCCACCTGGACGCAGAACACCAACTTCTCCCAGCGCCAGGAGTTGATGGACCGGAATGCTTCACCCGCCGTGGATTACTGGGGAAAATTCCCCGTTAATCCGCCCTTTGGCGGCAACAGGTACGCCATGCGTCTGGGCAGCGACCGGAATGATCCGACGTCCAGGGACTCACTTCCCAATGCCCTGGCAGACGCGATCCGGTATGTGGTGGATGTTCCCGCACAGTCGGGCGATTTCTCCCTGCACATCGCCTATGCCGTGGTATTCGAGAATCCGAACCACCCCAACAATCTGCACACTTTCGAAGAACAACCCCGCTTCATTATGCGGATGTACGAGCCGGGTGGAGATACTCTTTCCTGTGTCAATTACACATTTGTTGCCTCCGATCCTTTGCCGGGCTTCGATACCTCGATCCATGCGAAGCTCGACTCTGCCACCGCCCGGTATCCGGGAGGCATCAATTTCGCGCCGGTGAAATTCAAGCCATGGAGCACCCTGTATGTGAACCTGACGGCCTATGCGGGCAAACGGTTGTATCTCGAATTCATCACCACGGATTGCACCAAGCGCGGACATTTCGGCTATGCGTACGTTGATGTCCTGGAATGCCAGACACCGGTCTCTGCCGAAACAGCCTGTGGCGGCAAACCCGTCACGATGCTGAAAGGTCCGCCCGGCTTCGCCTCCTACACCTGGTGGAACCGGGATTTCACGCGACAGCTGGGAGCCGGACAGAACCTGACCCTGGATCCGGCGCTTTCGCGGGATGAAGTGCCGCAGGTGATCTTCACGCCCTACAGCGGGTTTGGATGCCGGGATACGCTGGCCACGCCCATCCGGGTGACCGGTACACAGTCGCAGGGTATGAGATACCCGACCGTAAAGACGATCGCCAACACCCCGACCCCGCTGCAGGCCCGGCCCGGAGCGGCCGATTATCTCTGGAATCCGTTCACAGGGTTGGATAACCCCCGCATCCAGAAACCTGTTTTCCGTTTCGACCGCGATACTGATTACCTTATCCGCATCAACTCCAGGGAAGGTTGCAGTATGACGGATACGCTGAACGTGATCGTTTACAAAAGTTCAGACATCTACGTCCCCTCCGCTTTCTCTCCGAACGGCGACGGGCATAATGATTATCTTGATGTGTTCACCCCCGGCATGAGGGAGATCCGGTTCTGGGTCTTCAACCGGTGGGGGCAACTGATGTTCGAAACGCGTGATCCGAAACAGCGATGGGACGGATATTTCAAAGGCAACCGACAACCCCTGGAAACCTACGTTTGGATTGCGGAAGGGATCACCTTCAACGGCGAGCGCATCCGCCGCAGGGGACAAACCGTGCTGGTCAGATGAAGATCCGGACATTAATATTCATAGCGATCCTCAGCGGCCTGCGGATGACCGGACGCGGACAGGATCCGCATTTTTCTCAGTTCTTCATGGCGCCGCATTTCATCAATCCGGCGAATGTGGGCACACAGGCAGGCGACTGGTCGGTCATGGGCAACATGCGACATCAGTGGGGCAACGCGGGGACGCTTTTTCTGACGCAATCATTCGCCGGAGAGGTGAAACTGATCGGACGGGAGGATTTTGAGAACACCCTGGCCGCCGGCATCAGTCTCATGAACGACCAGTCGCTGAATGGTGCCTTCCGAAGCAACTATGGAAGCGGGAGCCTGGCTTATCATCTTCAGATCGACCGTCATCACCGGATGGCACTCGGTTTTCAGGGCGCCTATGGACACCGGCGTCTGGACCAGACAAGGCTTGTGTTCGGAGAGCAGTTCTCCGGCGCCGGATTTGACGTAGCCCTCCCGACCGGTGAGCCTGGTTTGCAGTCCATGCGGCCTTTTCTCAGCGTCGGAACAGGGCTGCTATACACCTACCAGGCTGAGCGCATCAATGTCGATGCAGGATTGGCGGTCTATGATGTGAACCGCCCGCAGCAAACCTTTCTGGGAGATCCAAACCAGCGACTTCGGCCCAGAACGGTGGGCAGCCTGAACCTGGAACACATCACCCTGAACCGCATCCTCCTGAATCTGCATGCCATACAGCATATTCAGACAGTCCAGGGATATTTCGCAGTGGGTGGATCTGTCGGCATTCCGATCTCACCTGAATCCCTGCACCGCATGTTTTTTGCCGGCGCCTGGTTCAGGGAAGGAGATGCGATCCTTCCCTATGCAGGACTCCGCATCAATAATGTGAAAGTGGGATTGAGTTACGACATTACGATATCGAAGCAGAACAAAGGACCTGTCAATCCACGGAGCTTCGAGTTATCCATGATCTACACACGGACACGACGACCCAACACGACCATGGATTGCCGGGTGCCGAGGTATTATCAGATCCTTTGATCAGACCATGAACATGAACAAGCATCATACCATCCGTCGGTACATCCCCCTCATCTGTTCGATAATATGGACATCGTTCAGTACCGGCGGCTTCGCTCAAACGGGTCGAGCAGCCGGTCAGTCGATGATATTCACCGGAAAGATCGGCAACTATCCGATCACCATGCAATTGCAGTCGCAGGGCCAGACGTACCGGGGGAATTACTCGTATGACAGGGTTGGCATCCCAATGTCGATTGCCGGCGAATCGAAAGCAGGGATCATCAGTCTGGAGCATTTTTCGGAAGATCCGGAAGTATTTCGGCTGACCCTCGATCCGTCCGGAAACATGAGTGGTGTATGGGATGCAGGCGGCGGGAAGAAGGTCCTTCCGGTGACGCTGAATGCCATGAGATCTGCCCCTGCGTTCAATGTATATGCGCTGTCGGATTCGTCAAAACCCCTGCAGGGGCGTCCGGCCGTCCGGGTTGAATACGAAGGAGAGGTGGCATGGCCTGTCGGTGAAGGCCGGTTGGAACGTTTCATGAAGCAGCGGATAGCGCTGATGCTGGGTGGCGATACGAACCGGGTCATCAGTACATCGGACCTGATGTTGAAGCAGCAAAACGGCTTCTTCAAGGAGCATCTTGACATGATCAAGGATCTGACGGCCGCCGAGTTGGAAGATCAGGGTTCCTCCCTTTCCTGGGGAATGATGCAGGTCGTGCAGGTCGAATATCGTTCGACAGCATATATGTGCGTCTCCTCCATGCAGTGGCAGTTCACCGGTGGGGCGCATGGAAATGGGGCGACCCTTTACGAGATCTGGGACTTACAGAAGCTGCGCAAGACGGGGTTGAAGGACATCATCACCCCCGCGGGCCTGAAGGCTTTGCCGGGCCTGCTGGAGAAGCATTTTCGCAGGAAATATGAGGTCCCTGCCGGGGCTCCGCTGCAGGAACACGGGCTCTTCGAGAACCGGATCACAGAAGTGACGGACAACATTTATCTCACATCGAAGTCGCTCATCTTTAGCTACACACCCTATGAGATCGGCCCTTACGCAATGGGACAGATCGAGATCCCCATACCACTGGCGGAATTGACGCTGTTTCTGCAGCCTGACTTTAGAAGATGGTTGTCAATTCATGGGCCTGATCAGTCGGGGATGACGGAAAGGACGGCCTTCCCCAATCCCTGACGCCCGTCGATCCGGGCATGAGCCGACCGCAGTCCTTCTACTGTCCAGGGAAATTGCTCCTGAAGGGTGGTCCTCAATGTTCCGGCTTCCACGAGACTGGAGATCTTATCGAGTATCTCTCCTTGCCGAGCGAGATCTTTCAAGAAGAGGCCTTTTGTAAACATGAGTTCGTAGACAAGGCTGACACTACGGGCGAATAGGGATCCGGTCTCCATGGGTTTATTGACCGGCAGTATGCAGACTATTTTTCCAAAGGGGGCCATCAGCGGCATGATTTCTTCGATATTATCATCCGGTTCGGAACAGTGCAGCACGGCATCCAGCGCTGCAACACCGATCGCTGTTAGTTGCGGGGCGATGGGTTCGGCATGGCTGATGACATCGTCGGCACCCAATCCGAGACAATGTAGACGGGATGCCTCCCGGGAGGCTGTGGCAATGACATGCATCCCTGCTACTTTTTTCAGGATCTGTATGGCGATGCTGCCCACGCCGCCGGCGCCCCCTACGACCAGGGCGATACGCTGACGGCCGCCGGTGGCATCGAGGGGAATGCCTGCATTGTCGAACATACCTTCCCATACGGTCAGACTGGTCAGTGGCAGTGCCGCGGCCTCAGCGAAGGTCAGATTGGATGGCTTTCGGCCGACCATGCGGCTGTCGACCAGTGTGTATTCCCTGTGACTGCCGGCCCTGGCCACACTACCGGCAAAAAATACAGGATCTCCCGGCTTGAAACGCCCGTCGGCCAGGGGGCCAACAGCATCTACCACGCCGGCAACGTCCCAGCCTGTGATCACGGGATCGCCCGGTTGGAGGTCGCCAAATCCGCCCCAGTTTGTCCGTACTTTCACATCCACAGGATTAATGCCTACGGCGTGTACACGCACCCTGAGATCATGACCAGTAACCTCGGGGATAGGCAGATCCATTTCCCGGATCACTTCCGGGCCGCCGTATGATGTTTGAGCCAAGGCACGCATAACTACATTTTATTTGATGTATTCAATATATGAATATAAGAAATTTTACTGCATATCATCCCGAATGGTATGTCGGCGACGTCAAAAATTCAATTTTTACACTACTTTGTAGCCAGAGTACCGACCACTAAATACAACCCGCATGCAATCGATCATGAAGCTTATCCGGCTGTGGACCTTGATATTATTTCCTACGGGCGTGATGATGGCCCAGACGGACCTCCGCATCTGGTATCGCCAACCGGCAGACGCTTCGATCCCCGATCGAAGGAAGGGATGGGGCAATGATCCGGAATGGCTGAAGGCCTTGCCACTGGGCAACGGATCGCTCGGCGCGATGGTGTATGGAGATGTAACCCGTGAACGGATCCAGCTGAATGAGAAGTCGCTCTGGTCGGGCAGTCCGGCTGATAACGACAATCCCCTCGCCTATGGTGCGCTGGCGGCGATCAGGTCACTCCTCTTCGATGGTAAATACAAGGAGGCTTCTGCCCTCACCCTGAAGACGCAGGTATGCAAGGGGGCCGGTTCGGGACATGGCAATGGGGCTAATGCTCCCTTTGGTTGCTACCAGACCCTGGGCGACCTGTGGATCGACATGGAAAGAACTTCACCCTGGAAAAATTATGAGCGTTCGCTGGATCTGATGCGGGGCATTGCCACCGTCAAGTATTTGCAGGACGGCATTCGGTTCGAACGGGAGGTCTTCATCAGTTACCCTGACCGGGCGATGGTGGTGAGGATTCGAGCAGACCGGAAAGGGGCGTTGAAGTTCAAGTCCCGGCTCGACCGGCCGGAGCGTTTCCGTAATAGCCGGCAGGGCAATGACCTGCTGATGACCGGCGTGATGGACGACGGGAAGGGTGGCGAAGGGATGAAATATGCTGCGAGGCTGAGGGTCAGGGCGGTCGGCGGTCGTGTATCCATGACCGATAGTTCGATCCGGGTGGAGGGTGCCGATGAGGCGATCCTGATGCTGACGGCAGCCACTGATCACCGGTTGGTCTACCCGACCTATCGGGGAGCGGATCCATTGCCTGCGACGGAGGGCATGATGAACAAGGCGGCTACCAGGCCGTATGCCCAGTTGAAAAGCCGGCATGTGGCGGATCATGAGCGCCTGATGGGAAGATCTACTTTGCAACTTGGAAATGGTGAGCGGGACACCATCCCAACGGATGTCAGACTGAGCCGGCAAACCGCCGTGGGCGACTTGCGGTTGCATGAGTTATACTACCAATTCGGTAGATATCTGTTGGTCGGATCCTCTAGGGCTGGCGCACTGCCCGCGAATTTGCAGGGCATCTGGGCAAATCAGATCCAGACGCCGTGGAACGGAGATTATCATACGGATGTCAACATCCAGATGAACTACTGGCCGGTGGATCTGACCAATCTGAGCGATTGTCAGTCACCGCTGACAGAGCTTATATCTTCCCTCGTAGAATCCGATCACCAATGTCTGGGGTTACACGGCACCGGGTGAGCATCCTTCCTGGGGCATGCACTTAGGCGCGGGGGCATGGTTGTGTCAACATCTGTGGGAGCATTTTGCGTTCACGCGCGATACCGCATATCTGCGCCGGGTGTATCCGGTGATGCGCGATGCTGCGGCCTTCTACCTCGACTGGCTGGTGAAGGATCCTCCTACGGGCAAGTGGGTGTCCGGGCCGGCCGCTTCGCCGGAAAACACCTTCGTGGCACCGGACGGTTCTCAGGCACAGATCAGCATGGGCCCCGCACATGACCAGCAGGTGATCGGTGAACTGTTCGGCAATCTGTTGTCAGCCGCATCCATCCTCGGAATGAAAGATGCCACGACCACTGAGACTGCAACCATACTCCCGAACCTGGCCACTACGGTCATCGGACCCGACGGCCGGATCCAGGAATGGCGGGAGCCCTTCCCTGAAGCAGAGCCCACGCACCGTCACGTTTCACATCTGTACATGCTCTATCCGGGCGCGGGCATCGACCCGTTGCGCCAGGCCGACTGGGCCGGAGCCGCCAGGAAAAGTCTGGAAAAAAGATCTGATGATGGAACAGGCTGGTCGCTGGCCTGGAAGATCAATTTCTGGGCAAGGCTGCGCGATGGAGACCGGGCATTGGCACTGCTGAACAGATTGCTTCGACCGGTAACGTCGAACGGCGTGAACATGTCCAACGGCGGCGGCACCTATCCAAACCTGTTCTGCGGGCATCCGCCGTTTCAGATCGATGGAAATTTTGGAGGAACTGCGGGGATCGCGGAAATGCTCCTGCAAAGCCATCTGTCAGAGGGAGATGTGCGCATTATAGATGTCCTCCCAGCCCTTCCTTCCGCCTGGGCAACCGGCTATGTAAGAGGGTTGAAAGCCAGGGGCGCAGCGGAGGTTGACATCGAATGGATGTCTGGCGGGAAAGTGAAAGTCACGCTGAAATCAGGAACTGACGGGCGTTTTCTGTTGAGGCATGAAAATAAATCTCAATTGTTGACATTGCGGAAGGGAGGGAAACAGGTAATTGAATTCTAGTCACGGGCCTTACATCCTGGTAAAAGATATTTATTTATTCATCAGAAGGATTTCTGAACAGGCATAGGTATGGTCGGCTTGGAAATCGACAAACAGCCGCCCCTGTATTGTTTTCAATGATCCCTGAACGCTAGTTTTTTAATCGGAACATCCGCACGGGCCCATCGATTTCTGCAGACAGGAAATGCTTCATGTCCCGTCCGCGGATCCATTGAATACACCGGACATCTCCGGTGAGAAATACGCCCGACTCGCGGATGCTGATCGGCAGGAAACCGCCCTGTCCATCACCCTTGAGCAACAAACCGCAGGATGCATCGGCCCTGCCGGGGATAATGGCCATGCCTTCGTCGTTACCGGCCAACAGTATATCTATCTTTTTGTCTCCGTTGAAGTCGCCGGAGAGGATGGCAAACACCGGAGAGAACTGCGCTTCCGTAGGGAAAGGATGAAACTTAAAGCGATGTTTGCCCTGGTTCTCCCACCAGCCGGTGACGAGTGAATTCGCCTCCAGTACGCTCTCCCCCTCCCGGTTGAATCGGTCGAGCAGTGCCTGGATGGGCGTACGAGCGAAGGATGCGTATTCCGGATAGAATCTTCTCAGTTGAGGGAGGATCTCGACAGCGGCATCCCGTTGGACGATGGGAAATTCGTCGAATTCGCGACCATGCGGAATGGTGGGTCGATGATGAGAGAGCAGCAGGTCACGTACACCGTTCCTGTCATAGTCATTCATGTAGGCTTTTAGTGGCTTTCCGGCTTTGGCGTTGAAAAATCCATTTTGTCCGTGGTTCCCGGCGATGATATCCTGGTCGCCATCTCCGTCCAGATCTGCGGTACCGAGGGCGGTCCACCAGCCTTTTCGGCTATCCATCTCCGTGAGTAAGCGCTTCAGTTTACCATCTTCATTAATGTAAAGGCTGATGCCGGCCCATTCGCCTGCCAGGAGCAGATCCTGATCGCCATCTCTGTCGATGTCTTCCCAGCTGGCATCGGATATCAGCCCTGTCCTTCCCAGATCGGGTGCCAGGCGGCGGGTTGCATCTTCGAAGGCCGGCTGTCCCGGACGTCCGACGTTCCTGAGGATGATTGCGCGCACGGGATCCGGATAGGTTGAAGAACTGGATGCTTCCGCAATGAATAAATCGACTTTCCCGTCTTTGTCAATATCCGCCGTTCGGACGATTGACTTTGCGAAATCCAGTCGGGGCAACGCCGGAGCTGGTGCGGCACTGAATTTCCCATACCCGTCATTGATCCAGAGACCATCTCGGGTATTGGTATCGACCAGATTGGATATTGGTCCGCCAAACAGCGAGAGCATATCCAGATCACCATCTATATCTGCATCCAGCAATGCCAGTGCGGCATCGGCCGTTGCATTGGGGGGCAGGGTGGGGTCCAGCGGCAGGGTACGGAATCCCCCGTCGGTCTGGCCGAAGGCAAGGATTGCAGACCGAAGGCGGTCGCCACCGATGACGACATCCATGAGTCCGTCCGCATTCAGGTCACCGGAAACCAGCGCCGGCGCTCGACGCGACAGCTGTCGGGGCAGGGAACGCTGGATGGTGAAATCAGACAGATCATCCTGATGATGGATGATGTTGATGCCACTTAAAGCTGTTACCTCAGTGAAGATGGATCTATTTTCGGTTATGCGTGACCGTGATTCATATTTTCTCGCATCTGCAGACTGTGCCAGCATCAGGGTCTGACCGGCAGGTATGTCCCGCAAGGTTTCTACCGCACCGTCCGGCCAATGGATCTCGATGCTGTCGACGCGCATTGTAGTACCGAGCCCGAAATGCAGGACGGGTTCGACGGAGGACAGGTATCCACGGTAGGGTGTGAGTTCGTTGACCTGCGGTTGTCCGGCGATCCATCGTTTCACGATGGTACCGATGCCATGTATATTGGCGGTATCACCGCGGAACCGGATGCGCAGGAACTGTGACTGTGCGGGTTCGATCTGCCGAGCCCGGTTTTCCCAGACGAAAGCGGGTTGATTGATGTTGTTCACGACCATATCAAGATCTCCGTCATCATCCAGGTCGGCCCAGGCCATGCCATTGGAGAAGCTTGGCACATCCCACCCCCAGTCGATCGTTTTGTCCGAAAAGGTCAGGTCGCCGTTGTTCCGGAAGAGGTAGTTGCTGGTTTCAACGGGTGGGAGTTTGAGCAACAGGTCGCGGGTGGATGCCTTGGCGGTCTGCTCGCGGTAGGCGATGAAATCATTGTCAGTGATATCTTTCGGCAGGCCATTGGTCACGCTAAGGTCGATGCTTCCGTCGAGGTCCAGGTCGGCGAAGAGGGGCGACCAGCTCCAATCAGTGTACGCCGTGCCGGCCAGGAAGGCGATCTCGGAAAAGTAGGGGTCGCCGATGGAGTCGCCCGGCAAGGGTCGGGGTCCGCGGTTGAGTTGCAGGGTATTTCGGACGGTCTGCCAGGGCAGTTCATATTTTTTTGTGTAGCGGTACCAGTTCTCGTCGAGCGGATTCATCATCATCTTGAAGCGCCCGATATCCTCGCCGGCCATATCGGTTTCGATGATATCCAGTAGCCCGTCGTTGTTGATATCTCCGGCGTCATTACCCATCGCGTTAAGGCTTCCTTTGCGGAAATAGTCACGCACCCGGTTTTGGAAGGTCCCGTCGCGCTGGTTGATGTAGAGGATATTTCCGCTGAGATAATCGTTGCTGACGAGGATATCCTTCCATCCGTCTTCATTGATGTCAAGGATCTGAAGGCCGAGTCCGTAACCTTCCCAGGTGATCCCGGCTTCTTTGGAAACGTTGGTATAGCGGGCATGTTGGCGGATGGGATCCCAGTCGTTCCGGTACAGACGATCGGTATTGCGGGCACTGCCATCATTTCTGACCGGTCGGAAGGTATTGGGCTTCTCCTGTCCGAGGTCGTTGACAAGGAGATACAAGTCGAGGTCGCCATCGCGATCATAATCGAAGAAGGCCGCCATTTGTGTGTTGGTGGTGTCATCGATGCCATATTCTGCCGCCATTTCCGCGAATCGGGGGATCCCCGTGGCCGGATCGACACCGGTGTTGACATAGAGCAGGTTTCTGCGCATCTCGGCCACTTGCCAGGTACCGGCGCAGACATAGATATCCTGCAGGCCATCGTTGTTGATGTCCACCACGGCTACGCCGCGGCTCCATCTGCCCGCTCCGTCGGTGCCGGAGGCAGCGGTGACATCCCGGAACCGCAATCCTCCTTCGTTAAGGTATAGCGCATTGGGTCCGAGGCTGGCTGTGAAGTACAGGTCTGGGCGTCCGTCGTTGTTGAAATCACCCACCCCCACGCCACCACCGTTGTAGAGATACTCATAGGTTAGCATGTTGATGTTGCTGTCTTCCCGAATGTGATTGGAGAAGGCAATGCCGCTTTGTTCGGCGGGCACGGGCATAAAAAGAGGATCCTGCCGGCAGGCCTGCAGGGTGAGCAGGGCGAACGACAGGATCAGGATATGATTTCTGGCTGACAAGGCTGAGGCTTTGTGTACAATATACAACAAATCCCTGGATTGATGGATCAACGCTTGCGACGGCGGACGGGGACATTAAAGGCCAGTCCTGCGGATCCGGCCTTGTAGGAAGCTCCGGTTTCGTCCTTGTAGGTCATCGGCGTGAATACAAAGGATACGCCGCTGTAGCCGATCTCGACGGTCGGGCTGATGGCACCCGTAAACTTCAGATCCTGTCCGATGCCGCCGGCATTGAAACGAATGGCCTGATGAGTGACGGCACCTGCGGCGATCCACCATTTTTTACCTAACTGGCGTATACCGGTGATCCGGAGGGGGATTCGGGTCAAAGTAATGTTCACATTGGTGGCCTTGGTGGTCACGTATTTGATACCCAGGGTGGCGCGGATGCCCCATTTGTCGTCCTTCCCGAGGGTCCATTCGCCGCCGGCGAAGAAGGTACCACCTTGTCCGGCGTTGACTTTTTGTTTCGATCCGTCCTGGAAATCAACGACGGCAACGGCATCTCCGCCGAGTTCGAGGGCACCTCCGAGCAGGAATGCAGCGCGTTTGACGGGAGGGTTATCTGTACGCACAGGATCTACGGTGATCATCACCGGGTCGGAGGACTGTGCCTTCGTTTCGGAAAAAGAAAAAAACAGAGCAGAACAGAGAGAACAGAACAGAATTTTGCGCATAACATAGATTTTGGGGTCGCAAAGGTAACGACGGATGGTTAAGTTGATATGCCTAAAACGCATAAACCCTCCAAGAGTGGGGGTACTCTCCAAGAGCTGGCAACTCTCCAAGGGTGGGGGTACCCTCCAAGGGTTTTGGGTGATCTACGCTGCGGTTAGAAACGATCCCGCCGGTTGTCGATGGTCACAATGACCCACGCGATGGTAGAGACGCGATTCATCGCGTCTAGAAATATATATGAACAACTTGTTTGTAATCGGGCAGCGACGCGGTTAGACGCGATGACTCGCGTCTCTACCAAACAGGCTGCAACTGGTAAGATTTTTGTCCAGTACTGGGATGACCTGCATTCATTCGTGATCGGGCAGCGACGCGGTTAGACGCGATGAATCGCGTCTCTACCAAACAGGCTGCAACTGGTAAGATTTTTGTCCAGTACTGGGATGACCTGCATTCATTCGTGATGGGGCAGCGACGCGGTTAGACGCGATAAATCGCGTCTCTACCAAACAGGCTGCAACTTGTATGATTTGACCAGCGCAGGGATGCCCGGCATTCATTTCAGCATCTGCGATTTTTTTCGTATATTCCATTAATGATCGAAAGTTTCTGCAGAATTCTCAAGGAGCGATTCGTTGGTGCACTGCTGATGTGCTGCCCGGCCATGATGATGCAGGCGCAGGATGTTCATTTCACCAATGGCGGAAAGGTATTGGACGTTACCGGAACGGAAGCCACGGTCTGGACCCGGCTTTGCGCGGATGCCAAGCCGAATCCCGTCGTCCATCAACGAGAGAAGAAGGTGTTCCGGCATCCCGTTGGATTTGATGAAAAGATGCCGATCGAACAGATGGATGGCGGGGTCCGGGGAGCAGCAGGTGAGGTGAGATTTTTGCTGGAGGGCGCGGGGCGCAAGGATTCCTGCGATTGGATGGCCACGGGAGCAGACAAGGATTTCACGGCTTACCGGCATTTCAGTGGACTGCGTCCTGGGACTTCATATGCCGTGATTTTGGAGGGTCGATCAGCGCCGAAGGGTCGTGTCACGCGGATGCGGCTGACGTTCAAGACTGTTCCTGACGACCGAAAACCGGTGCTGATCACCACATCCACCTGCCAGTATTTCTGGAGTTTTGATGATTCGAGCAGGGGATTCAGGACCTATACGAGCATGCAGGCGATGCGTCCTGATCTATTTGTTCAAACAGGCGACTACGTGTATTACGATAAGCCAGGTCCGATGGCCACGGATGCCGCCAAAGCCCGCCACAAATGGCATGCGATGGACGCCTGGCCGTCGATACGTGCGTTCTACGAAACGACACCGGCCTATCTTCTGAAAGACGACCACGACCTGCTGGCGGATGATGTTCACCCTTCATCCAAACCCTTCGGATCGCTCACCGTCCCCGTGGGATTGAGCATCTGGAGAGAGAACGTACCGCTGCGCGGGAAACCCTATCGCACCTTCACCTGGGGGCGCGATCTTCAGATCTGGTTCCTGGAAGGGCGTGAATTCCGGAGTCCGAACAACCAGCCGGATGGGCCGGAAAAGACCATCTGGGGTGCAGAGCAGAAAGACTGGCTGCAAAAGACCCTGCATGAATCGAGTGCCCGATGGAAAATCGTCTTCTCCCCCACGCCGATCGTGGGTCCTGACAGATCGTCCAAGAAAGACAACCATGCCAACGCCGTCTATCAACACGAAGGTGAATGGGCCCGGCATTTCCTGGCTGCTCAGGGCGCCATCATCGTGAACGGCGACAGGCACTGGCAATATGTTTCCCGGGATAGCGCAACCGGACTCTGGGAATTTGGATCCGGCCCCGTCAGCGACTTCCATGCACAAGGCTGGCCGCCCGATGAACGCAGGCCTGAGCATCGATTCCTGCGGGTCGCCGGCGGTTATCTGAGCATCCGCATGCAGTATGAAGGGGAGAAACCCGTGCTCATATTCACGCATCACGACGTCGACGGCCGCATGACACATACCGAACGCATCGACACTCCTCCAACGCCCATCAAACCCTGATACATGGACAGAAGATCATTCCTCCGACACGCATCCGCCATCGCCGCACTTTCGACGCTGCAGCAGACGGGATTGGCACAATGGGGATCGGGACCCCGCCGCAGGGTGGCCCTCATCGGTACAGGCTGGTACGGGAAGAGTGACCTCTTCCGGTTGATGCAGGTGGCCGCGGTGGACGTGGTCGGCCTCTGCGATGTTGACCGTCAACAGCTGGAAGGCGCGCAGGCGCTGATCCAGGCACGCGCGGGACAGACAAACACCATCCCCGGGTACAAGGATTATCGTACCCTGCTCAAGGAGCAAAAGCCTGATATCGTGCTCATCGGTACGCCCGACCATTGGCATGCACTCCAGGCCATCGATGCCGTAAAATCAGGTGCGCATGTCTATTTGCAGAAGCCCATCAGCGTGGATGTCATCGAAGGCGAAGCCGTCGTTGCTGCCGCCCGTAAACACGGCCGGGTCATACAGGTCGGCACCCAGCGCAGGAGTACGCCGCATTTGATGGAAGCCAAACGCCTGTTCATCGACAGCGGCGCGATCGGAAAAGTGCATCACGCGGAAATGTTCTGCTACTATCACATGCGCCGCAACGCCACGCCGCCCATTCAACCGGTGCCCGAATCTTTCGATTACGATATGTGGACGGGGCCGGCACCATTGCGTCCATTCGACGGGATGCCGCATCGGGGCTGGTGGCGGGCCTTCATGGAGTACGGCAACGGCATCATGGGAGATATGTGCATTCATATGTACGACACCGTTCGATGGATGCTCGGACTGGGCTGGCCGACGCAGATCAGCTCGAGCGGCGGCATCTATGGCGGTGATCCCGGCCGCAGCAATATCGCGGATACCCAAACTGCCGTCTTCGAACACCCCGGCCTTACCTGTGTCTGGCAGCACCGCACCTGGGGAACGCCCGCCGATCCGGAGTATCCCTGGGGATTTAAGATCTATGGAGAGAAGGGCACGCTCTGCGGAAGCACCATGCGCTATGATTTCATCCCTGTCGGAAAAGGAGATCGGGTGCGCGGAGATGTCGTGTACGAACGTGAGCAGTTTCCGGAGGATCTGAAAGAAAAGGACATAGAACTGCATGCAGCACCGGCTACCCGAAAACACATGCAGGATTTCCTGGAAGCGATCGACCGGAAAGGACATCCAACGGCGGATATTGGAGAAGGCCATATTTCGACGGCCAGTTGTATCCTCGCGAATCTGTCGATGCAACTGGGCAGGCCGCTCAGCTATGACCCGAAGCAACGCATTATTCCGGGCGACAAGGAAGCGACCAAACTCCTGCGCCGCCCCTATCGCGGCCCGTGGATCCATCCGGAACCATGAGAAAAACCGCCATCAGACCCGGCTGTTACGCAGTTCCTAACCGCCGATCGATGATCGAGGCGGTAATGCGATCAGCATTTGGAAAGCCTTTTTCCTTTGGCGTCGGAGATCGAAACGAGGCTTGTCGGCCTTCAATTCGGATCTCTCCGGCGGGATCAAGCGTCACGAAAGCGAAGACAGGTTCGGAATAGGTTGCCCTGGAACCATCGGATCCAAAACCATCTCCGACATAAAAATAAGAGGCACTGTTGATGTGGATATAATGCACCCTGTTGATCATCATGTGATGATCCAGGTGATGATGTCCGCAGATGCAGGCGATCACCTTAGGGTGCTTTCGGCCCTCATTGGCCCGATCGATCACCTTTCTGACTTCCAGGCGATTGGGCACGGTGCTGCCCGTCCATACTTCATCAAACGACTGATGTGAGATGATAATGCAGGGATGTTTGGCGCGGTCGATCTCGGCCTCCAGCCATTCGACCTGTTCGGGATTCACCAGATCGCGACGGGCGGGATCGATGTAGAAATTCCCTTTCACATAATCGATGTATTGACCGTCTTTCAGGATGTGGTTGCAATCCATCACGATGAAATGAAATCCTCCACGCTCGAAAGCATAGTAAGGCCGTTCCATCCCCCAGACATTCATGATGTCTCGCTTTGTTCCGAAGTCCATGTCGTGATTGCCGAGCACATGATATTTATCTCCCTGGTAGTGATTCCAAACCTGCATGAGCTCTGCGGCTTCCGGTTTCGGATGACAGAAGTCGCCCCCCTGGAGGATGAAATCCACTTTTCGGCGGGAAGCCTCGCCAATGAAGACTTTCAGCCGGTCCAATGCATCGGGGCAATAGCCATGATGCAGGTCGGTGATCCAGCCGATGGTTGTCGGCTTACGAGCTGCTTCTTCGGACGGCTGAAAGGAAAACGCCCGGGTAGCCGGCAGCAATAAGGGAGAAGATATAAGGAGTCGAAGGGCTTTTCTGCGCTGCATGTTTTATGATTGATACAGATTAAAGATAGCGCAATGCCATCTGCTTAACACAGACTGATGCATGGTATTCCCATCTCAAACACAAGCCTTCCTTTTTACGGTGTGGCCACCGAAGAAATAATCAAAGAATTTGATGCCATTTAGATTTCTACAAAACATCCGTTGATGGATGATGAAGGCAGAAATGAATGTAAGTACGGCGATCAGGATGATGGACGCTTCCATGCCGAACAGATCGGCAACAAGGCCGGTAAGCAGGGCTCCGAACGCATATCCGGCATCCCGCCAGAGCCTGAAAATACCTATGCTTCGAGCACGATCTCCAGGGTGCGTGTTTTCGGCAATGGTAGCGAGGAAAGTGGGATAGACCATGGCCGTCCCCCATCCCAGCAGGGCGGACAGGAGGATGAAATGCCAAAGTGAGGAGGCTTCAACAAAGAACAGGAGCGCGATGGCTTGCAAGGTCATCCCCCATTGGAGCATGTCCTTCTTGCAGAATCGATCGGCCATCGCGCCGGTGAACAACTGACCGATGCCCCAGACGGCGGGATACACCGCGATGACGATGCCTATCTCTGCCAGGGAAAAACCTTTGCCTGCCAGCCAAACAGGAAAAAGCCCCCAGGCCATGCCATCGTTCAGGTTGTTGACCAGTCCGGCCTGCGTGACCGCCCCGAGATTCGGTTGACGCCAGCTCGTATCGGAAAAAATGTGACTGAGCCTGGGCAGCGTACTTTGCGCCGTTTCCGCCGCCACATGCCCACGGGTATCCTTCACAAAAAAAATGGTGATGAGCAATCCGGCTACGGCAAAGAATACCCCCGTCAGGAAGGGCCAGGGCCGCATGCCCCACTCGACAGCCATCCAACCGGTCATCCAGGCGACGACGGCCACGGAGATGTAGCCTGCAAACTCATTCAGTCCCATAGCGAACCCTCGATCCTTCTCTCCCACCAGGTCGATCTTCATAATGACCGTGCTGCTCCATGCCAGGCCCTGGTTGATGCCCAGCAGGACATTCGCCGCAATGACCCATGACCATTCGGGCGCAAACATGAGGAGAAACGGAACCGGCAGTCCAAAGAGCCAGCCGGTGATCAACAAGTTCTTACGGCCAAAACGATCCGACAGCCGACCGGTGAAATAATTGGTAAAGGCCTTGACGATGCCGAAGACCGCGATGAAAGAAAAGATCGCCGTCTTGGCCGCCATCTGAAAATCGGCTTCTGCGATGCCCGGAAGCAGGGTTCGTTCCATCCCGACCATCGCCCCTACAAAAGCATTGACGATCACCAGCCAGGTGAACTGTACTCGATTGGCCCGCAGGCCCAGTCTGATCCGGTGTCCATGCATGATATTCATTCCGGTTGATGCTTCCTGAGATCTTCACAAAGATACGACCACCACGGGCCGACATTCGTGACCAAGATCACAGAAGCCGGTCAATCGAAGCGAATACGGCGGGTTTCGCCAGGCCGGGTATCGAATCCGGCACTGAATTCGTCGGGAACAGCCAGGAGTGACAATGGACTCGTTGCCGAGTTGATCACAGACGACGGAATGATCCCGTTGAAAAACAGGCTTTTCCTCAACGGCGTACCGGCGGCCAATCCCTTGGGCAACTGCCTCGCATGGGCCACCGGAATATTCAGCCGGCAATGCCCCCCGATCTTCGACTTGACCACGACCTCGCGGATCATACTGTCCTTCCATTCGATGTCTATCACGAAGCCGCCGCGGGCGACGAGTCCCGACACTTTGCCACTGTGCCAGGCCGTGGGCAGGGCCGGCAGGATGGTGATGCCGTCTTCATGGGATTGCAGCAGCATCTCCGCGATGCCGGCCGTTGCGCCGAAATTTCCGTCGATCTGAAAGGGCGGATGCGCATCGAAGAGATTCGGGTAGGTGCCGCCACCGTTCATTTTGATGCCGTTGCCTTCTCCGACGGGGTCGATATGCGTGAGTGCTTTCTGGATGAGCCGATGGGCGTGATCGCCGTCCCTCAATCTCGCCCACCAACTGATCTTCCAGGCCAGCGACCATCCTGTTCCATCATCGCCCCGGTGGAGGAGCGTTTGACGGGCTGCTGCTGCCAGTTCCGGCGTCTGTTGTACCGATATCTGCCGGCCGGGATAGAGGGCAAAAAGATGGGAGATATGCCGGTGTGTATCCTTCGGATCATCCCAGTCACCACTCCACTCCTGCAACTGACCCAGCCGTCCGATCCGGTAAGGCCAGAGGTCCTTGAGGATGGCTTCCCACTCGGAACGCAGCTGCACATCGGTCTCCAGGATGCGGGCGCTTTCGATGCATTGCTGCAGGAGTTCGCGGGTGATGGCCATATCCATCGTGGAAGCCTTGCTGAGTTCGTAACGCTTGCCGTCGATCGTAAAGAGGTTCTCCGGAGAGCTGCCGGGATTGGTGACCCAATGGCCGGAGGCATCGCGCTGCAGCCAGTGCCGGAGGAAGGCCGCCGCCTGTTTCATGACCGGATATGCGCGTTCGCTCAGGAATTTTCGGTCGCCGGTGAACAAAAAATGCTCGTAAAGATGGGTGCTAAGCCAGGCTCCGGCCATCGGCCAGGCAGACCAGTGCGGCGATCCGC
Source organism: Chitinophagaceae bacterium (assembly GCA_021299955.1). Lineage (GTDB taxonomy): Bacteria > Bacteroidota > Bacteroidia > Chitinophagales > Chitinophagaceae > Pollutibacter. The sequence goes on from JAJTFQ010000046.1 coordinate 18,216, forward strand.
GGGGGTCCCAGTCGAAGCCCCCGGCAGGCGAGGATTTCGCCCAGACATCAGAATTGTGATGGGCCGTCCATCCTTCGGAAATGCCATAATTGATCTGCGCCGTCTGGCGACCGGCACGGGCCAGCCGATCGATGTAATCGAAGAGCGCACCATGGGATTCAGACAGATTGGTGACCTCCGCCGGCCAGTAATTCATTTCCGTATTGATGTTCAGCGTATAGTTACTGCCCCAGGGCGGCTGCACCAGCTCGTTCCAGATCCCCTGCAGATTGAGGGCCTGCGAACCCGGCCTGGAGCCGGCGATCATCAGGTATCGCCCGTACTGAAAGTAAAGTGCCTGTAAGCCATGATCATCTCCGATGCCGTTCTGACGGGCGAGGCGACGGTCCGTAGACATTTTTTCAAAACTGCTGTCCACCGGCAAATGCAGACTTACGCGATCGAAAAGTGGCAGGTGATCGGCAACATGCGCTTTCAATAGTGCCTGATATCCCTTTCGGAGCGCACGTTCCATGTCCGATGCTGCCGCACGTGCAGGATCCACACCGGCGGGCGCAGAACGGTCATCGGCATACGGAAAAGTGGTGGCCTGGGTCAGGAATATGGTGACGGTATCCGCCCCGTTGACGATGACCCGGCCGGCTTCGGTGCGCAGCGTGCCTCCCGTCTGGCGGACTTCCGCCAATACGCTGAAGCGCACGCCCAGGTGCTCGTCGTAGGCGACCTGCTGCGGTTCAGTGACGCGGTGGGCAACATGACTGGGTGCCCGACCATCGAGTTGCAGCCTCCCGGAGGAGATATTCCGGACCGTGTGCCGCAAGCGGCTGTCCATACGAACAGCGAGACTCACATTCCGGCGACCGGTGGCGGTGAATCGGATGGCCATGACCTTATCAGGGTGACTGGCGAAGGATTCCCTGCTGTGACCGATAGAATGAACGGTGTAGGCTATCCGATGAATGGCCCTGGTGATGTCGAGGGATCTCTCGTAAGTGGAGGTGATCGTATCGGGATCCGCCATGTCGATCAGCAGATCGGCCATAGGCAGGTATCGGGCAGAATAGGAACCCTGCAGATTTTTTTTCCAGATGGAGGAAGCGAGGGCATAATCACCCTTCGCGACGGCAGCACGTACCTGAGGCAGGGCGGCAGGTCCATTCGGGTTATTGCCCGCGTCGCCATAACCCGACCAGAGCGTGCCATCGTTGAGGGCGATGCGCTCATGCCCTATGCGGCCAAAAACCATGGCGCCGGCCCGTCCGTTGCCGAGGGGCAGGGCCTCCTCCCATACACGCGCCGGTCGGGTGTACCAGAGCCGGTTGGACTGGGCATACATATCAGGCTGGATAAACAAAAAGCAACCGAACAGAAGATGATGAAGTTTCATATTGCCATCTGTTATTAAGGGGCTTCACCGCGAGGGCGCTGAGAAAATACAAAGTAAACAACAGTTCCTACGGATGGTCCATCAGATACCGAATGGCCACAGATGCCGTAACAGCACCAAAGGTGGCCGGCATGTAGGAGATCGTTCCGTAGGCAGATCGCTTGTAATTGCTGCCATCGGTCATCATCAGGCTTTCCTTGATGGGTTCCTCCGGACTGAATACAACCTTGACCCCCTTTCGGATGCCCTGTCGGCGCAGGGTCTTGCGCACCTGCTGTGCGAAGGGGCAGTTATAGGTTTTGGAGATGTCCACCACGGAGAGTCTGGTAGGGTCGAGCTTGGCCCCGGCCCCCATGCTGCTGACCATTGGGATCCGCGCCTCATAGGCCATCTTGATGAAGGTCAGTTTCGGCGTGAGGCTGTCGATGGCATCGATGAGGAAGTCGGGGCGACGGGTCAGTTGTTCGCGGACCATATCCGGGTTGACGAATGACTGCACGACGTTGAGTTTCAGCTCGGGATTGATGGCCTGCAGTCGTGCCGCCATGATTTGAACTTTGGGCTCGCCGTGGTTGGTGGACAGGGCCGGCAGTTGACGGTTGCGATTGGTGGGATCGACCACGTCTCCGTCGATGATCGTCATCTCTCCCACCCCGCTGCGGGCGATGAATTCGGCGGCGAAGGAACCGACGCCACCCATACCGACGACCATGACGTGCTTTCGGGTTAGGCCGCGCAGCGCCTCTTCTCCGATCAACAACGAAGTGCGGGAAAGCCAGGAAATATCATTCATATCAAATCAGTGAAAGGTCCAAATATGTGCTTGACATTAAGATCGATCATGGCGGCGATATCTTCGATGTCCGTTCCCCGTATCCTGGCTGCAGCAGCATAGATGCCGGCGATCGAAATCTCTGCATCATCCGTCTCCAAAAATACGCGGTCTGGCGGCAGTTTCCTGAAAACTTCCGCCACGGATGCCATCAGAAGATGTACGCCAAATGACAGCAGGTGTCCATCGTCAATGATCTTCCGGGCCAGCGCCTCTGATCGGCGAAAACCATGGAACATAACGGGTACGGATACCTTACGTTTCCGCAGGATGGTGAGGATCTCCTCGAAGGCGCGTACGCAGTGAATGAT
>JAJTFQ010000047.1 GCA_021299955.1 Chitinophagaceae bacterium
GCAGGTTTTGCATGCGTCGCCTCCGCTGCCCGAGCAAATGTTGCATCTACGGGAGCCGGTACCTTCACAGATTTTGCAAGGTTGGCCGCCGGCAGTCTTGCCGCTCGTGTTGCACTTGCGGCAATCCATCTGTCCGTCTCCTGCGCACCAGTCGCAGTGTTCCCTTCCTCGTCCGTCGCAGGTCTCGCATTCTATATGACCCTCGCCTCCACAGAAGAGGCACTTTGCCTGTCCTTCGCCCATGCACTGAGGGCAAGTGATTCGACCGGACCGGTCGCAGGTGTCGCAATCGACGCGTTTTCCGGAACAGGCAACGATCGAAAAAACCATCCACAGGGCGATGCACCCGTGGAGGATCCGGCCTGCCATTGCGTTGGATATTGGAAACGATGAGCCCATGTTTGTGGATTCGTAAGCGTATTCAAAGGTATAAATCTATGGAAATCAATTTTATGTTGCTATGATTCATGTGATGGTTCAAGCCGGCCGGCTCATTTGATCTATGCAGTAGGGAAGTGGGAGCATACCCAACTTTAAGTATTCGCGGGGCGTGCATTGCCGGTTACATTTGACCTACAAACCACACCCATGAAAAGACTTATACTGATTTTTACCATGATGACGCTGACATCCGGTCTGATGGCGCAGTCAAAGGAGGAAAAGATCAACATTTCCTACTGGTATGTCTTCGGCCGGTTTCCGAGTATGGCGGAGCTGGCATACTGGAAGGGTCAGCCTGATCAGTCGATCAGCTGGTACATCACCAATCATCATGGCTATCTGAAAGCGGATGACGCTTCCAACAACCAGGCCGTGACCCAGTCATACAGAGATGCTTTCGGACGCCAGCCTAATGCCGGTGAGATGAATTTTTGGAAGGGTCAAAAACGCACCTATGCAGATTTGATGAATGAGCATGTCAAGTATCTTATTCTGGATCCCAATGAGAACCGCGCAACCATCAACCGGGCATATCAGGCAGTCTACAACCGAACCGCATCAACTGAAGAATCGGTCAACTGGGAAAAGGGGAATCTCTCCTACCTCATGCTCACCGCTTGCCTGAGATCCTACAAGGGCAGTTATCGACTGCAATCGGTGGAGGGATTTACAAGTTTCCTGAAGAATGCATGGGAGACGACATCAAATTTTGTGGTCAACGCCGGATCTGCCATATATGGAGCTGCGGTTGGCGCCGTCAACAGTGCCATTGCCGCCGGACAGCGTGTACTTGCGCTTCGTGCCAGTACGCAGACAGTATCTGAACTTCAGCGGATCGATCAAAGTGTGGTTGGCCGATCCGAGGCTGGTCAGTTGTACCTCACCGGCGGAGCTTCGGCCATGCGTAATGCATCTTCGCTCATCGGTGTTGATGGAGGAACCCTGATCGCGGCAGGTGGACTGAATTAATCAATAAGACAAACCAACCATCATGTATACACGATTTTTGACCGCTTTATTGATCCTTCTGATGTCGGGTTGTTCCCATGGGCAGCCGCAGCTTTTCATGCGCACCATGTACTGGGGGAGTACCCTGGAGATCTCCTGGCTTTGTTTCAGTGGCGACAAGGTGGTCCGGAACCCGCGCTATGGTGTGAACCCGCTGCAACTTGATCGCGAAATGAAGGATAATGCGCAGAATGTCGCCACCTTCAAGCGTAACGGCGGGAAGATGAATATAAAATGGGGGGGTGGCATAGAGCAGAATATCAATGTGGAATACAAGAACGGGGTATTGTCAGCATTTGACGGCGGGCTGTGTTCACCTGCGAAACCCTTTGGGGTCAAGGCTTTTCAGGATCGGACCTATTCGGGCCTGGCCTCCTATGGAAACGTCACTCGTTCCGTCACGCTCTTTTTAGGGAAGGATGGCCGCTTTGCCGAAAAGCGGATCGGTGCTGTTTCCGGTGACGGTAATTTTACCGGGGTGGCCTCAGCCAGTGGTGCAGATGCCGGTACTTATACGATCAACGGGAATACGGTGGTATTCAAGTATGGTGATGGACGAGAATGGCGTGCCGTCGGTCAGCCTTACGATCTGGGCAAGGAGGAGATCATACTTGGCGATCAGCTGTTCAAGCGGCAGTGAGCGCTCCGACCTGTGAAATACACCATCAGGTTTCGCCGGCCATCCTGGCAAATAAATCGGGAAGATCCGTACCCTTTGTCATGCACCTGTGAAGTAACCCGAGAACGCTCCGTTCAGGTCACCTGATCGTGATCATGACGGGGCGTTCTGCTTTTATTTATATCTGAAAAGGGTTCGAGGGCTGCCGGCTCTTACCCCGAATCGGGTATTTTTTAACCACATGTCGGTTCGTCATCAAACGATGTGGTAATTCAAACCTGATGAATGATCGTTGAAAAAAAATGGCGACCTCGGGATGTCTGAGTTGTTTTATAAATCGATACGGATCATGGTTGAGAAATGATCGGCGGGAATTACTCCAGAATAGGTATTCCAATCCCGCATCGTCCAATGTAATTTCACAGGTCTGTCCGCTGGTGGACGACATAAACTCCCCTCCATGCGCACACTTCCCCTCATGATCGCCCTCGCGACCCTCATGTTGTCAGGTTGCGAAAAACTCGGTTTGGGTGAACAGACGCCGGTCCGGCGCATCGCCCTGACGATCGATTCCAAGAACGTTGCACCCGGTGACCTGATCACCATCCGGCTAGATGCCCCCGTGACCGGCAAAACAACGACCATCATGGTCAGGGACGTAGCGGCCAAAGGCTTTGCATCCGGCGATTCCGCCTATTCCTTTCTGATACCTGTTATGGCCGCCGGCAACGCCAGTGTACGGCTACCTGGCCTCAAGGGATCGGATACCTTGCAGGTGACGGTTCGAAGCGTGGCTCCGGTGGTTGATCCGGGCAAGGTGCTGGCAGATTTTGCTGTCGTGCGGAACCGGTGTATCGATTCGCTGATGAAGCAGATCCCGGGGGCAGACTTCACACCTGCCGTTCAGACACAGGCCATGTTCAAGCAGTGATTTCCGTACACCCCCGTTGCTAACCTGTGCCTGAACCATCGGATCCGGAGCCCCGTGGCTTTACCTGTCCGGGCATTGTCATATAAATCCGTACCTTGATGCAAACCAGCATACATCAGATGAAACACAAGATCCTGAACGTACTCGCCATCTTCCTTGGCCTGATGATCGTCAACAGCGGGTTGAACAAGCTGTTCAATTACATTCCGGTACCGCCCGACCTGCCGGAGGCCGTGGTGAAGGACAATGCCGCCATGATGGAGATCCAGTGGTTGATGCCGCTGATCGCGGTGGCGGAGATCATCGGCGGACTGCTGTTAGTGGTGAAAAGGACCCGTCCGATGGGTGTGCTGGTCGTGTTCCCCGTCATGGTCGGCGTGCTGCTCGTACACCTGTTCGTCATGCCCTCGACCCTGCCGGTCGCCCTTATCGTCTGGGCGATCCTGGGATGGCTGATCTATGAGTACCGCGACCGCTACCTGGCGCTGATGGGGAAGTGAGCTGGCTGTGGGACGGAGCTACTCCGAATGGACATTGCATCGTTCCCAGCTTATATTTAATTTTGCATGCATATCAAAAAACGTAAGTCAATGTCCACTGCCATGAAAAGATCCTGCCTGCTGCTGACCATGCTGTTCATTGCCTTTGTCGTCCGGGCAGATAAGAAGATCACCCTCAGCGCGACCCCTGCGCAAGCCTCCATCTTCGAGATCGGAAAGGACGGGAAGGAAGTACTCCTCGGTGTGGGCAACGCCGTGATCAAGGTCGATAAGGACCTGCCCTTTAAGATCGTGGTCAGACTGGAGGGATACAAACCTGTCTCCAGGACCTATGTCAATGCCAAGAATGTCGATCTCCCCAAGGAAGATCGCATCGTACTGGAAGACCGCTTGGTGAAGGTGACCGCCCAACCCTACGACGCCCGCATCTTCATCAATGGCGTCGATCAGGGGACCAATGCCGGATGGGTTGAAGTCAAGAAGGATAATTCAGTGACCGTGGAAGTCCGCAAGACCGGATTCTACACCAAGACGAAGACCTACTACAATCGTTCCGGGATGGACATCCCGCCCATTGATGATTTCATTACGCTGAGCGACCGGGCCATGTTCGTCCGCACCACGCCGGCCGATGTACAAGTGGTTGTCAACGGCAAGAAGATCGCTGAGGGGAATACGGAGATCGTAATTCCGATGCAAAGCTGTGTCACCGTGGAATACATAAAGGATGGCTTCGTCTCGGTAGAAAAGCAATATTGCGCGAAGGACGGCCAGCCCCTGCCCCCCGTCACAGAAAATGTGGTATTGAAAGATCGTCAGGTGTCCATCCGCACCACCCCCGCCGATGCCAGCATCAAGGTTGACGGCCGGGTGATGGGCAACGGCGAATACCGCGCACGCATCCCCTACGGCCAGTGCATCGAAGTGATCGTGGAGAAATCGGGCTATGTAGCCAACGCCAAGAACTACTGCAACGAAGACAATGTGCAGCCGCCCCCGTCCGCTGATCACGTCATCCTCACCCTCGACGAAGCCTTCACCAGCTCTGTGCAGAGCGATCAGGCCAACCTGAACTTCACCATCGAAACCAGCAAGCCCGAGCAGGATGCCTGGAAGATCCTCAGCCAGATCACAATGAACTACTTCGATAACATCGAACTGGCCGATCGTGAGACCGGTTATATCCGAACGGCCTGGAATGTGAACAACTTCAAGGACAACACCATCCGCACACGGATCATCGTCAAGCAGGCGGATATCGCCCCCCTGAAGTATACCATCAAGCTGGTGAGCGAATACAGTGGCAAGGCACGCACCAGCGTGAAGGAAGACCAGCTCTTCTTCCCCTGGGATCGCATCCTGAATACTTACAAGGACGTCATCTCCGAGTTCCAGTCGCGCATGCGCTGAGCCGATAACGGGTATTATTACAGGCCGACCAAATGACATGACAGTTAGTCGTGTTTTTTGGTCGGCTTTGATTTTCAGGGGATCTATTTCAAAATGTTGATTATCTTATGTTATTAGCACATTTCTAACGTGAATCCATAAAGATGCCAGTAACCAGTCTTGCCAAAAATCCTGACTGGGAAAAAGTCCCGGTTTCAGCCCCTCCGCTGGCTCCATCGGCAGCAGAAGTTTTGGGAAAAAACACAGTCTGCTCTTCAGAATGCATTAAATGCGCATATTTCCAATAAAACGCTGGTGAATGAAATCCGACAGATCATGTTTCAGAATAAAGATTCCATCATACAGGGTATGGTTGCAGGCGGCAGTGACGTATTTACAAGTGAACAGACCTTTGAACAGGATATATACAGAATGCTTAATACAGTGAACTTATGATGATACCAATTTCAGACATCAAAAAGATATTAATGGATCTTGGCGCACTGGAAGTAACCTAGCAGGAAGAGGCGAAAACAACGATGTTCTTATCCATCTTCAGTATCGGGGTGGAGCGAACAGGCGTTTTTTAATTGCCAGTGAATTGGGAACCCAGTTGTTCTGTCAATTCTTCTCAACCTTTGAACAGTTATTCGATAAGCCCTGAGTCGACTTCTATGAAGTACTCGATAAACTGAACACCCCATTGGTCATTGGTCATGTTCAGCTCAAGAAAGAGGGGGAGGATTATCGTATTGTTTACCGTTCGAATCATGTAGGTGATCCTCAAGCTTTGTTGGCCAATCGAAGTTTTAGGAATTTCATAAGTTTTTCATTGGATATGGTGGGGGCGGTAGCCAATGATATTTCATGAGTATGATGTAAAAGCCAGCGTGCTCATCAAAGTAATTTCTTCAACTCCGCCGCCAGCGCACTGCAGAAATCCGACAACCTTCGGGCTTCTTCTTCCGAGCCCATCGACACGTTGCACCCGGCATGCATGCCATCGTCCGCGATCAGGAAATGGGTCATGTCCAGCTCATCCTCGTGGTCAAACCCCTGCATGCCACTCCGCCATTGCCGCATGAGTTCTCCCGCCGGACCTTCGGCAAACCGTCTGGCCGTGTCGGGCACACTGCTGCGGATGAAATAATGATTGATCCCTTCTGCCATCACGGTCTCAGACCCGTCCAGGTTTACGACGGCCGCATACTGATCCCCGAAATAGGCACTGACCATCGCGTCGAGCGCCGTATCCGCTGCCCATTTCACCATGTTGCCCAGTAATCCTTCCTTGGGATCGGGTCGGTATTTGTATGTGCCGGGTACCGGCTGCATAAATATGAATTTGCCGGCCGGCAGCCGGACATCCGGGCTCGTCCATAATGTGTGACGTTTCGTCACTTGATTATGCCCCCCTTCATCCTGTGTGACGATGACCGAGGAAGTCAACTTCCAGGATATGCCATTCGACTGACCCTCCAGGGTGTTCGCGTAGGATCGTTCAGGCGTTTCATAGTCGCCGACCGGTGCAGCGGGTGCCTGACCTGTAGCTTCGATGGCCGGCTCGTTGATGTCCGAAGAAGCCTTTTTTCGCAAGATCCGCTTTCTCACAAAGAGGACTCCGAAGGTCAGGAACATGGCGATCACCACGGTCCGTTCAACATCTTCGAACAGGAGGTCTGAAATTGATTCCATATCGCATTGCTTCAGTCCATAAAATACGAGGCTTCCCGCAATCAACCATGACCGAATATGTATTTCATCGAACCCGCAGGGTCTGCCCCTCCGAATGTGCCCGGAACTCAGGGGCATACATGCACTCCACCGTGGCGATGCCGGCGGAGAAACGGCCGTTATGACTGACGAACATCGGGTATTCGAAAACATGCGTACCCTTCGGGATGAAATGAAAGAAGAAGTTGGTGGAGGCATCCTTCGTGCTTTCATAATATCCCAACCCGCCCTTCCAACGATAGCCGCTGATGACGTTGACAGGTTCCGTGCCGGCTGCCCGCAGGTCCTTCAGATGTACGTACTCCAGGTCACGATCTAAGCGCAGTTCAATGCGAACCACCAGCTTATCGCCCACCTTCAGGTCCTCCTCTTCAGCAAGAGGCTCCAGCACCGGCCCGCGATCGGTCTTGCGTTCGATGAAGAATTTTTTCTTCAATCCAAGCGGGGATTCCGAGGCGGTGATCCTGTCCATGTGTTCGAAATACTGCCAGTGAACGGCGCCCCATCCGGTGCCCGCATTTTCCTTTCGATCAGAACCGGTCACACTCACCCGGATCTCGCCCATGTCCGCTTTGATCTTTTCGCCATCGACCACGCCCTTCAGATAGCCGACACCATTCGTTTCGGAGGCTTTGAAGACAACGGGTTGTCTGTTGCCCAGTTGGATCTCTGCCTTTCGGTCGGCCGAGAGCCAGTCGGTGCCGGTCATCAGCAGTGCATGGCATGCTTCTGCGGTCGCGCGGGTCGATCCCCAGCGATTGGTCTGTTTCTGAGACAGCAGCCATTCGCGCATGCGGTCGATGTCAGCATCACCCGGGTCGATCTCAGCGAAGGCCTGGATCAGCATCGCCTGGGTTTCGACGGGAGCATCCGACCAGTAGCCACGGAATCCATCGTATGCCCAGTACATACCCAGTATGCTGTCGCGCCGTGCGTATTCCTTCAGGGAGCGCAGGATGGCTTTTGCCGTCTTGATGTCTCCCGTCCGATGCAGCATCAGGGCTGTCATGGCCTGCAACTGCGGTTGCCGGCGTGGCCACCACTTGGCCGCCTGACGGCGGAAAACATCATATGCCCTGCGGGCCGAAGATTCGATGGCCGTTTCGGGAAACCCGCTGAGCGTGTACAGGCACTGCACCTGCAGGTCACCTGCGATGTCGCCCGACAGATCGGACTTGTTTCGTTCCAGGTCCTTCAGGTCTTCCGCTAACCTTTTCTGCAGGTAAGCGATCGCATTCGTAATGATGCCTTGCACGCGTTCTTCATATCCTTCCGGGATCGCTCCAGCCGCCTTCAGTCGGGCGAAACCGGTGAGGATGTACTGGGTCATATAGCGGTCGTCGGGGCCGCCGTGGAACCATGTGAACCCTCCATTGGAGGTCTGCGCCGCCATCACTTTTCCAAGGGCGAAATCCAGATCGCCGGACAGTCGTGCTGCATCGAACAGGTTACGGATCTCCTTTCGTTGCTTGTCTTCCTGACGCGCGTCAAAGACCCAGGGGGTTTCTTCCAACAGTACATCCCTCAGTTCTGGATTTCTGTTCAGCGGTGTCAGCCGGTCTTTGCCTGACTGACCGGTGGTGTCCGTCATCATCCTTTCGTGCCATGCCCTGATGGCCGGGGATGTGCGCACAATGCGTTGCGCCATGGCATTCGCATAGAATTTATTGAAGGATTGTTCGGCACAATCGTAGGGATAGGTCGTGAGATAGGGAAGGGATTCTACTGCATACCATGAGGGGTTGGTGGACCATTCCGCCGTCAACCGATGATGGGTGAGCGATGCGGATGCGTCGGCCTCGGCCAGCTTTCCGAATCGGAAGGTTTTCGATCCGGTGCCTTTGAAGCGCAGGGGCATGGATTCGGTCACGAGTATCCGATCCGTCAGTACCGGTACCGTTCGTTCTTCTCCGTCTGTATGCCTGCCCGCGCGCGCGGAGATCCGGAAGGTGACCGGCTTGTTGAAATTGCCGGGTACGCGGAGCGTAAATGGTACGGCAGTGGATTGCCTGGCGGCGGCGGTGAAATACTGGACCGGAAAAACATTGTGGAAATATCCATCTACCGAAGTGCCCGTTTCGGCATCGATGATCTCGAGGGTCAGTTGGCCGGACAGTTCGGCATCTGTAAGATTGGTGACCTTCGCAGGCAGGGAGAGCATGTCGCCTTCCCGCAGGAATCGCGGCGTGTTGGCCTGAACCATCAGGTCTTTTTGTGTGATGATCGTCCGAGTGGCTGTGGCCATCGACAGATCTTTTGTGTGCGCCAGCATCTGCCATTTCCATCGGGTCAGCGCCTCAGGCATGGTGAATCGAAAGCGGATGTTCCCGAGGCTGTCCGTTTTCAGATCGGGGAGGAAGAAGGCCGTCTCCCGAAAGTCTTTGCGGATCTGCATGGGGAAGGAAGGTCCCTTTTTTACGGCTGTACCTTTGCTGACGACCACCGTCTCGTTGAGCATCATGGCGGTGTCCGCGCTTGCACCTTCCGGTGGAGGGGCGGCCGCCATCGGCGCCATGTCTTCCATGGCCCGCTGCATCTTCATGACCCGTCCGCCCCTGGCTTCAAATTCAGAGAAACGATCTCGCATGCGCTGGAGCCCGTCGGCCCAGACGAAGCGTTGGTATCTTCCGTTGAAGCGGGGCAGCGACCGAACGATCGCATCGAGGGTTCGCCCGTCCGAACTCCTGAAATGATGCGAATTCCAGGGCTTTTTCAGGTACCGGTCGAAGCGTGCCGGCCAGACCTCGAATAGTTCAGGTTTTTGCCACGCATGCCCCCGGAATTGATCCAGTGAGGCATCGTACATGGACATCAGCATCTCCGCCGCTACGGCTTCCCCCTTGCTGCCGCGAACCTTTACGGTCCATTCCTCGGCGCTGCCCGGCAGGGTGCGGTCCCGCCATGTTTCCGTCTGAATATCCAGTTCCCGGTCGCTCCACGGCACCTCGATCAGCGATTCGAAACCATACATCCGGTTCTGTCGCACAAAGGCGTGGCTCACGGCAAACCCACCCCGGTCGGCATCCGTGACAGGAATGACGAAACTTGCCGGCGTACTGCCCAGTTCCGGAAAGCGGAAGGGACCGCCCGGACCTTCTGGTACGTTCATGCGTTGCGGGGTCTTGCGCCCGCTTTCGGGGCGGGTATCTTCCACCTGGCCCTGATATCCGTCGAGCAGCTGGATCAGATGAAGTCCGCTATCGGCGGTCGATAAGGTCACACGGATGCGGTCGCCGGGTTGCGCAGTTTCCTGGTTGGCATGCACCGTCAGCCAGGCGGGACCTGCCTGTCCGGTCTGTGCATCCGTCACCCGGATATCACGTTGTGCCATGACCGGCATTCCGCGTTTATCCGTGGCCGTTAGCATGATGCGATACCAGCCGGCCTTGATACCCTTCAGGGGTAGTTGCACACCCGAACGGCCATCACGCAGCGAATCGACGGAACGGAATAGGACAGGTCCGGTGGCCCAGGTTTCGGGTAGTGCCTCCCGGGCATATTCATCGAAGGGGAAGTACCTGATATATTCCGTTTCGGACATCAGGAAAGTGTCCGGTGCAGCCCAAAGCCTGGGCCGGATCAGCCGTTGCGGCGATCTTAGGGGTCGCAGTTCGAGGGTTGCCTTCACCATCCGGGGCAGACCTTCCAGGTTCGATGCCTTTAGCGTGATGGGCGCATCCGCTGCATTCGTGGGATCGCCGCCATTGCCGGTTACGATCTCCAGGTTCAGACTGTGATAGCCGACCGGCAACGTCCGATCGCCGGAGCGGGTTTCGCCGTTGAGGTCGGTGACATCGGCGGTGATGCGATATTCGAATACCGGCAGCAGGGAAGGATCGATCTTCTTGTCCGGCACGGCGGCAAAGCGTATGTCAAATTTGCCATTTTCATCCGTAGTGGCTGTTCCGTGGGAGATCTCCATGGCGCCGGCCGGTGGTTCTCCCCATCCGAAATAATGCCAGCGCCAGGGGTAAGGGAATCGGGCGATACGTTCCACGCGATACTTCACTCGGGCACCATTGAGGGCGGCCCCGGCGTAGGAGGTAGCGATCCCTGTGGCCTTCACGGTATCATACACCTTGTATTCATCCTGTGTTGATGTCCAGGTGACCTCAAAGGTTGGCCGCTTGTATTCTTCGACCTGGATACTGATACTACCCAGATCCCGGTCAGCGATCCTGAACGTACCGGTCAGTCCACGTTCCGGCAACCGGAAGCTGCCGTGAAAGCTGCCGTACACACCGGTCCGAAGTACGATCGAATCGATCTCATCTCCATTGGCATTCGTCAGTTTCAGCATCCGTTCCCATCCTTCCACGATCTTCGGCCGGCGGGTATCCGGGTCGCGACTGACGAGCAATCCCTTGAAATGCACTGTTTGTCCCGGCCGGTAGATGCTGCGGTCGGTGAACAGGAACAGGCGCCGGTAGCGTCGTTCGTATTCCTCCCGGTCATTGATCCAGGGTCTGTCATCGGGCCATTCCGCGTGATCCCTGGCGTCGGGGAAAACACGGTCGCCCCGCCATTCCACTTCGAGCCGACGGCCACCCCAGGCATGCATATCTGGCGGAGGCATGAGGAAATGACCGTTCAGGTCGGTCCTGACGGAGTCTTCAAGCCGGAGCAGGGGCCTTCTTTCACCATATCCATACTGTGTTTGCCAGATGCGCACTTTCGCGTCATGCAGCGGGGTACCGCTTTCCCGGTCGAGTACAAAGTAGTCGTTGCCGCGGTTTATCCAGGCGATGCGTGTGATATGGAATCCGGTGGCAGCCATCGGCTGACGTCCGGGCTGGAAGGCGGGATCGGCAGATGCGAGGACGAGGTATCGTCCGGCAGGCAGTGCTCGGATGCGGATCTCCACGGCATGCGTACGGAGATCATCGAAGTATGGCAGGACCTGAGATTCGCTGCGGACGGCGGGGAGAGATGCCAGGCGTTTCCAGTGATCATTGCCCGACAGGCCGGTCAACACGCCAGTCAGGCTGTCGGACAGGGGGATGATGCGGTAGTGGATCGACTGCAGGTTGCGATAGGCAACCCTGCATCGGAAGTCGTGCCCGGGGATGTTCATCAGTTCGACCTGCAGGTTGAGTTCCGGTTTGCGCAGGGATTCGAGCAGGATGGCGGCATTCAGCGCGCCTTCGCTGCCGGGGTGGCGCGCGATGATGCGGTTGCATTCTGCCTCGATGTTGCGCAGGGCTTGTCGGTCTGGTCTGCCAGCTCTCATTGATCCTTCTGCCAGTCGGTGGTCGAGGGCAGCTTTGAGGTATTGGGCCTGTGCGGAGGCCGGATCTTTCGCGTATCTATCTGCCAGTTCTTTGAGCGCGGCGGCGTATTGCTGATCCCGGTCGGGGTCCACAGACCGGTCGTGTACGAATGCCAGGCGTCGCAGGTCCAGGTCGATCACAGCCTCCGGTGCTCTGTCGTTCAGATGCCATGCCAGCGCTTCCTGAAAGAGTCGAATGGCCTTTAGCTCCAGGGAGAGGCTGTCGGTGGCAGGGACGGGTAGCTTTGTAAAGACCGGTGCCGGGGCGAAGAGGAGGGGATCGTTGAGTTCAAAGCCGCCGGCGAATCGGTTGATATCGCGTTCGTCGCGGGTGAAATGATCCAGCGCGGCATGCACCACGAGGTCGTACAGGGTGGGTCTGCGTTTGATAAGATCTCCGGCGATCAGTGCGGCGGAAAGTCCGGCGGTGGAGAATGTGCTGAGTTTTGCGCGCTCAGACAGAGCGGCGAGGTGGTCGGCCGCGATCTGACGATGCAGGTCAGTGGCAGACCATGTCCGGATATCTTCGGAACGTTCCAGGGTTTCTGACCGGTTATAGAGCCTCCATCGCTGTTCGGCGAGGTATTCGGACAATGCGGATGCGCGCATGCTGTGCAGCAGTGCTTTGCGCATGCCAGTAGCCCCCCTGAGGTAAACCGTCAGGCTGTCTGCATGGGTGAGGATGGCATCCTCCCCACGCGTCTGCAGGTAGCTGCCCAGGTGAAAAATGGCCTTGAGCTCCTGGGCCAGGTTCGCGTCGCGCCGGGCGCGTTGGAGGATGCGCGACACTTCTTCAGCGGCCGAAGCGGGCAGGTTTGCCTTGTCCAGGGCATCCACCTGTTTCCAGGCCGAGGCATAGAAGCGGGCGGAAGGCTGGGCCTGTAGCGAATTCAGCAGGAATACGGCACAGATGAGTGCGATGATTCGTTTCATGCAGATGCGTTGTCGGTGTGTGGGATGGGAGGATATTGGGCAAGGATCTGAGGATTCGGATCCAACGGAGCCCCTGCTCCTTCAAGATGTGGAAACCTTTCGGATTGCACAAAAAAAAGAGCGGATTAACAAATGATTGTCAATCCGCTCCGGTATATGCAGGATGCATATGGTCAGGATTTCATGGCGGCAGCCATCGTCTTGCCGATGTCGGCGGGGCTGTCCACCACAAGGATCCCGCATTCGCGCATGATCCTCATTTTGGCTTCTGCCGTATCTTCCGATCCGCCGATGATGGCGCCGGCATGGCCCATGCGGCGGCCGGGAGGGGCGGTTTGTCCGGCGATGAAGCCTACGACAGGTTTGGTCGAATTTTCCTTGATCCATCGGGCGGCTTCGGCTTCCATGCCCCCACCGATCTCACCGATCATCACGATGCCTTCTGTGGCGGGGTCGTTCATGAAAAGTTCGACAGCTTCGCGGGTGGTCGTGCCGATGATCGGGTCACCACCGATGCCAATGGCCGTCGTGATGCCCATACCTGCTTTCACGATCTGATCGGCTGCTTCGTAGGTAAGGGTACCTGACTTGGAAACGATGCCGATATTACCTTGTTTGAAAATGAAGCCGGGCATGATGCCGACCTTACATTCGCCGGCAGTGATGACGCCGGGGCAATTCGGACCGATCAGGCGGGTCTTGCGGCCTTGCAGATAGTTCTTGGCCTTGACCATATCCTGTACAGGGATGCCCTCAGTGATGCAGACCACCAGGGCGATGCCTGCCTCAGCGGCTTCGCAAATCGCATCTCCGGCAAATGCCGGGGGTACAAAAATGATGCTCACATCAGCACCTGTCGCCTTCACAGCTTCTGCCACCGTGTTGAAAACGGGCCGGTCGAGATGCATGCTTCCGCCCTTGCCGGGGGTGACACCACCGACCACATTGGTGCCGTATTCGATCATCTGCGAGGCGTGGAAAGTGCCCTCCGTACCCGTGAAGCCCTGAACAAGAACCTTCGACTGTTTATTGACAAGTACCGACATCTTTGGTGAGATTTGTTTCGAGGCATAAAGGTAGTAAAAACAGGGGATATCCGCTGATGTCTTCTGCGAACCCCGGGACGAAGGCGATGGGGGCTTCATGGCCCTTCCCATGAATAAAAGGGGCCGTATTGGACGGCCCCTTCAGGTGGGATAGGTTAGCAACGGCGGTTGTTCAGGGTTGGTGTTATTAGCCGTTGGTCATCTATTCATGACAATGTAAATCTAGGTTCAGGCAACTTCGTTTGCGTTACACTTTTATTTTATTTTTTTATAACATTATGATAGATAACATCTGTCGTCACAGGATGCGATCATCTATTCAATGTTTGAATTCTCTATAAGCTTGGGGGTGTGTAAAATTGCCGAAGATTTGACAAGATCGTTGCCGGTCAACCATCAGGATGATCAAAGTTTTGATCTGATCTGCCATCTGGGACCGACAGAGATCGTTGAGGGAATTTGATGGTTATTGGCGTGGCAACAATTAAGGCATAAATGCGTTATTGAAGTCTACGTACATAACGTGCTCAATGCATTGCCCTCTGGTTTCATCCCCTTAGCTCCTGTTTGGTCAATCCTGAACGTATCGACGTTGCCTTTGCTTCGTCATCCTCCTCTTTTCTGTTATCCGAATTGATGGATATCCGTTAGAAAAAACCTTTAAACTGTCTGAATTGATCAAAGCGTTTGACATGCAAAAGAAGACCATCATCTCGATCTTGGAGGGCAATGCGATGTACAGGACGCTGTTGACCCGGATGATTGCCAGCATAGATGGATATGTACTCGATGCTGTGTTTCAGGACCTTGAACGTGCCCGCACACTATTGACGAAGCCTACGGATGTGGTGATCATCGACCTCGAAGCCGGAGCGTCGGAGGAGATCTTCTTCTCATTCATTCGCACATTGAGTGAAAATACGGCGGTCAGCGTCATCGCCTGTAGTCAACAGGAGACTGATGCATTGATACGCCAGGCATTCGTTGCCGGGGCCGGCGGTTACATCGTAAAAAATTCGACGTATGATGAGTTCAGGGCAAACCTGATACTTGCCCTCTCCGGTGGCATGCCGATGAGTCGTTCGATCATCAGTCGATTGATAGATGTTATGCGCCGGGATTTTACCAACCCGCCTGCCGTCTACATGTCTGAACCGATTACGGTGACATGCCGCCACATAGAAGAAGTTCTTTCATCCCCCTTTTCTCTGCGTCAGGAGAACCTCTCTGATTTCCTTAGCCGGCAGATCGGCTTGTCCTATCATCAGTTGTCACTTCAGTTCAAGAAGGAGATGCGGATCAATCTGAGCCAGTATGTGATCATCACAAAGATCGACCGGGTCAAGACGATGATCCAGGAAGATCGGCATTCATTGACACAGATCGCC
>JAJTFQ010000048.1 GCA_021299955.1 Chitinophagaceae bacterium
TAGAACAGGTAATGATTACTTAACCATCTGGATCTGATATCCCGAATAGGTAACGGCACCGGCCGCATTCAGGAAGTCAAGGGTAATGGTGATCGTATTATCACAAGCCGAGAAGGTATTGGGACGGCCCGGAGTGCTTCTGACCGAATAGGCATCACTGCCAAAGGTACGCTGCAGAGGAATGGTTGCCGTGGGGGCGAGAGGGTTCGTCCAGTCAAGGTTGACCGTCAGATCTGCCCAATCCCAATCATACACGTTCCTGATCTTGCCGGAGGCAGAAGATGCACCTGTTGATGCCAGACCGATCACCTGAGTGGTGTAGGGGCCATAGGCAAGGGTACCCGTGTTCTGATATTCACGGGTTTTGGTGTAACTGCCCGAAAGCGTTGTCAGATTCACGTCACACAGCTTGCGCATGATGATCGTGTAGGTGTTGTTGTAATCATTCTTCGGAACATCTCCACCCCCAACGGTGACACGGAGCGTGTCAACCCTGCTGGCGAGGGGATAACCTGCAAAAATGCCCGTAACCCGCAATGTATCCAAAGCCTTGCCGGCAGGGATAGTGATGGTGGCGGGTCCATTATACTGAACGCCAGCAGCTGCTCCGGTATTGGAGGCATAGGTCAGGTTGATGGTCCTGGCTTTATCGGAAACCGTGGTGACACCAACAGGCAGGCTAAAGGGAACACCGGAAGCCCTTACATAATAAGTGCTCTGCAGCACGGAAGTGTTGAACTTGGCGGCAGATGCGGGTACCAGGGCGGTATCCACAGCCAGGTTATTTTTCTGGCAGGCCGTGAATCCGACAACGACTGCCAGGGTTATGATGCTTAATGATAGTTGCTTCATGGTCTGATTATTTTATCCTTGGGGGTTATTCCGGGTTCTGGTCGGCCGGCGTCATGCTGGCGTTGTTGTCCAGTTCACGCTGCGGGATACGCATCAGGAAACGGTTATCTGCCGGACCGGTGGTATATACGACCGGATTGAAGTTGGGAGCACCATGGTTACCAGGTCCCGTAGGACGATTGAGGCCGGTCTTCAGACGCTTGATGTCAAGCAGACCAAAACCTTCGCCCCACAGTTCGATACGACGCTGGAGGAGGATCTCTGCGATCAATGCAGCTCCACTGCGTGTTCCGGCAGAGTAAGCAGGGAAACGAACCTTAACCATAGACTCGAGTACTGAGCGTGCACCGGCATCATTACCCTGACGGGCCAGAGCTTCTGCTTCGATCAGGAACATTTCCGAGGCGCGCATGTAGAGGTAGTCGGCCTGCCAGCGGTTAGAGAGATCAGGAACTTGATGCTTTAACTGGCAATAGTCGGGAATGGTTGTGTTGCCAGTACCCGGGGCGCGGAAAACAGTCTTCCGGACATCACCCGCGGGGATCTGATCGTACAGATCTTTCGTGATCTTCTTCTGCTGACCCAGGGCGGCGTAGCCACCTACGTTGGGGTCGATATGCGAGAAGAATGAGGCATAGATCGTGGCTTCAGCAGCCGGGATGATGGAACCCCACATCCACTCCGGATTGGAGATGGAAGAGAAAGCGCTGCGGGCAGTGTACTGAGCCGTGGTCATCAGCGGATAGCCGGCTTTGGCCAGGTTAGCATACTTGGAGGCGTTGGCCCAGTCTTCCTGTACCAGGGCTACCCGGGCACGGAAACCTCGAACAACACTGATGTCCATGTAATTCTTGGTCGTCCGGGTCTTGCCAGTCAGCAAAGTCTCGGCCTCGGTGAGATCAGCAATGATGCGGTTGTACACATCCTGTACCGTACCGCGTGCTTTGCCACCGGTGGTGTCTTTGGTGTAAATGGGAACACCCTTGGCGCTCTCATTACCCTTGTAGGTCTGCTGATACAGATTCGCCAGATTGTAGTAGCAATAAGCGCGGATACCCAGGGCCTGACCTTTGATGGACTCCTTTTGGGTGGAGGAAGCATTCTTCACACCATCGACGAAATTGTACAGCTTATTGGCCTGCTTGATCATGTCGTAGAAACGATACCAGGCGAAATCCGGCATCTGAGCTGTTGTGGCCAAACCCCAGTTGGTGTACTGGTAGGTCGTATTGTACCAGCTATACCCCTGGGTGTGTACCACCATGTCATTACCCATCAGGTCGAGTGACAGGTCGATGGACTTCTGGCCATAGTCGGAGTGGCTGCCACCGCCGACGGCGAAGGTGAACATTTCTTTGTAAAGACCTTCCACCGTGGCATTCACCGCAGTGATGTCACTGAAGATTTGGGCTTCAGAAACGGCATCCGAGGGAACCGTCTCCAGATAGTCCTTCTTACATCCTCCGAGGGCCAGGAGACCCGCCAGCGATGCCGTGATCAGGATTCTTTTATTCATAATCGTCGTATT
This sequence comes from Chitinophagaceae bacterium, assembly GCA_021299955.1. Lineage (GTDB taxonomy): Bacteria > Bacteroidota > Bacteroidia > Chitinophagales > Chitinophagaceae > Pollutibacter. The sequence goes on from JAJTFQ010000048.1 coordinate 2,381, forward strand.
TGAGATTGATTTTTACTTTAAGCTCAGGTTAGCTCCGATCGTGAAGGTACGGAACGGAGTATAGGAAGCATCAGAGGTGCCGCCGAAAGAACGCTGGGGATCCATTCCCCTCTTAGCCGTGAACAGATATGCGTTGTCCACGTTCACGAAGATCTGTGCACCCGTGAGGAAGAGGCGATCTGCCGTCAGGCGGGGCATCGTGTAGCTCAGGGTGATATTCTTGACGTTCAGATAAGAACCATCCATCAGGAAACGGGTAGAAGTACCATCCTGTCCGGCAATGGCATTCTGGAGGCGCGGAACCACGGTGACGTCACCGGGATTCTGCCAGCGCTTCAGGATGTCAGCATGCCAGTGGGTGCCGGGGCTGCCACGGTGCATGATGCCGGCATAGTTGCCATCATAGAAACTGCCTCCGTAACCAAAGACCGTCAGGAAAGACAGGTCAAATTTACCCATGCGGAGAGAGTTCGTCAGACCACCGGAAAAATCCGGCAGTGAAGAACCGAAGAAGTAGAACGTGGCGTTGTTGTATACGTTGGTCAGTACACGCTCACCGGTCGGCTTGCCGTCGGTACCGAGTACGTCCTTGTAATACAATGCGTCACCGTTCGATGCATCCACACCGGCATACTCGCGCAGCCAGAAGTCAAAGATGCCGCGACCTTCCATCAGTTTCTTGGTACCGCTCACGATACCTTTTTCACGCTGATTCGGGGGTAGCTTGGTGATCTCGTTCTTGAATCTTGTCAGGTTGAGATCGGCGCGCCAGCTGAAATTCTTGGTGTTGACCACCGTGTAACCCAACTGGAGTTCTATGCCGTAGTTACGCATGGAACCAATGTTCTGCCAAACAGAGCCGTAACCGGTTGAGATGGGCAGGGGCACATCGAACAACAGATTATCAGACTGCTTATTGAACACCTCGATCGTACCCTGGAGACGACGCTTGAACATCTCGAAATCAACACCGATGTTGGCGGTCTTGTTCGTTTCCCATAACAGGTTTTGGTTGGCCGGACGGGAAGGGGGGATATAGGTTCCGTTGCCGCTGGCATAGTACCAGTTCACATAGGGATAGTAGAGACCAATGCTCTCGTTACCCTGCTCACCATAAGATGCCTTCAGCTTCAGTTCGTTCAACCAGGAAATGCCTTTCATGAACTTCATCTCCGTCAAACGTACACCGGCACCCACAGAATAGAACTGGCCCCAACGAACGGCATCCCGGAAACGAGAAGACCCATCCGTACGGAAGCTTCCGGAGAAAAGGTAGGTCTGATCGAAATCATAGTTCACATTCGCGAAATAGCTCTCTATGCGATGGTTGTCGGTTCCCGATGTCGGGTTACCGAACGGACGGGTACCATTTGTGATCTCCGTCTGACCGGGGAAGGTAAAACCGGAAGAATTCGCAGACACGTAGCTGGTACGATACAGATAGTTCTCATGTCCGGCCAGGGCACGCACGTTGTGCTTGTCGAAAGAATGGTTCCAGGAAAGTACCTGGTTAGCAGTCAGCGACAGCGAACGGTTAAAGGACTTGGTAGAACGACCACCATCATTCAGGCCGGGCGTCGGAGCCGCGTCACCATATTGGTTGTTCTGATAGCTCGTGCTGTTGGAATTGTACAGGTTGATACCGATGGTGTTCTTGAAGGAGAAGTCCTTCAGGAACTTGATCTCACTGTAGGCGTTCATGTTGCCGTTCAGGATCACGCTGGAACGCTCGTCGAGGTCGAGAGAGCCCAGGAGGTTGGAGCGACCGGCATAGGGACGGGTACCCATCTGCTCGGGTACACCCCAGTCAAGCTTGGGCTTTCCGGTCACCGGATCCATTACGCGCTGACCATTGGTCGGGTTGTACTGATAGACCGGATAAATCGGGCCCATCTGACGGGAATAATAGAATGGGTTCGTCGTAGCTGTACCACCGGAAGGCACATCATCGCGGTTGGCGACGGCACCATCCATATTCACACCTACCGTCATCCACTCGGTAGCCGCTGCATCCAGGTTGAGGCGCATGTTGTATCGGCGATAACCGGAGAACTTGGCAATACCATCTTCATTCAGGTAACCGGCAGACAAATAATAGTTGGTCTTGTCGGAGGCACCGGAGAGGTTGATGTTAACGTTCGTCCGGTTGGCATTGCGGAAGAGGTACTTCTCCCAGGGCTCATTCCAGAGCTGCTGGGCAGCGCCATTCAACTTGCCTGAAGCCGGATCGATCAGCTGTGCAGCCGGTACATTGTAGGCATTGTACACCAAACCATTGGGACTGGCCACCAGGTTGGAAGCACTCACCCCTGCAGCTGCAGGCGTCTGACCCTGTGCCAGGAAAGAATTGCGATAGGCTTCCCAGAAAAGTTCATAATACTGTTGTGTATTCACCCGGTCGTATTCGGGGATACCACGGGTCATCACACCCTGACGGATCGTCACATTCGTGGCAGCACGTCCTTTCTTGCCCTTCTTGGTCGTGATCATGATCACACCGTTGGCAGCGCGCGAACCATAGAGTGCGGCAGCAGCGGCATCCTTCAGTACGGTCACAGCTTCAATGTCTTCACTGGCAATCGCGGAGATGGAACCATCATAAGGAACACCATTCAGTACATAGAGCGGGCTGGAAGATGCGTTAACAGAACCCACGCCGCGGATCAACACACTGGCACCCGTACCCGGAGCACCACCACCGTTTGTTGCGATGAGACCCGGCACCAGACCCTCAAGCGCGCGGGTTACGTTCGTAACCTGCTGCTTTTGAAGTGTGGCGGCGGTGTTCGTGTTCTCAGACCCCGTGAACGCGGTCTTCTTTACCGTGCCATAGGGAACCGTGACCACCACAGCGTCGAAAGAAGAGACATTCGGTTCCATGGTCAGATTCACGACCGATTGTCCTGTCAATGCCACCTGGCGCTCAAGCATGTTCACAGAGGAGAAAACAAGCGTCTTGACGCCTGCAGGAACTGCCAGTGAAAAGAAACCCTCACTGTTCGTCTTGGTGGCAGCCTGCGTACCCTTGGCCTGCACGGTGATGTCCGAAAGCGGAGCACCGCCCGGATCCGTCACCTTGCCCGTAACGGTCCTTTGTGCCTGTGCACTCAGAACCATAAACGGTAGCACCAAGGCAAGAAATAATAATTTCTTCATGGAATGTAGTTTTAAAATTATCGGGGAAAATTAAGAAATATTTAGCATAAAGCACATTTAAGTGACATTAATTGAAGAATGTCCATGAATTACGACTGTTTGTTTGATATTCATTAAACAATTGGGCGTGTTTTTCAGTTTTTATTCACAAAAAGCATATTGGCAGCGGTAGGCATTTGTTTAACATAGTTAGTGTGAATGATAAAAAACACCCCTTTCAACCATATAAAGGCTGAATTCAGCGGAGATTCGCTGCTTTGATGGCAAAAAAACACTATTTAAGAAAGGAGGCCAGGGTGGCCTCCAGCTGAGCCCCCCGCAGGTTGCTGGCCACGATCTTGCCCTGAGGGTCCACCAATACGTTGAACGGGATGCCCTCGATCTGATACAATGGTACGACCGCGCTCTCCCAGAACATTAGATCACTCACATGTGTCCAGGTCAGCCTGTCATCGCTGATGGCCTGAAGCCAGGCATCACGATCACGGTCCAATGATACACCCAGGATCGTGAAGTTCCGGTCCTTGTACTTCTGGTAGGCTGCCACCACGTTCGGGTTTTCCGCCCGGCAGGGACCGCACCAACTGGCCCAGAAATCCACCAGAACATACCTGCCACGCAGATCACGCAAACTCACCTGTTTCCCCGATGGATCCGGTAGCGTGAAATCTGGGGCTTCCCCTCCGTTCTGATTCTTCTTTTCCTGTGCCTGTAAATAGCTGAAGAACTGCCCGGTCAAACTGGTGACCTGTTCGTTGTCCGAAAAACGGCGGGCGAGGTTCAGCATCACCGGCTTCATCTTATCGACACTGATCTGATCCCGACCCATGCCAATGGCATACAAAGCGACCGTAGGACTCTTTGCCGTATCGGCATAGGACATGAGAAAATCCTCGAGCCTTCCGATTTCATCGTTATAAGCACGCTCGCTGGCTTGCTTGACACTGTCAGAAGTTCCGGCAGGCATGGAGTCCATGCGGGTACGTTGTTCAGACAATCTTCCGACCCGCTCGTTGAAGCTGGCCAGCAGTCCCCTAAGAGAATTGCTCGCCGCAGAATTGGTTTCGTAGGATGCAGGAGCGGCCGCGTCCAGTGCTATGCGGAGATCCGAACGATCAGCCACCAGCAGCACATACTGTCCCGAATTTCCAACCCTGATCCGATAGAGATCATCCTTACCAAGTGCCACGCCGGTAAGCCTGAAGTCGGCCGTACCCTTCGCTGCGCGCACAGTATCCAATGTCTTGAGTTCAGAGGCTCCGGCTTCCACGAGATCCAAATACAGATCCTGCGCTGTTGCGTTGTTCCTGATCTTTCCTTCAATGCCGACCATGCCATCCCCTCCATCACCGCAGGACATGAACATGGCCAGGGAGAGTATAATGAAAGCCGGACCTTGGATCTTGCGTGATATCATGATGTTTGGTTTAATTTCTGTTGAAGGATCTCCTGGGTTCTGCGCGGATCGGCCTTGCCGCGGGATCGTTTCTTGACTTCACCCATGAACAGGCCGATCAAACCTTTCTTGCCTTTACGGTATTCGGCCACTTTGTCCGGCATCGACTCCAGGGCCTGATCCACCCATGCCTCTATCTCAGCCCCACCTGCATCCTGCAGCAAACCTTCGCCTGATGCGATGACAGAAGGCATCCGTTCATCGCCCTCCAACAACCTGGTTAACAGTTGCTGCGAGGCCGAGGAAAAGGAGATGCCGCCCGTGGCCACCAGCGACAGGAGGTCTGCCCAGGCATCCCGGGATATCCGCAGATCTGCCCAGTCGAGGCCGCGCTCATTCATGAGCGACCGCACAGGCCCGAGCAGCCAGTTGGCAAAAGGCTTCGCCAGATCAGGAGAAGGCAGTCGCGACTGGAAATAGTCACAGCAGCCTTCCTTCTCCTCACACAACTGACGGGCATCGTAATCAGACAAGCCGAATTCGCTGCGAAAACGCGCAGCCGTTAGTTCCGGAAGCTCTGGTAGTGAGGTCGCCAGTCGTTCCAGCCACTCCTCCGTGAAATGAAAGGGCGGAAGGTCTGGCTCTGGAAAGTACCTATAATCATCAGCATCCTCTTTGGTCCGGATCGCAAAGGTCGTTTCGTCGGATGCCTGGAAACTCCGGGTCTCCTGGCGTACGATACCGCCTTCATCCAGCACGGCGGCCAGACGTTCCACTTCGATCTCGATGGCCCGACGTACATGCCGGACCGAGTTGAGGTTCTTCACCTCGACACGGGTCCCAAGGCGCGTTTCTCCATGTGGCCTCAAAGAAATGTTCGCATCACAGCGCAGACTTCCCTCTTCCATGTTGCCGTCACAGACGCCGATCCACCTCACCAGTTTTCGGACCTCGGTCAAAAAGGCAAAGGCCTCTTCTGCAGATCTGATGTCGGGTTCTGTGACGATCTCGATCAGCGGAGTGCCGGCACGATTGTAATCAAGTAGGGTCTGTAGCGGATCCTGGTCATGTATGCTCTTGCCCGCATCCTCCTCCAGATGTATCCGTGTCAGCCGGATGTTCCTGGTCGATCCATCCGGCAAACGGATACCAACCGTTCCACCTAAGCAAACAGGATCATGATGCTGGGATATCTGGTAGCCTTTGGGAAGGTCGGGGTAGAAATAGTTCTTGCGGGCGAAATAACTCCGCCGGGTGATGTCGGATCCGCAGGCAAGTCCCATCCGGACGGCATGTTCCAGTGCTTCCCTGTTCAGATAAGGAAGGGTTCCGGGATGTGCCAGCGTCAGCGGGCTCACCTGCGTGTTCGGATCGGCGCCGAAACGCGTGGAGTCTCCGCAAAACAGCTTACTGGAGGTCCTGAGCTGGGCATGTACCTCCAGCCCGATGACGACCTCGTATCTGGAATGCATCGATGACATTCAGCAAATGTACCCCTTGCCTCCGATAGATGGATTGACAGATGTCACATATAATATCGGGCCAGGGGTGTCAGGCCAGGAGGGCCCGAACACGATCCGGCACCTCAGAGAGCCTGGACGGGTCCTGGCCACCCGCCGTGGCAAGGTTCTTCTGGCCGCCACCACCACCCCGGATCAGTGGCGCCACCACCTCTTTTATGATCCTGCCGGCATCAAGTCCGCGGGCAGCGACAACGGTGTCAGAGATGCCCACTGCCACATGTGGCTTGCCACCAATATTGGCCGTCAAGACCACCAGGTGGTCATTCAGATTATTACGCAGATCAAAGCAGAGGCGCTTCAGCGCATCCGCCTGAGATACCTGTACGGCAGCCCCGATGAAGGTAACCCCGCCGATGATCTCATCCTGCGTAAGCAGTTCGTTTCGGATGCCGACAAGTAGCCTTGACTCCAGGTTTTCTGCGTGCCGGCGCAGTTGGGCGATCTCCTCCTGCAAGCCGTTGACGGCCTTAACAATATCGGCCGGCTGCTTCAGCAACGCGCCCAATTCATTCAGCCTGTCCATGCGTTCAGACAAATGCCTGGCCGCAGCCACTCCGCAGAGCGCTTCCACGCGTCGAACCCCCGCAGCCACTGCCGTTTCCGCCGTGATGACGAAATATCCCAGTGATCCGGTCCGATCAGCATGAGTGCCCCCGCAGAGTTCTATGGAGAACTTCGGATCGATGGTGACGACCCTGACAATATCTCCATATTTCTCTCCAAACAGTGCCATGGCCCCATGGGCGATGGCTTCTTCCTTAGGCATCTCGCGGATGGGCAAAATGCGAGAAATCGAACCGAAGTCCGCCCGGCTGTACCATCGACCCCTTCTGCGCCACATGTGTGCCAAGCACTTGCCGGAGGGCGGCGTGCAACAGGTGCGTCGCTGTGTGATGTGCGGCCACTTCGCGACGGCGCTCCGTGTCCACGAAGGCTTCTGCTTCCGTCACCAGACCATCAGGCAATTCCGGCACTACATGGATCGTGAGTCCGTTCTCTTTCCGGGTATCTGTCACCTCCACACGGACTTCCCCAAAGCGGATCCACCCCTGATCTCCCGTCTGTCCGCCACTTTCTGCGTAGAAGGGCGTCCGGTCCAGGATGAGTTGATGGAAATCCCTCCCCTTTGCCCGCACCCTGCGATGCCGCAGCAGCCTGGCCGGCGCCTGCAGCTGTTCGTATCCGACAAAGACCTGCCCTGCCGTAGCCTCATCCGAAACAACAACCCAATCTTCGGTATCGGTGGCCGTGGCGGCCCGGCTCCTGTCCTTTTGACCCTTCATCTCCCGCTCGAAACCCTGTTCGTCCACGGAATGCCCGTGTTCGGATGCGATCAGACGGGTCAGGTCGATCGGAAAACCATAGGTATCATATAATTCGAAGGCGGCCGGACCATCGATCGCGCTGCCGGGCTCAGATCGCTGCAGGATGTCATCCATCTTACGCAGTCCCTTTTCAAGGGTACGCAGGAAAGATTCCTCCTCTTCCCTGACCACACGGCTGACAAAATCCAGCTGAGCCTGTAACTCCGGAAACACATCTCTGAATTGCCCGGCAAGTTGCGGCATCAGCCGGCAGAGCAGGGGTTCACGGCAATCTAGCCAGGAGTAGTAATAACGGACCGCACGACGCAGGATCCTGCGGATGACATAGCCCGCACCGTTGTTCGAGGGCAACTGTCCGTCGGCGATGGTAAAGGCGATGGCCCGGATATGATCGGATATGACCCGAAAGGCGACGTCCTGACGACCATCACCGCCGCTGTAAGTCTTGCCAGTCATGGCTTCGGTGGCTGCGATCGTGCCGGTGAACAGATCGGTGTCATAGTTCGATGACTTCCCCTGCAGGACACGCACCAATCGCTCAAGACCCATGCCCGTGTCCACATGCGTGCTGGCCAGGGGCTCGAGCCGGCCATCCTTCAGACGATTATATTGTATGAATACGTTATTCCATATCTCGATCACCTGCGGATGATCTTTGTTGACCAGGAGATGTCCCGGCGTCTGCGCACGCTCTGCATCCGGACGACAGTCGACATGGATCTCGCTGCAGGGGCCGCAGGGACCCGTATCCCCCATCTCCCAGAAATTGTCCTTTTTATTGCCGAACACGATCTGGCCGGCCGGAAGGATCCTGCGCCATACATCCAGGGCGATGCTGGAGGCGGGCAGGCCCTCTGCCGCATCCCCTTCAAATACCGTGGCATACAACCTGTCCTTCGGAATGCCGTAGACCTCCGTCAGTAGCTCCCAGCTCCACTCGATCGCCTCACGCTTGAAATAATCTCCGAAACTCCAGTTGCCCAGCATTTCGAACATCGTATGGTGATAGGTATCCACCCCCACTTCCTCCAGGTCGTTGTGCTTACCGCTCACCCTCAGGCATTTCTGGGTATCGGCCACTCGACGGTACGGCGGCTGACGATTGCCCAGGAAATAGTCCTTGAACTGGTTCATGCCGGCATTCGTAAAGAGCAGCGTGGGGTCGTTCTTGACGACGATCGGAGCAGATGGAACGATGTGGTGGCCCTTGGAGGCGAAGAAGTCAAGGAATTTCTGTCTGATGTCAGCCGAGGTCATGGGAGGTGTGTTGTTAAAAATGGGCCGATTTTTGCTGCATAGAGTATATTTGCCCGAATTAAATACAAAAGTAAGCGATTTGGCGTTTCTCAAGGGAAAGGCGTTGCTTATCGCGGGACTTTCCCGGATTCATGAAGAAGGTCAAATATTACTACAATCCCAGCACCCTCAGATATGAGCGGTTGGACGTACCATTCAAGGTCGTTGTGCTGCGCGTGCTGGGCTTCATAGCCTCCGCGGCGGTGACGGGTTTGCTCATTGTAGCCTTCGCCTTCAAGTACCTGGACTCGCCCAAGGAGCGCATCATGCGCATGCAATACGATCGGGCATTGCAGGATTTCGAGGTACTGAATGGTAAACTCAAGAAGATCGACAAGCAAATGCGGGAACTGGAGCGGAGAGACAATGAAGTGTACCGCACCATTTTCGAAGCCAACCCGGTCCCGGACAGCGCACGGTCGAAGGAAATGGAGATGGCAGAGGAGATCCGTCTTGTATCGTCCATGGACGAAAATCAGCTCGCATACTCGCTCAATAAAACCCTATCCAATATTGTCAGCCGGATGAGATACCAGGAGAAATCCTATGTGGAGATCGAAGGCATGATCAAGAACAAGGAAAAACTCCTGTCTTCGACCCCCGCGATCCAGCCTGTTGACAACCGGAACCTCAAACGCATCGCCTCCGGCTTCGGACAACGGATCGACCCGGTATACAAGACCGTGAAATTCCACGCCGGACTCGATTTCTCCGCTCCACAGGGCACCCCAATTTTTGCCACTGCCGATGGTCGCGTGGCGACCGCAGGAAATCTGGGGAACGGCTACGGGAACCACGTGATCATCAACCACGGCTTCGGTTACGAGACACTCTATGGGCACATGTACCGGATCAAGGTGAGGCCGGGCACCTACGTCAAACGGGGCGAAGTCATCGGATGGGTGGGTAATACAGGCAAATCCACCGGCCCGCACGTTCACTATGAGGTAAAAAAGTACGGAAAACATCTCGACCCCGTCTACTTCTTCTATAACGACCTCACACCCGAACAGTTCCAGCAAATGCTGAAGATGGCCGCATCCGGAAACCAGTCGTTCGACTAAGTGCATACCTGGATCACCGAACCATCCACACTGTTGAAAAGTTTTGATAACCCATCACGGGTCTTTACCTAATTTGCCGGCGCGATGTTCACACAATTGGACCTGTTTGGTGACTTACCCGCGCCGGAAAAACCGTCGAATCAACCGCCCAGGACGGAGAAAAAGTCCGCTGCCAGGTCAGGCTCGTCGGCTCAGTCGGCCCAGACCCAGTTGAGCATGGGACTCCCCGAAACTGAATTTCCGGAACCCTCTGCAGCCTGGACAGGCAGTGAGCAAGATGTCCAATCACCTGAGGTTTCCGAACACAATACATCAGCACCTGCAGACCAGGATGCGAAAACCACTGGAGTTTCCGACGCCCAAGGCAATGCAGATCCTTTAGCAGCCCTGCAAACCGGACTTGAAAATCCTGGCACCCACACAAATACTCCCGCCGAGGAGATGTCTTCAGGTCTGAAGATATCCCCATACGGCGAAGTTTCATCCCCGGCAGACAACGGCACCGAAACCCGGGCGGAAAAGGGCCGGAGATATTACATCCAGACCGAAATACCTGCTGACCCACCCCTGTCGGCCAAACCTCCCGGACCGGAAGCGATGTTGGCGAGCCTGGTCTCGACCAGAAACACGACACAGGAGCCCCGGCCACGGTACATCCAGACCGAGATCCCCTCAGACCCGATCGAAGCCCCCTCAATTACGCAGGCAACGCACACCGAAACATCGACGGAAATACCCCGTTCGGAAAATGAGGGTGTTGAGTCAGGCAGTGGCTCACCAGCCGTGACATCGCCCGTTCAGGAAGCACCTGTCGCAGCAACCGGCAGCGATCATCGAAAGCAGCCGCTCCAGGCCATCGCGCCGGAAGCACTCCGCAGAACAAGGCCTCTGATGCCCCCCAAGGTGATCCTGGCGGATCAGGAGGAGGAAATGACAGTATCCGTCCCGGAAAGATCTCCGGAATCTGGGGATATGCCCAAATGGGAGATCAAAACATCGGAAGAAAAGCCGATCCAACCATTTGCTCCCGAAAAGGATGCCATACCGAACCCGGTATCGGCGAGCATCGAAGCAGATGCAACACTTGGCATGCCGGTGGTAGCAGAATCGTCGGATCCCGGTGAAAATGAAGCCGCCCTGGAAAAGGCACCCTCAATTGAATCAGCGTTACCGGGTCCAAGAGATCCCGGGGAACCTGAACCCGCACTGGAGGCGGAATCTTCCATGGCGAAGGGCGTCTCCCGGCGAAAGCGGACGATCCGTGAACCGCTTGTGGAGCGTCCGGGACCAGGTATACCCGCCGATGACCAGCTTAACGCACGTCAGTATTACAGCATTGGAGAAGTGGCTGCCATGTTCGGGGTGAAGGCCTCCCTGCTCCGTTACTGGGAATCGGAATTCGACGTCCTCAAACTCAGAAAAAACAGAAAAGGCGACAGGTTCTTCCGCCCCGACGACATCAGAAGTCTGCAACTGATCCATCACCTGCTGAGGGATAAAAAATATACCATTGAGGGCGCCCGCGAATACATGCGAAACGCAGGGAAAATGAAGGAGAAATTTGAGACGATCGAGACACTCAAACGTATCCGGCTTTTTCTTGTGGAGATGCGCAACGGACTTCAGGCCGATAAAGTCAGGGACGATCAGTGAGTTGTTTCTGCAGGATGCACGATGCGCAGGATACCCTCGCTATTGAGGATGTAAACGATTCCGGTCTGGAACACCAACTGACGAACACCCCGGATCTCCGGAGGTATCGCATACTGACCGGTTCGGCCGGTCTTCAGATCATATCGGATCATCCCCCCCTCACGAACGCCCTCAAACAAAGCGCCTGACACCCGCACATCCGACCAGTCTGCCACGGGAATGCGCTGCCGAAAGGCTCCATATTGATCGAACCTGTACAATCCCCTCACCGGATCATAGAGCGATACGGTTCCCTGCTGATCAGACATGTAAACGGGCGCAGGAGGTTCGTCCATGATCATACGCAGGTCTGGACTTTCAAGCAATACCCGCCCCTGGGCATCGATCTTGCGCAGGCGGGCCTCCTGCTCATCGTATACCCAACATTGGTTGTCGTAGGAAGTAGCCACGGCGCTCACCTGCAGCATGGAAGTCCTGCGCAGATCAATCGCATCGAGGGGCTTGAGCATACGGTCCAACAGAAGGATCGTACCAAAATCAGGATAGAAGAGCAGAATGCGCATGGGATTGGAAACATCCATGGCACGGAGTCGCCCGTATTTCACCACATCGTTGAACACCCCGACGGAATCACCCCGGGGACTGTATTTCCTAAGTTGATGACCACGGGTCAGCACATACAGATTGCCCAGGTTGTCGACATCAAAATGCTGGAAATCCCCTGACAGAAGGTGTGGGGCAGGCGTTTGCGCTGCCGCTCTCTGGCCGCATGCGACACAAAGGGTCAGGATCCATGCGATCAATTCAGGGCGCATGGCTCAGCAATGACAGGTGATCGCCATCGAAGACAGCATAGGTGTCGTATCGGATCCAATCACCGAGATTTATGTAGCGGCTGTTAGGCGAGAGCTGGAAATCGATGGGCAGGTGTCTGTGTCCGAAAATGAAATACTCAACCGGCTGCGCACGCAGGACATCCTTGCAATACGATATGAGCCATTCACGATCCTCACCCAGGAATTGATCATCTGCATGGCCTGTGATGGCGCGGCTCCGTCTGCTGAAATGATCCGCCAGCCCGATGCCAAGCGCGGGGGGAATCAGGCCGAAAAGCCAGCGGCAAACCGGATTACGGAATATCTTTTTAAGCAGTTTGTACCCATGATCACCGGGCCCAAGCCCGTCGCCATGACCAATATGGAAACGCCGGCCGTTGAAAACATAATCTCTCGGTCCGTCGAAAACGGGGATGTTCAACTCCGTTTCAAAATAACCTTGCATCCACATGTCGTGGTTCCCGATAAAAAAATGAACAGGGATCCCGCTGTCTGTGATCTCCGCCAGTTTTCCGAGGATCCGTACGTATCCCTTCGGCACCACCTTGCGATACTCGAACCAGAAATCGAACATATCGCCAAGGATCAGGATCATGGCCGCATCCGTACGTATGCCTTCAAGAAAACGGACGATCCGGCGCTCCCTGTCGAGACTACGCTCTCTGTCCGGGGCTCCGAGGTGAAAGTCGGACAGGAAATAGATCTTTTTGCCGGCGGAAATGTCCATGAATGCGGGTGTGTTGTCGATCAGGTGCCTGATCCGATCATTGTGGCGGACCGTCCTCCACGAGCAGGCAATATACTTCACGCGGACCATGAACGCCCACAACCAGGGTCTTTTCGATGTCTGCTGTCCGGCTGGGACCTGTGGCAAAACTAATGGAGGATGGTATTTCACCCTGGAAGCGCTGCCGGATAATGGTGAGCGCATCTGAGATATCGTATGTCAGTTGGGAGGTGAGTGCCACGCAGACATGCACGGGTGCATAAACGCTTGCCGTCCTTCCATGTGGCAGGGCGGAGCTGAGCACCATGGTGCCGGTGCGCGCCACCAGGGCCTCGCAGGCGGTAAAGGAGACATCACAGGCGGAAAGGTCATCCGTGTACCGGATATCCGTTAGGCCCTGAAGTTCGAAGAGTCTGACCAGTGGTGATTCCTGGCAATAGACTTTCTTCCATCCCATGTCCCTGATCAGCTGGCCGGCCTGAAGGGCCAGGTCCTCCCAGGAGGGACAATAAGCGAATCTCCCCAACAGTCGGGTGAACTCAGTAGCAAAGATCACGGACAGGTCGTCAGATGCCTTGGGATAGATCTCACCCTCCGTTTCCTGCCGGGAAAAGGGGGCATCTACCGACTGGTGCAATGCCTTCCGGATGCGACTTAAAATGATCTGCTTGGACTTCGTGGACTCCATGTGACTATGCGGTCGGGGCTTGGGCTTCCTGCGAATCCTGAGCAGCGGACGGGTCTGTCGCTTCCGGAGGCTGGACTTCCGAGACCGGAGTTGGGTCGGTTTGCGTTTCCGTAGTTTGATCTGCCGTATTGCCGGCGACTTCCTCAGATTCGTCGAAGATCTTTTTCTCTCCGTAAGGACGCTTGCCGAGCAGATCCTCAACGTCCTGCTGGTGCAGGACCTCACGTTCCAGGAGAGCGCGGGCGAGTTTGTCGACCTGCTCCTTCTTTTCCGTCAGCAGCTCCAGGGTCCGCTTGTATGCAGAATCCACGAGGGCGCGTACCTCAACGTCGATCAGTTTCCCGGTATCGTCGCTGTATGGCTTTGTGAAGGTGTTCTCCTGCTGCGGATCGTAAAAGCTGAGGTTGCCGACCTTATCATTCATGCCATAGACCGTGACCATGGCATAGGAAAGCTTGGTGACTTGCTGGAGATCGTTCTGCGCACCGGTGGATATCTTTCCGAAGAATATTTCCTCTGCCGCGCGACCGCCCAGTGTCATGCACATCTGGTCCATCAGCTGCTCCGTATCATAGAGGTACTGCTCCTTGGGGGTGTACTGTGCATATCCCAGGGCGGCCACACCCCGAGGTACGATGGTGACCTTCAGCAGCGGATAGGCGTGCTCCAGGTACCAGCCACAGACGGCGTGTCCTGCTTCATGATAGGCAATGATCTTCTTCTCTTCAGGGGAGATGATCTTATTTTTCTTCTCCAATCCGCCGATGACCCGGTCAATGGCATCCTGGAAGTCATCCATCTCCACCTGTTCCTTGCCTTTACGGGCAGCGATCAACGCAGCCTCATTACAAACATTGGCGATATCCGCGCCGGCAAAGCCCGGTGTTTGTTCCGCCAGCTTGAAAATATTCAGTTTGTCGGAGGTCTTGATAGGTTTCAGGTGTACACGGAAGATATGCTCACGACCCTTCAGGTCCGGCTTGTCGATGCTGATCTGGCGGTCGAACCTGCCCGGACGCAGCAGGGCAGAATCCAGAACGTCCGGACGGTTGGTGGCCGCCAGGATGATGATGCCGCTGTCGCCCCCGAAACCATCCATCTCCACAAGGAGCTGGTTGAGCGTATTCTCCCGCTCATCGTTGCTGACCATCATGTTCTTGCCGCGGGCTCGACCGATGGCGTCGATCTCGTCTATGAAGATGATGCACGGGGCCTTTTCCCTGGCCTGCTTGAACAGGTCACGCACCCGGCTGGCACCAACGCCCACGAATAGTTCAACGAAGTCGGAACCTGACATGGAGAAAAAGGGCACCTGGGCCTCGCCGGCCATGGCCTTGGCGAGGAGGGTTTTACCGGTACCCGGAGGACCGACAAGGAGCGCACCTTTAGGGATCTTTCCGCCCAGAGCGGTATATTTCTTGGGATTCTTAAGGAAGTCCACGATCTCCATGACCTCCTGTTTGGCCTCATCGAGACCGGCAACGTCGGAGAAAGTGATGTTGACCCGTGTACCCTTGTCGAACAGCTGGGCCTTTGATTTGCCGATGTTGAAAATACCTCCGGGACCGCCACTGCCGCCGGCACCACCACCCATCTTCCGCATCATGAGCACAAACAGAAGACCGAACATGAGGAGCGGGAACAGGAAGTTGATGATCGGTCCGAAGAATTCGGGATCAGCGATGGGATCCACCGGCACCGGAGCTACCTGCTTGTTGGCTTCAAAATAGTCGTCAAGGGATTGCTGGTAGTCCTCCACCTTGGATACCCGGAACTGAAAGTGAGGACCCTTCGAGTTCTTTACGAAGGACCACTTTTCCTTCAGGATATCCTTGTACTGCTGGAGTTCAAGGCTGTCCTTCTTGATGTAGATGCGCACGACATCCTTGTTCTTCACAGGCTCCACGCGCTCGACGTGATTCTTTGAAAGCATCTCCTGTTTGAACTTGAGATCCGTAATGACCGTGGCGTCCGGCGTCACCCCCTGAAGGATCTGGTAACCGATCAAAAAGACCAACACCAGGCCATAGATCCAGTAAATATTGAAACGGGGGCCTTTCCGCGAGGATTCCTCGTTGCCATCGGTGGACGGTCGGTTGAACCTCGATGATTGCCTGCCCTTGCTGTTTTCTTGTCTTGACATATGTTTCGTTCCTACAGTGTGATGGTGTAGATCAGGTTTATAACGTTCGGAGCGGAATTATAGTTTGTCGGCCCGCCGCCCGGCGCTGCGCTTCAGCGACTTCACCGGGTCTGTCGACAGGGCCGGAGGCTCATCCTGGTGTTCTTCCGAGGCGGCATCGCTCCACATTTCCTCAAGCCGGTAGAACTTCCGCGTTTCAGGCAGGAAGATATGAACGACCACGTTAACAAAATCCACAATGACCCATTGGTTTGCACCATACCCCTCATCATGGTAGGCTACTTCACCGCATTCCCGTCGGACGGTTTCACGCACATATTCTGCAATGGCTCTCACCTGCGTGGTCGAACCTGCCTCACAGATGATGAAGAAATCTGCAACGGCCTCCGGTATCTTGCGGAGGTCCATGGAGATCAGATGCTCCCCCTTCTTGTCCAGGATGGCTTGGATGATGACTTTTAGGATCTTGCTCCCCCGGTTCAAACGCGCCACGCGCTTCGGTGCTGTCTCGGGGAGGACGGGTGTGGATGTCAATTCAGTGTGGTTTGTATTAGGCTTCTTGTTGGAACTTGCCGTTGTGAACGTCCGAGATCTGCGGACGACAGGAGAGCCGGCCGGCACAACAACCTATTTCTTGTCTTACTATTGTACGAAATTACGGAATAAAAAGCACACCCGCCATCATGCAACGGATCGGCATCCCATTCAAAATCATCGATTCCGTCGACTCTACCAATCGGCTGGCCCTGGAAGAGGGGCAAGAAGAGAGATCGGCTTCCGGTTCGGTCTTTTTCGCCCTTGAACAGACGGCGGGGAAGGGCCAGCGGGGTAGGACATGGGCTTCTGAACCGGGACTGAACATCATGATGAGCGTACTTCTCGAGCCGGATGGACTGGAACATGCCGGGCTGTTCGGACTGAGCTGCGCCGCGGCACTGGCCGCCACTGATCTGTTCGGCAGGCACGCCGGAGAGGAGACCGCCATCAAATGGCCCAATGACATTTACTGGCGCGACCGGAAGGCGGGCGGAATACTCATCGAGAACAGCATGCGCGGCTCGGAGTGGCGCAGGTCTGTCATCGGCTTCGGGATCAATATCAATCAGACGGTGTTCGAAACCGATCTCCCGAACCCGGTATCGCTTCGTCAGATCACCGGGAAGACCTTCGATCCCATCGCCCTGGCCCGTGAACTTTGCACAGCGCTCGAACTGCGGCTCGGACAACTTGCAGAGACGGGACTTACGCCACTGCTCGGATCCTACGAAGAGCGCCTTTATGGCCGTGGCAGATGTTTTCGCTTCCGAAAGGGAGATACCACCTTCGCAGCGGTGGTGCAGGGCGTCGATGCAGAGGGACGGCTCATCACCGAAAACGGACAGGTTCAAAGGCATCGTTTTGGCGACATCTCCTGGCTGGGACCAGTCTGACGTTGTCTCAGGATGGTGCATGAGGAATATGACGAACGAAGCGGCCCGGGGGTTGCATCCACGTGCCGAAACCATCAACCCATGGCTTTCAATGCATCAAGGATCTCCTGCGCATGCTCCTTCGCCCTGGGCTTACCGAAGATCTTGGAGATCACCCCCTGCTCATCGATCAGAAACGTTGTCCTGAGCAGACCCATATATTTTTTCCCATACATCTGCTTTTCGCCCCAGACCTCGTATTGCTCGATGATCTTCCGGTCAGTGTCAGCGATCAGCCGGAACGGCAGTCCCTGCTTCGAGATGAATTTCAGGTGGCTCTGTGCGTTGTCCGGACTGACACCGACGACGTCGATGCCGGCGGCGGCGAGTTCCTGATGGTGATCGCGCAGGTTGCAGGCCTGGGTCGTACAGGTAGGCGTCGCATCCTGGGGATAGAAATAGAGTATCAGTTTTCTGCCCTTGAAATCGGCCAGGGATATGGGATTGCCGTCCTGGTCTTGTCCCAGGAAAGCCGGGGCCTTGGTACCTTCAGTCAACATGTATCAATGATTTAGCGATGGAAAACAACGCTTCGGGTGGTTTTGTTCCCGGCCTCGTCTTCCGCAATGACGGTCAGTGTATGTCGGCCCGGGGGGCAGCGCCGGTCGAAGCGGTAGGAGAACGTGTTGCCGCGGCGGGCGCATTTTATCCAGGCACCGTCGATCTCGGCGCGCAGACTGCGGATCGTCGGGTGGTTATCAACAGCCGAAAAGGACAGGGATGGGCGTGACCCCACATGGGTGCCGTCCTGGAGTCCGTAGAAGGTGATCGTAGGCGGAACCAGGTCGGCCTCCAGACGAAAACTGCCGAAATCGCGCCACGAAGCCGAAAATCCATCCTTCTCCGGGGTCGCCTTGCGCACCTGACGAATGCCACGGGTGACCTTGCTGATCAGCATATGGTCTCTCAATTCGGGCGGAACGGGTCTGGTCGGACGGATCCTGAGGGTAAAAAGATCGTGCACCGGGATGGCCTGTCGCATGATCTCGAACACCGGGGAATAGCTTGTGCCGGAAGCCTCGCCGGGCAGCCTGCGCACTTCGAGCCGGGCGGAATCGTAAAGGGCCCGGTCGCTGAGGACCACTTGAAGATCGTCGGTATCGATGATGCCGTATTGGCCCGGGCGGAGGCGGTCTTCAACCGAAGGTAAGGGCGGCTGGATGCGTTGCCCGCGCTGCATGGAGAAGCGGGCCACCGAGCGGTTGCCATCAACATCCAGGACTTCCAACCGGAAATCGTGACGGGCGGTATCTTCGAGGGATAGGTAGTGACGGCCCGCGGCGTGGACATGGATGGCGGAGCGGTCGCCGGGCAGCGGAAGCAGGAACTGCAACCAGGGCCCGCCGGCCAGGCGATGGGCGTGGTCGATGTGTGCATTGAGATACCGCGTTTCGTCGTATCCGATGCTGTCGATGCGGAAGCCTCCCACCAGCCTGCCCCCGTCATATAGCCTGGTTTCGAAGATCCCATTTGCGTTGGGCGTTCCGCTCATCCGGTCGGTCGCCTGCAACGCCAGGGTGATCCTGTCGGTATTCACCCGGATCACACCCGGAACGGTCCATACACCGCCTGCTTTCCTGAGCGTATGGATGGCCGGAGTCTGTTCGTAAGTACTCCGATGCCGGTCATAGACGGCGATGCGGAAAAGATCGGGCGGGACGTTATCTGGTATGGGAAAGTTGAAGCGCAGCGGATTCAGGCATTTCTCGGTAGCGGTCTCCCGGATCTCGAAATGCACATGCGGGCCGGCCGATGCGCCGGTATTGCCGCTGAAACCGATGAACTGCCCGCGCTTTACCGGAAAAAGCCCCGGCGGAACGGGCAGGTCCACCGCCCAGGACTCCCGCTGATACTGCATGTCGTCGATCCATGCCTCCAGCGGTTCAGTAAAGCCGTTCATGTGCGCATACAGCGTGGTCGTACCATTCGGATGGTCTATGTAGATGGCATTGCCAAATCCTCCGGCTTCTATCTTTATCCTCGAAACATACCCGTCAGCCGGCGCATACACCGAAAGATCTTCACGCCGGAGCGTGAACAGGTCGAGGCCCATGTGAAAATGATTGGGACGCATCTCCCCGAAATTGGCGTTGAGCCTCGGCTCTATCCGAAGGGGGTAGGTGAAGTAGGCCGGACGGCCAGACTGCGCGTCCGATACGAAAGGGACCCCTGCCTGAAAAAGTAACAGGAGAAAAGTCAGCGATCTGATCATGGGGGCGGATGTAAGCATTCCTGCAAAATTATGTCAGGGATCCCGAATGGGTGATCAGGGAAACCCCATCGGCCGGATTCCGGAAACCCGGGATGGGCCGGGTCTTTATCCGGTGACACAAGATTACCGCATTCATGGATGAATTGTACAGAAGGCATTGGAGATTAATTTATAGCGATTACCTTTGTGACCCGGGGATTTCCCGGTTTTTTTATATCCGGAACAACCAAATCCCCTCGTTCAGACTATGCCCCAAGATCATTCCATCAAGACGGTACTGATCATCGGTTCCGGACCCATCATCATCGGCCAGGCTTGCGAATTTGACTACTCCGGCTCTCAGGCGGCCAGAAGTCTTCGGGAAGAAGGCGTAAAGGTCATCCTGATCAACAGCAATCCCGCCACGATCATGACGGATCCGATGATGGCCGACCGCGTATATCTGCTACCGCTGACCGCCGACAGCATCGAACAGATCCTTTCCGAAAACCAGATCGATGCCGTGCTCCCCACCATGGGCGGGCAGACTGCGTTGAACCTGGCCAAGGAAGCCGAAGAACTGGGTCTGTGGGAACGCTTCAACGTCCGCCTGATCGGTGTCGACATCAAGGCGATCGATAAAGCGGAAGACCGGGAACAGTTCCGCCAGTGGATGATACGCATGGGCATCCAGGTGGCTCCCGCCAAAACTGCCAACTCCTTCCTTGAGGGTAAAGAATTCGCTCAGGAGATCGGGTTCCCGCTGGTGATCCGCCCCTCCTTCACACTCGGCGGAACAGGCGGCGGATTCGTCCACAGCAAGGAGTTCCTCGATGAGGCACTGAACCGCGGACTCACGGCTTCGCCCATCCACGAAGTGCTTGTGGAAAGGGCGGTGCTGGGCTGGAAGGAATTCGAGCTGGAACTGCTCCGTGACTCGAACGATAACGTTGCCATCATCTGTACCGTCGAGAACTTCGATCCGATGGGTGTCCATACGGGCGATTCCGTCACGGTGGCGCCGGCCATGACCCTCAGCGATACTGCGTTCCAGCTGATGCGCAATACGGCCATCCGCATGATGCGCGACCTCGGCAACTTCGCCGGTGGCTGTAACGTTCAGTTCGCCCTCAACCCGGAAACGGAAGAGATCATCGCCATCGAGATCAACCCGCGCGTGAGCCGATCCTCCGCCCTCGCCTCCAAAGCCACCGGATATCCGATCGCCAAGATCGCCGCCAAACTCGCCCTGGGCTTCACGCTCGATGAGCTGAAGAACCAGATCACCAAGACCACTTCCGCCTATTTTGAACCCGCGCTGGACTACGTTATCGTAAAGGTGCCGCGCTGGAACTTTGATAAATTCAAGGGCGCCAACGATACCCTCGGGCTTCAGATGAAATCCTTCGGCGAAGTGATGGCCATCGGCAGAAGTTTCGCGGAGGCCATTCAGAAAGCCTGTCAGAGCCTCGAGAACAACGCGGTGGGACTGGGATACTACGGCAAGAACCAAATGCAGCCGGAACAGATCCTGGAATATTTGAAGACTCCGAAATGGGATCGCATCTTCCGCATCAAAGATGCCCTGATGATGGGTATCAGCGTGAAGAGTATTGTCCAGGCAACTTATATCGACCGCTGGTTCATCTTCGAGATCCAGAAGATCGTCAACCTGGAGAAAGAGATCGCCAGACATAAACTGGACACCTTGCCCATGGAATTGCTGCGTGAAGCCAAGCACATGGGCTTCAGCGACGAACAGATCTGCAAGATCATGCAGCATGGCACGGAAGATGAGGTCTACGAAAAGCGCAAG